>VBFR01000302.1 GCA_005889345.1 Chloroflexota bacterium
GCCTCGGCTTCGAGCCCATCAGCGCGGCGGTGCTGGCGCTGCTGGCCAACACGGCGCCGGTCGCCTTCGGGTCGATCGGCATCCCGGTCGTGACGCTCGGCCTGCTGACCGCGCCCATCATCGGCCACAGCGCCAACGACCAGACACAGGTGACCCTGGCGCTCTCCGCCATGGTCGGCCGTCAGCTTCCGATCTTCTCGATCATCATTCCGGGCTTCTTGATCGTCGTCCTCGCCGGCTGGAATCGAATGGTCGAGGTCTTGCCGGCCGTCCTGACGGCGGGCGTCGTTTTCGCGGTGGTTCAGTTCCTGGTTTCGAACTTCATCGGCCCCGAACTGACGGACGTGCTTGCCGCGCTGGTCTCGATGGCAGCGGTCGCCCTGCTGCTTCGTGTCTGGAAGCCGAAGACGCTCTGGGGGTTCGCCGCCGACCGCGCGCCACTGCCAGGCGCTGTGCCGAGGTTCCGCAGCGTTGGCGCTGCCGTCGCTCAGGTCGCCGATCCCCCGGCGCGGATCGTGCGCGCCTACCTGATGTACGTGATCCTCGTGGTCGTCATCCTCATCGGCCAGATGGGCAACCTGCCATTCTTTTCCGGCAGCCCGCCCGGCAACGTGAAGAACGCGCTCCACACGCCGGCGAACGTGACCGCTGACTTCAAGTGCGGCCAGCCGGCGTACGCGCTCTGTCCCAGTCCCTGGATCGGGCCCAGCCCGACAAAAGATGCGAGCGCCTTCAAGTTTCCGTTCTGGCGGTTCCAGTGGCCGGGCAGCTACGAAGGGACCTCGGCCAAGCCGAAGGCGCTGATCTCCCAGGAACCGCCGATCGTGACCAAGGAGACCGCCTATCCCATTACGTTTACATGGGACTTCCTGGCGGCCGCCGGTAGCCTCGTGCTCTTCGCCTCGATCGCGGCTTTCATCGTGATGGCGATCCGGGGGGCACCAATTAGCCTCTTCTTCACGACTTACGGGCGAACCCTGCGCCAACTGGCCCTGCCGATCATGACGATCGCGTTCATCCTGGGCATCGCCGCCGTGATGAACTTCTCCGGGATGACGTCGACGCTCGCGTTGCTGATGGCGAAGACGGGGGCGGTATTCCCCTTCTTTTCGGCGGTCATCGGTGCGCTGGGCGTCTTTTTGACCGGCAGCGACACCGCCTCCAATACGCTCTTCGGCCCGATGCAGGCCTTTACCGCGAAACAGATCGTGATCGGCGGGCATCACCTCAATCCAATCCTGACGGCGGGCACGAACTCGTCGGGCGGTGTGATGGGCAAGATGATCAGCCCGCAAAACCTGTCGGTCGGCGCCGCGGGCGTGAACCGGGTGGGCGCGGAAGGTGAGATCTTCCGCCGCACCATCGGTTACAGCCTGCTCCTGACGGCTGCGGTCGGCATCGTCGCCATGATCGAGGTCTATCTGATCCCCGGGATCATCCCGACTTTCGGTTAGCGAGCCTCCACGCGGCACCCTCCCCCGCTTGCGGGGGAGGGTAGGGTGTGGGGGATTCCCGGGGGTACCCTTTAACAAAATGGATGCGGCGATTCGCGAGGACCTGCTTGGCCGTATTCGCGGCGTGGTTGGCGACCGCTTCGCGTTCGCGGATCCCTACGAGATGCGCCTCTACCAGTACGATGCCAGCCCCGAAACGGCCTTGCCGGACATCGTCGTCATTCCCGGGACCGCGAAAGAGGTGGCGCAGGTGGTCAAGCTCTGCGCCGATGCCGCGGTGCCGATCACGGCGCGCTCCGGCGCCAGCAGCCTGGCCGGCGGCACCGTTCCGGTCGAGGGCGTGGGGTCGTCAACCTGGCGCTGAGCCAGGCGCTCAAGCCACAGGGCTATTACTACGTGCCGGACCCGTCGAGCCAGGGCGCCTGCACCATCGGGGGAAACGTGGCGACCAACGCCGGCGGCCCGCACACGCTCCTCTACGGCGTCACCGTCAACCACGTCACCGGTCTCGAGGTTGCCCTCGCTAGCGGCGACCTGGTGCAGGTCGGTGGACGCAATGCCGCGGAAGCGATCGGCTACGACCTGACCGGTGTGCTGGTCGGATCGGAGGGAACGATGGGCGTCGTCACCCGGATCTGGGTAAAGATCCAACCGCTTCCGCCCGTGCAAAAGACCCTGATGGCCGTCTATCCGGACATTGCCACCGCGAGCAATGCCGTGTCGGCCATCGTACGGACTGGGATCCTTCCGGCAGCGATCGAGATGATGGACAAGCTCTCCATCCAGGCAATCGAGGCGGCGTCGCACGCCGGTTACCCA
>VBFR01000303.1 GCA_005889345.1 Chloroflexota bacterium
GTTTGCCCACGCTGCTGCTCGGGGGTGACCCGGGCGAGGACCAGGCGGAAACATTTGGTAGCTGGAAACGCGCGATGGCGATTCCCCAGATACGCGGCCTGGTCGCGGGCCGCACCCTGCTCTATCCGAGAGACGGCGACGTCGGCCACGCCGTCGATGCCGCGGCGGCGATTGTGGCTGAGAAAAAGTAATGCGGCTGACGATGGCGCAGGCGCTGCTGCGCTTCCTCGCGGCGCAATACTCCGAGCGCGACGGCGTGGAACAGCGGTTCATCGAGGGTTGCTTCGGCATCTTCGGCCACGGCAACGTGGCGGGCGTGGGCGAGGCGCTCTTCGAGCAGCCGGACCTGCTGACCTATTACCAGGCGCGCAACGAGCAGGCGATGGTGCACGCCGCCGTCGGCTACGCGCGCATGCGCAACCGGCTGTCGACGATGGCCTGCACCAGCTCGATCGGGCCCGGCGCCACCAACATGGTCACCGGTGCGGCGCTGGCCACGATCAACCGGTTGCCGGTTCTCTTGCTACCGGGGGACGTCTTCGCCTCGCGACCGGTGGATCCCGTCCTTCAGCAACTCGAAGTGCCCTCGCGCGGCGATGCCTCGGTCAACGATTCCCTCAAGCCGGTATCGCGCTACTGGGATCGGATCACGCGGCCCGAGCAGCTGATGCCGTCGGCGCTGCAGGCGATGCGTATTCTCACTAATCCCGCGGAGACGGGCGCCGTCACGCTTGCGCTCCCGCAGGACGTTCAGGCGGAAGCCTATGAGTATCCGCCGGATTTTTTCGAGAAGCGGGTCTGGAGCGTGCCGAGAGCGGAGCCCGATTCCCGCGCGCTCGACCGCGCCGCGGCCATGATTCACGCCGCGGACCGACCGATGATCGTCGCTGGCGGCGGCGTCATCTATGCGGATGCCACCGGCACCCTGCGGCAGTTCGTCGAGATGACCGGGATCCCGGTGGGGGAGACCCAGGCCGGCAAGGGCGCGCTTCCCTATGACCATCCGTCCAACCTGGGCGCCGTCGGGGCGACGGGCACGCTGGCGGCGAACCGCCTGGCGCGCGAAGCCGATGTCGTGATCGGGATCGGCACCCGCTGGACCGACTTCACGACCGCGTCGCACACCGTGTTCGGCAACGCGCATGTGCACTTCATCAACCTCAATGTGCTCGACTTCGACGCCCACAAGAACAGCGGCCTCGCGCTGGTCGGCGACGCCCGCGCCGGCATCACCGCGCTGGGCACACGGCTGCGCGGCTACGCGGTTGACGCTTCGTACCGCGACCTCGCCGCTCGCCTGAACAAGGACTGGGATCGCGAGGTGGACCGCCTCTACCACCTGGGTCACGGACCGCTGCCGGCGCAAAGCGAGGTCATCGGCGCGGTCAATGACGCGGCCGCCCCGCGCGACGTCGTCGTGTGCGCCGCCGGCTCGATGCCGGGGGACCTGCACAAGTTGTGGCGGACGCGCGATCCCAAGCAGTACCACGTCGAGTACGGCTACTCGTGTATGGGTTACGAGATCGCCGGCGCCCTGGGCGTGAAGATGGCCGCGCCCGACCGCGAGGTGTTCTCGATGGTCGGCGATGGCTCGTATCTGATGATGGGCAGCGCGATCGTCACATCGGCGGCCTCTCGCGATCGCTGGGGACGGACGGGTTCGGCACGCAGTATCGGTTTCGCAAGAACGGATCGCTCGGGCTCGACAGCGACACCGCGCCGGCCGCGGTCCTGCCGATCGACCTGGCGGCGAACGCCGCGAGCCTGGGTGCCGAGGCCGTGCGGGTGCGCAGCGTCGACGAGTTGCGCGGGGCACTGGAGCGCGCGCGTCAGGCGACGCGCACCTCGGTCATCTGCATCGAAGTCGATCGCTACGAGGGCGTCCCCAATTACGAGAGCTGGTGGGACGTCCCGGTCGCCGAGGTCACGACCGTCGAGTCCGTCAACGCCGCGCGGCGAGAGTACGAAAAGGCGCGCAAGAAGGAACAGCGGTACCTGTAGGAGGGCGACGTAAATGGCCGCGAGCTATCCCGATGTCATCCCCATGATCGCCTACGAAAACGGTCCGAAAGCCATGGATTGGCTGTCGTCAGCCTTCGGCTTCCAGGAGCGGACGCGCATGCTGGGTAAGGATGGTCGCCTCAGCCACGGCGAAATGCAGGCGGGTGACGGCGTGATCATGCTCGCCACCCCGACGCCCGACTACCAGGCGCCGCGGCACCACCGCGAGTCATGCGAGCCAGCTCGCAGATGGTCGGCCGTTCCGTACATCGTCGACGGCCTCCTCGTCTACGTCGATGATGTCGATGCCCATTTCGCGCGGGCGCAACAGCACGGCGCGACCATTCTGACCGGGGTGGAGAGCAATGAGAACGGAAAGAGTTACCGCGCCGAGGACCTCGAGGGCCATCGCTGGATGTTCATGCAGCGGGGTTGAACCGCGAGCTACTCACGGCTGATGACGGCCAAGCGAAAAGCCGTTAGTAGTAAATAGGTAGCGGTGAACCCGACGAACCGGGTGCCACGAGGCGCCGGCTTTGTGCTACTCGGTGGGCTCGGCTCGCTAGCCTTAGCGTTCCCGCTCTTTGGCGCCCTGGGCTATCTGGCCGCGCTGATCCTGCCTCTCCTCCTCGTGTGGTTTGCCGGCAGCGTGGCGTTTGCGGTCACGGCCCCCGGTCGCCTGGCTCGGGCGTATGTTTTTGGCAATCTGGGCATGCTGGCCGCGAGCGTCAGCGTGTTTGCCGTTGTCTGGATCAGGTTGGTCACCTTGGGCGAACAGCCGAATCCGGCGGTGGCGGCTCCCCTCTATCTGGCGCTCGTCCTTGCCGGCCTCCTGCTTGGCGTTCTCGTCGGTGCTGGCCGGCCGCAGGCGAAGTCTTAACGCGCGGGCGGCGTGGTCACCGTCCACGTAATGCTGCCGAGGACTTGCTTGGCATCGCGGATTGCGAGCGGGTCGACGCCCCTCAGGCCCTCAACGCGAACTCCGTAGAGGTAGTTGTCGTGCAAAAAAAGCACGAGGTAGCCGCTCCGGCCGCCCTGCACATACTGAAACGCCGCGGCCGCAACGCTCTGAACCTGGCAATCGCTGACTGTGCCAACCAGGTCGATCGATGGG
>VBFR01000305.1 GCA_005889345.1 Chloroflexota bacterium
CGTGATGGACCAGATGAAGATGCTCAGCCCGAAAGCGGAAAGCGCTGTCGACAACGGTCAGCCGGTTGCCGAACCGGTTAGCGCCTGAAGGCGTCTTCAATGATCCCCGAACCGCAACCGTACGATCCCGATGACCCGACCTACGATGAGAACGCCGGCGAGCTGGCGTATCTCCTGCCGGACCGCGGGTTTCCGGGCGAGCTCATCGACCGCGACGATCCCTACTGACGCCGACCGGCGCCCGCGAGTGACCAGCTAGCATTTGCCCACACTGGGCGCATCCGGCGTGGGCCGCGGGCGTTCCCTTCCCGAGATCTTCTGGAGGTTGGCTGATGGCGGTGGAGTGCGATGCCGATGAGCTCGCTCGTCGATTTGGCGCACCCTTCACGGTCATGTCGGAGGACCAGCTCCGCCGGAACGCGCGCTAATGACTCTGGGCGTTGGCATCGTCGGCTTGCCGAATGTCGGCAAGACCACCCTGTTCAATGCGCTGACACGGGCGGGCGCAGGGGTGGCCTCCTACGCCTTCAGTACGGTCGAGCCGAATACCGCCATGGTCGAAGTGCCGGACGAGCGGCTCGACGTGCTGGCGCGGATGTACAAGCCCAAGAAAGTCACGCCGACCGTGATGAAGTTTGTCGATGTCGCCGGCCTGGTGGCCGGAGCCAGCCGGGGCGAGGGAATGGGAAATCAATTTCTCTCGAATATCCGCGAGCTCGACGCGCTGGCAATGGTCGTCCGCTCGTTCAGCGATCCGAACGTCCAGCACGTCGATGGCCAGCTGGACCCACGCCGGGACATGGCGATGGTCAACCTCGAGCTGGCGCTAGCGGACCTCGATGTGGTGAACAAGCGCCGGGAGAAGATCGCCGGGACCGCGCGTCTCAAGCCGGGCGCCAAGGAGAAGGAGGAGCTGGAGCTCCTCGACCGGCTGGCGGCTCACCTTGACGAGGGCAAACCGATTCGAACCATGAGCTTCGAGGTTGAGCAGGCGAAACTTCTCAAAAGCTTCTCCTTCCTCACCGCCAAGCCGGTGCTGTACGTCGCCAACATCGGCGAGGATCAGATCGGCAAGGAAACCCCCGAGCTGCAAGCCCTCCGCGACGAAGCCACCGCTGAGCATGCCGAGGTCATCCCGCTATCCGCGCGGCTCGAGGCGGAGATCCGCGAACTGCCGGACGAGGAGGCCGCGGTGTTTCTCGAAGATGCCGGCCTGAAAGAGGCGGCGCTCCCGACCTTTATCCACGCCGCCTATCGACTACTGAATCTCGTGACGTTCCTCACGGCAGGCGATCCTGAGGTTCGGGCCTGGACGGTTCGCCAGGGCGCGAAGGCGCCGGAGGCCGCGGGCGTCATCCATAGCGACATCGAGCGTGGCTTCATCAAGGCGGAGATCGTCGCCTACGATGACCTCATCGCGGCGGGATCGTACGCCGCCGCTCGCGAACGCGGAAAGGTCCGGCTCGAAGGCCGTGACTATGTCATGAAGGATGGCGATGTCTCGCTCTTCCGCTTCAACGTCTGATAGCTGGCGGCTGCTGGTCGAGGCAGCGGCCGGCGGTGCCTGGAACATGGCCGTGGACGAGGTGCTGCTCGACGGTGTTGCCGCCGGCACGACGCCGCCCACGCTCCGCTTCTACCAGTGGATGCCCCCCTGCCTTTCACTCGGCTACTTCCAGCCCTTCGATGTCGTCGATGTCGATGGATGCCGGGCTCTCGGCATCGAGGTGGTCAGACGGCCGACCGGGGGGCGGGCCATTCTGCACGATCGCGAGCTCACCTACAGCGTCGCGCTCCCGGCATCGCTGCTGGGGCACGACGGCGGTGTTCTCCCTTCCTACTACCGGCTCAGCCTCGCCTTGCAGGACGGGCTATCCGGGCTGGGCGTCCCGGCCACGCTCGCTCCCGAGTCGGTCGGCAGCTCCGGGCAGCACGGCCCCGTCTGCTTCGATCGCCCATCGGCGCACGAGATCCTGCTGAACGGCCGCAAGCTCGTCGGAAGCGCGCAGATGCGGCGTGGCGGCGGGCTCCTCCAGCACGGCAGCATTCTGATCGAGCCCCGCACCGACAAGCTGACGGCGTGTCTCCGCCTGCCCGATGGGACGAACTCGCGGAGCATCGATACGGGGGTGGCCGGCCTTGCCGAGTTGCGGGTGACCGATGCGACGCAGATCGCTGCCACCATCGCCGCGGCTTTTGCCCGAAGCTTTGGCGTGAACCTGGTCGAGGCCACGCTTGGGCCCGCGGAAAAGGTCGCAGCAAAGGCCCTCGCGCGTTCGAAGTACCAGTCAGCCGGCTGGACGGAGCGCCTGGCTCCGGCGATGGTCTAGAAACACAACAAGGACCAGATGAGGAGGGGCATTGCAGCGGCGATGGCAGGACGGCTGCAGGATCTGGCCCTTGTTGGCTCGCGGCTTCGGGTACACCCTATATGTTGTACCCGGGGCCGTTTGTACCACAGCCCGTTGGACGTGTCAAGCGCTTATCCACGTTCGCGCTAAACTCCACTGCGCGTACGCAGGATATGTCCAGAAAGAACAGACGCTCGCAGCTCCGGAAGCCTCAGCGCGGATCGTCCGGAGGTGGCCGTGCCGCCCGTCCGGCCGGGATGCCGCCGGCTGCCCCCTCACAGACCAACCAGCCCGGACAGCCCGCCCAGGCCCCAGCGAGCGCCGCTGCCAGCCCTGCGCCCCTGCCCAGGCCGCTCCCCCGCAATCCGCGCGGGCGGCAACAGGCCGGTCCACTGCCCGCGGAGGACGCCGCCATCCCGCTGGAGCGGGTGCCCTACTTCCGCTCTGACTTGCGGCGGATCGCGATCACGGCCGGCTTGATGTTCGTGCTCCTGATCGCCGGATCGATCGTCCTACGCAGTTTGCTCCAGGCGTGACCTTTGTCGTCAGGGTCGCGGGATTTCCCGCGTGTGCAAGAAAGGTGAGCGCGTAACCGTTCTGGCACAAGACGCTAACAACTTGCCAGGAGGTTTAAGTGTTCGACAAGAGATCCCCGCGCGAAGCCGCTCCCATCGTTGCTGAGACGGTGCTGAGCAACCAGATCAAGCTCGAGGGCCGGCTGCAGTCGACGTCCAACATCCGGTTCGACGGCGAAATGAACGGCGACCTGACAACCGAAGGTGACCTGTCGGTCGGCGAGCACGGCCGGGTCAAGGGCAATGTCACCGGTCGCAATGTCGTGGTCGGCGGGACGATCCAGGGCAACGTGAACACCACGGGCCGCCTCGAGATCCTCGCCACCGGCAAAGTGTTCGGCGACATCGTCGTCGGCTCGCTGATCATCGACGAGGGCGGTATCCTCCGCGGGAAGAGCGCCGTCCATGCCGAGGAATCAGCCGCCTCCACCGTTTCGGTAGGGGTCCGCATGGAGGCTGGCGCCGCCGCGTAACCCGTCGGGTTTCATTCGTTCAGAGGGTCCGGGTTCGTCCGGGCCCTATTCTTTTTGCCGATACTTACGGGGTCGTGATTTTCGGCGATCCAGTCCAGTTCATCGTCAACACCCTCTACCTGATTCCGGCCCTGCTCCTGGGGCTGATCGCCCACGAGATGGCCCACGCCTTCGTGGCCGTTGCGCGGGGCGACCAGACGCCACGGCTCGATGGGCGGCTTTCCCCGAATCCCCGGAATCACCTCGACCCGCTCGGCACCATCGCGATCCTCCTGATCGGTTTCGGGTGGGCGAGGCCGGTGCGGATCGATCCTCGTCGCATGCACGGCCCCTTCGATGCGGCACTCGTGGCGCTGGCCGGCCCCCTCACCAACCTCGTGATCGCATTCGTGCTGGCGATCCCGATCAAGCTGCTGCTTCGCGCCGGGAGCTTTGACCTCGCCGTGCCTCCCTGGCGCTTGCTCTGGGTGGCCTTCGTCCTCAATGTGGTTCTGGCCGTCTTCAACCTCTTGCCCATCCCGCCCCTGGACGGGTACAGCTTCCTCTCCGCGCTCTTCCGCCGGACATTTCCAGAATTCTTCTTCCGCATCGACAGCCACCGGCAGGCCATCATGCTCGTGTTCGTGCTCACTCTGCTGCTCACCAGCTACCTGGGGATGAGCATCCTCGCCGCCATCTATACGCCGATTCTGCGGTTCATCCTGAGCATGCCGCCCTTTCCCGTCGGGGGTTGACGGTGGACAGCCTGCGGGCCCTGCCCAGCGTTCACGACCTGCTCGAGGAGCAGCCCGCCGCCGCCATGATCGCCCAGCACGGCCGGCCGCTGGTGCGGTTCGCCGTGCAGCGCGCCATCGAGGCGGAGCGTCGTGCTGGGGCGATCGCCGAACCCGGAACGCGCTGGTCGGCGATCGAGCGCGTGATCCAGGAGTTGCGGCGTCCCCGCCTGCGGCCAGTCGTCAACGCCACCGGGGTGATCCTTCACACCAACCTCGGCCGGGCGCCCTTGGCGGCGGCCGCCGCCGAAGCCGCCGCCGCCATCGCGGGTCGGTACTCGACCCTGGAGTTCGATCCGCAGACGGGCCGGCGCGGCCGGCGGCACGATCTCGCCGCCGACCTGTTGCGCCACCTGACCGGCGCGGAAGGGGCGGCGGTTGTCAACAATTGCGCCGCGGCGGTGCTCTTGATGTTGACGGCCCTGGCAAAGGGCAAGGAGGTCATCGTGGCGCGTGGCGAGCTGGTCGAGATCGGTGGTGGTTTTCGGATGCCAGATGTCATGCGCCTTTCCGGCGCGCGCTTGCTTGAGGTCGGCACCACCAACCGCACTCGCGCCGAGGACTACGCCGCGGCGATCACGCCCCGCACGGCCGCCATCATGAAAGTGCACGCCAGCAATTTCCAGGTGATCGGTTTCACGCAAAGCGTGGAGCTCAAGGATCTCGGGGCCATCGCGCGGCAACATCAGCTGCTGCTCCTTCACGATCTGGGAAGCGGCGCCCTGCTCGAGACCGCCGCCTACGGACTGGCCGAGGAACCCCGCATCCAGGACAGCCTTGCGTCGGGCGCGGATCTCGTGGCCTGCAGCGGGGACAAGCTGCTCGGTGGGCCGCAGGCGGGGCTGCTGCTCGGTCGCGCGGCGCTCGTGGACCGTGTGATGAAGCACCCCCTGGCTCGGGCCGTCCGCGTGGACAAGATGAC
>VBFR01000162.1:0-7691 GCA_005889345.1 Chloroflexota bacterium
GCAGACGAGGAGACGCTCGCCGTTTTCGATGGCCGCGCGAAGTGGGGCTTCCTCCCCAAGCGCCCGGAGCCCACGAATACGTGTTGGGGGCGCGCCCAACGGCGAAGCGGCGGCGAACTGCTGCATCGCCTCTATAACGCTGACCAAACATCCCCTCCATCGGATCGGAGGAATCCGACCTTGGATCAGACGCGCGCGGCGCTGCCCGAGGTTGCGCTCCGGCGAGAGAGGCTCGCCGCTGGGTCATCGCCCTGGAGGCCTCAGCATCACGGCGTTGCTGCTGTTGATGGTGCTTCCGATGGGCGCGGTGCGCGGACCCGTGCCGATGCTCGTCAACCTCGTGATGCCGGACGCCGTGCTGGTCCTCTTGTTGTCTCAAGCGGGCCGAGCCGCGTTCGGGAAACTAGGCGCGGCCTGAGGCCTGGCGTCCCTGGCGCGCGATTGCGTCGAGCGTCACGGCGAACAACATCACCGCCCCCGTGACCATGTACTTGACGGTGGAGGGTAGGGCGATCAGGTCCAGCCCATTCTCGATCGACTGGATCACGAAGGCGCCGAGCAGTGCCGACCATACGGTCCCGCGGCCGCCGAAAAGGCTGGTGCCGCCGATGACCGCAGCCGCAATCGCGTCGATGAGGACGTCGCCGCCGCCCGATGAGTAATTGACCGCGAACAGCCGCGAGGCGAAGAGGATGCCTCCGCAAGCCGCCAACGTCGAGGCCAGCACGAAGACCGACAACCGGATGGTATTCACCGAAATCCCGGCACGCCGTGCCGCCTCGGCATTGCCGCCGACGGCGAACAGGTGGCGCCCGTAGGTTGTCCGCCGCACAATCAAGTCGAAGAGGACGACGAAGCCGACCAGGATCAGGCCGGCCAGTGGCACGCCGCGGTCGGCGCTGAGGACCCCGATCGCGACCAAGATGGCCGCGGCGACGATACCGATTCGCACCGCAAGCCGGTTGATTGGCGCCGCCTCTAGCCCGGCCGCCCGCCGCCGCCGTTGGCCGATTACGAGGTTTGCTGCGTAGACGACGACAGCCAGGACGCCGATCCCGTAGCCGACGACCGGACTGAGGAACGTCCCTGTCAACCCGATGATCACCGGATCGTTGATGTTGATCGTTCCTGTTTGCCCGAGGACGTACAGGAGCGCGCCCTGCCAGCCAATCAGTCCGGCGAGCGTGACAATGAACGAGGGTACGCCAAAGCGCGTAATCCAGAAACCTTGCAGAAGTCCGATCAGCGCGCCGGTCATGATGCCGGCGATGATGGCGACCGGTCCCGGAATGCCATGCTGGACGTTGAGCACGGTCATGACCGCCGCCGAGAGCCCGCTCACCTGGCCAACCGAGAGGTCGATCTCGCCGAGCAAGAGCACGAGGACGACCCCGACGGAGATGGTTCCAACGGCCGCGGTCTGGCTCACGAGATTGCTGAGGTTGCGCGGGCTGAGGAAGTTGGGGTTGGCAATCTGAAAGGCAGCCCAGATCAAGGCGAGTGCGAGCAACGCCGGTAGTGGCCCGAGCTCGCCCTGGCGAAGGCGTCGCCACGCCTGGAGGGCGAACCCCGGCTGATCTTCGTCTTCGGCCAGAGCGGGGGGCTTGTCTGCCACGGTGCTCACGGCGCGATGCCCTTCGCCGCGGTGGGATCGTCAGCCGGGGCGGCGTCGGCCGGTCCGCCGAACTCCGCGCCCGTGATCGCCGCGACAACCTTTTCCCTGCTGGTCTCTCGCACGTCGAAGCTTCCGCCGGGACGGCCGAGCCAGAGGACGACGATGCGATCGCAAACCTCGAAAACGTCGGCCAGGTTGTGACTGATCACAACCACGCCCAGCCCCTGATCTCGCAGCCGGCGAATCAAGTCAAGTACCTGCTTTGTCTGGGCGACGCCCAGGGCCGCGGTGGGCTCGTCGAGCAAGACCACCTTTGAATTCCACATCACCGATCGTGCCACCGCGACCGACTGTCGCTGCCCGCCCGACAGGGACGCCACCACGTTGCGCACGATCCGGATCTTGACCTGGAGGCCCTTGAGCACCTCGATGGCACGCCGTTCCATGCGGACTTCATCGAGCACCTCGGCTTCGGTCAGCTCGCGACCCAGGTACAGGTTGGCGACGACATCGAGGTTGTCGCAAAGGGCAAGATCCTGATAGACCGTCGAGATGCCGAGTTGAGCGGCATCGCGCGGACCGGTAATCGTTACCGGATGACCTTCGAAGAGGATCTCACCGCTATCTGGTGAGTGGATGCCGGCAATCGTCTTGACCAGCGTCGATTTGCCAGCGCCATTGTCCCCCACTAAGCCGACCACCTCGCCGGGATAGACCTCGAAGTCCACGCCGGAGAGCGCCTGGACCGCCCCGAAGCGCTTGCTGATGTTATGCAGCGTCAGCAAGGGCGTTTTCGTCGCAACCGCCATCGGCCACCAGCTCCTTCAGCGCAAGGACACGGGTGGGCCTTCCAGCCCACCCGTGCGTTAGCTCAGAGTGTACGGTTTGGCGCCGTTAGTTGATCCCGGCCGCGGTGCACGCCGCGACGTACGTACCGGTGCAGATGTCGGCCTTGGTCCAGAACCCGTCCGCGACCACTGTTGTCTTGACGTTGTCCTTGGTGACGGCCACTGGGTTGAGTAGCACCGACGGGACGTCCGCCGTGCCGTTGTTGGTCGTCTTTCCGTTGGTCATGCTGGACGCCGATGCGCTGGTGAGCAGGTCGAAAGCCAGCTGGGCAGCCTGCTCCGCTTCAGGCACGATCGCCTTGTAGACGGTCATGTACTGCTGGCCGGCGAGGATTCGCTGGATCGCGGCGAGTTCCGCGTCCTGGCCGGTCACGGGCGGCAGCGGATTGACGCCCGCCGACACCATCGCAGAGATCGCGCCACCGCCGGTCCCGTCGTTGGCGGCGTAGACGCCGTCGACCTTGTTCCCGAGCGCCGTGAGCGCCTGGGCCATCTCGTCGTGGGCCTTGTCAGGACTCCAGCTCGGCGTGTCGTATTCCTTCTTGATTTGGACTTTGCCATCCAGGACGCTATGGGCGCCTTGTTTGAAGAGCTTGGCATTGTTATCGGCCGGGTCGCCGTTGATCATGACAATGCTCGGATTGGTCTTGCTGCCGAGCGCCGTCAGGAGCGACGTGCCCTGGAGCTGACCAACCTTCGCGTTGTCGAAGGAGATGTAGAAGTTGACGTTGGCGGTGTTGAGGATCAGGCGGTCGTACGAGACTACCGGCACGCCCTGCTGCTTGGCTTTGTCAGCGATGGCGGCGGCGGATTTTCCATCGACGGGATCGAGGACGAGCACCTTCACGCCGTTCGTCAACATGGCCTCGGCCTGCGTTTGCTGAACGCTGGAATCCTGGTTCGCGTTGTTGTAGAGCAGCGTGCAGTTCGGACACAGCGCCTTCAACTTGTTGGTGAACAGCGGCCGGTCCTTCGTCTCGTATCGTGCCGTCTTGCTCTCCGGTAAAAGCAGCCCGATCTTTCCCGAGGGCCCGGTGCTGCCCGTGGTACTGGATCCTCCGCATGACGCCACGATGACGGCGATCAGGCCCATGGACGCCACTAAGGTCAACGTTCGTAGTTTGTGCAAGGTGTTTCCCCTCCTACAGGTTCTAAGGCATTGTCGCAAAGCCGAATGCATATTCTGCCGCCCCGAGGGGTCAATTCGCAAGAACATCGTGATTTCGCCTATGAGCTGCTCTAACACTCTCTAACGATGCTGGGCTCGCTGGCTAGCCTTTGAGCGAGCCGGCCAGCAGGCCCCGCACGAAGTAGCGGCCGAGAAGAATGTAGATCAGCAGGGTCGGCACGGCCGCCATCAGGGCGCCCGCCATCTGAATGTTCTGCTCAGGCGCCAGGCTTCCGGCGAGGTTCTGAAGCGCAACCGTGATGGGTTGTTGGGTTGGCGTCTGGGCGATCGTCACCGCAAACAGGAACTCGTTCCAGATGCTCGTGAATTGCCAGATCATCACGACCACGAATCCCGGGATAGAGATCGGTAGCATGACGTGCCGGTAAATGCCGATCACACTGGCACCGTCGATCCGGGCCGCCTCGAGCAACTCGCGCGGCACGGTGGCGAAGTAGTTGCGAAAGATCAGGGTGCATATCGGGATCCCATAGACGACGTGCACCAGGATGAGGCCCGGAATTCCTCCATACAGGTTGATGGTTTCCAGGAACTGGACCAGCGGGATCAGGATGCTCTGGTAGGGGATGAACATCCCGAAGAGGAGCAGCGCAAACAGAAGGTTCGCGCCCCTGAACCGCCATTTCGAGAGCACGTAGCCGTTCAAGGAACCGAGCGTCGCCGACAGGATCGTGGCCGGGACGACCAGGAAGACGCTGTTGAAGAACGATGGAGCCAGGGCGTTGAACGCCGTCGAGTACGAGTCGAGCGCCGGCGTCTTCGGAAGCTCCCACACAGTCGAGCGGGCGAGCTCGGCCGTGGTCTTCAGCGAGGTGACGATGATGGCGAAGACCGGAGTGAGGTAGAAGATGGCGAGGACGACGAGCACCAGGTAGAGCGCGAGACGCGACGGACGGAATCGGGCGCGCGAACGGGCCGCGACCGGGGCCAGGAGGCTCATTGTTCCGTCTCCCCGCGGAGGTTCCAGACCAGGTAGGGAACGATCAGGACCGCCACCATCAACAGCAACACGACGGCGATCGCCGCGCCTCGCGAGTAGAGGAATTGCCCGAAGGTCGCGATCCACATATACAGGCTTGGCATATCGGTCGCGTATCCAGGCCCACCGAACGTCATGACGTAGACGAGATCGAAAATCTTCAGCGAAATGTGCCCGAGGATGATGACGGCGGAGAGCGTGATCGGACGCAACAGCGGAAAGGTGATTCGCCAGAAGAGCTGCCACTCATTGGCGCCGTCCACGCGCGCCGCTTCGCGCAACTCCTCTGGGATGCCTCGCAAACCGGCCAAGAACATCGCCATGCAGAAGCCGCTCATCTGCCAGACCGCGGCGAGGCCCAGCGAGTTGAGCGCCGTGTGGGTATCGGTCAGCCACCCTGACTTCAAGAAGCCAAGGTGGAGGTTGTCGAGGATGACGTTCACGCCGGAGTTGGGGTTCAGGATCCATCGCCAGACCGTGCCGGTGACCACGAAGGAGAGCGCCAGCGGGTACATGTAGACGTTCTGAAAGAACAGGGTCCCGCGTAAACGCTGGTCGAGCAGCACGGCCGTTCCGAGCCCGATAACGATGCAGCCAGCCAGGAAGATCGCGGTGAAATGAACCGTGTTAACCAGGTCGGCCTGGAAGCGCTCCAGCTGGAAGAGGCGCTGGTAGTTGTGAAGGCCCACGAACGTGTAGTCGGGCAACGCGCTGTTCCAGCGGACCAGCGACGTGCGTATCGTCGCGCCGATGAAGCCGTAAACGAAGACGGCGATCAGGATGACCGAGGGCGACAGCAGCAACAGCGGGGTGAGCTTCTCCCAGGTCGGCAGACGCAAGGAGCGGCTCCTCGGGAGCCGCTCCACCATCACCGGTTGGGCGCTGGCCGTCGCCATCAGCCGCGCTCGGCTAAGCCGTCTTCAGGAACTCGTCGGAGAGCTTCTGCAGGTTACTGGCCGTCTTGGTGACGTCCTTGTTCTGCAGGAACTGCCCCATCTCATCGTTGACGCCGTTCGCGAAGTTCGGTGGCGTGGCCGATCCGTGCGCGGAACTCGGTACCAGCGTGTCGGTCTTGAACTCCGCCATGAACTGTTGGGCGATCGCATCGAAGAGGCTCGCGGACACGTCGGTCCGGGCGGGGATCGAGCCTTTCTTCGGGTTGAAGGCAGCCTGCCCCTCCTGCGAGCCGCAGACCTTGAGCCAGCCGACCGCGTTATCGCGGTCCTTGGCACCCTTGGGCAGCCCGAACGTGTCGCAGACGATCATGTACTTGCCCGTCGTTCCGGGCGAGGGCACCGCTCCGAAGTCCGTGTTCGGCACCCAGTTCTTCGAGGTGAAGTCGCCTTTGGCCCAGTCACCCATGATGTGGAAGACCGCCGTCCCGGCAATGAGCCGGTTGTCGGCCTCGTCCCAATCGATGGCGGAGCTGTCGGTGTTGGCGTAGGGAAGCCATTGCTTGATCCAGGTCAGGGCCTGCGTCACCTTGGCGTCGGTAAAGGACGCCTTCCCCGCCATGACGTTCTTGTAGAAGTCGGCGCCGCCCGCCGCGAGGATGTTGTTTTCGAGCAGCATCTGGACCTGCCAGTTTCCGCCCTTGGAGGCCAGCGCCAGCGGCGTCGCGATGCCCTTCGCCTTCAACTGGCTGAGGGCGGAGGTCATGTCATCGCCTGACTGCGGCGGGGTGACGCTTTTGCTGTCGAGGAGCTTCTTGTTGTACCAGAGCGCGTTGCCGCGGTGGACGTTGACCGGGACCGACCAGACATCGCCGTTTGCGCTGACGATGTCCTTGAGATCCTTGGGGATCTTACTGTCCCACCCCTCCGAGTTCCAGATGCTGGTGATCGGTTCCATCTTGGATGCCTTCACCCAGCTGCTGATCAGCTCCTGCCCCGCGTGGACCTGGAAGCTGTCTGGTGGATTGCCGCCCTGCATGCGGGTCGCGAGCACAGCCTTCGCCGTCGATCCCGCGCCGCCCGCCACCGCCGAGTTGGTGATGGTGACGCTCGGATATTTCTTCGAGTAGATCTTGAACATCTCGGCCAGCCCATCTTTCTCGCCTGGCCCGGTCCACCAGCTGAAGATTTCTAACTTGCCGGTCCCTGATCCGGTGGCCGAGTTCGATGTCCCACAGGCTGCCAGAAAGTCCGCGAAGCTGAGGCCCAGCACGACGCCACCTGCCGTCTTGCCGGCGCGGCTGACGAATTGACGGCGACTCCAACGCTCGTTCCCCATGTGTCCTCCTCCCTTGAATAGGCGCCGCCACGTCCCCAAAGGCGGCCAGCGAGAGTCTTCGTCGAAGACACGCCGAATTATAAGGAAGGCGTCAGGAGAGGGCCCCCTTGTCGGCGGGCCCTCCCCTCGCTGGGAGCGACGGCTAGCGCCGGCTCCAACCGCGCGCGAAACTTCCGCCGGCCACCAGGCTGAACAGCAGGACAGCTCGGGCGCGATCACGAGATGCAAGACATCGACCATCAACCATGCACCGACCAGCCCGGCGACGATCGCACCGAGCAATCCACCGGGCGTGCCACGGCTTACCAGTCGCTCACCGATCAATCCGGCCACGGCCCCGACCAGGAGCAAGACAATCAGATGCGTAAGTGTCATATCAAGCCTCCAATTATTGCGTAGTCGCGCTATCACAATATCATAGCGTCAACCGTAGGATTTGCCAAGCGTGTAGAGTCGCACACGAGGGGAACGCATTGGCTTCGAGCCCGACCAAACGACCGTCGCTGCCCGGCCGCGGAACGGCGCCCGCGCCAGGCGGAGCTCCAAAGCCTTTCTGGCGCAGCCGGGGCTTCTGGATCTACCTCGTCGTCCTGCTGCTTTTGAACTACCTGATCTCCGTCGTCTTCATGAGCGGACCCGCGCGGATCACGGTGCCCTACACCACCTTCATCCAGCAGCTGAATGCCGACAATGTCAAGGACATCACCGCACAGGCCAACTCCATCCAGGGCGACTTCAAGAAAGCCGTGACCTCCGGGTCCGCCAGCGGCACCCTGTTTCAGACCGAGCGACCGGCCTTCGCGACGGACAACCTCGAGGCATCGCTCG
>VBFR01000162.1:7755-9943 GCA_005889345.1 Chloroflexota bacterium
CTATTTGAGCCGTCGCATGGCCGGCGCCGGCCCTGGCGGCTTTCTCGGGGCCTTCGGTCAGAGTAAGGCGACGCTCTACGCGCCGGACTCGGGGACCCGCATCACCTTTGCCGACGTCGCCGGGATCGAAGAAGCCAAGCAAGACCTGGCGGAAGTCGTCGACTTCCTCAAGACACCAGAGAAGTACCAAAAGCTTGGTGCGCAGATCCCGCATGGCATCCTGCTGGTAGGCGCGCCGGGCACGGGCAAGACGTTGCTGGCGCGCGCGGTCGCGGGCGAATCCAACCGGCCATTCTTCAGCCTTTCGGCATCGGAGTTCGTCGAGGCCATCGTCGGCGTGGGTGCGGCCCGCGTCCGCGATCTCTTCGCGAAGGCCAAGGCCGCCGCCCCGAGCATCATCTTCATCGATGAGCTCGACGCCATCGGTCGGGCTCGGGCGTCATCGGCCACGTTCGGCGCGAACGACGAGCGCGAGCAGACCCTGAACCAGATCCTCACCGAGATGGATGGATTCACCCCGAATCAGAACGTCGTCGTGCTGGCCGCCACCAACCGGCCCGAGGTGCTGGATCCCGCGCTGTTGCGTCCCGGCCGATTCGATCGCCGGGTCACGGTCAATGCGCCGGACAAGACCGGTCGCGAGGCGATCCTCAAGATCCATACCCGAAATGTCTCCCTCGCTCCCGATGTCGACCTCGCCGATATCGCCGGTGCGACGGCCGGCTTCGTCGGCGCCGACCTGCGCAACATCGTCAACGAAGCCGCGCTAGTCGCGGCGCGCAAAGGCAGGACCGCGGTGACGCGCGAGGATTTCGACGAGGCGATCGAGCGATCGGTACTTGGACTTCGCCGGCCCATCGTGCTCGGCGCCGACGAAAAACGGCTCATCGCCTACCACGAGTCCGGCCACGCGCTGATGGGCCTGCTGGTCCCGGGAGCCGATCCGGTGAAGAAGCTGACGATCGTGCCGCGCGGGTTGTCGCTCGGCTCCACCTACAGTCAGCCGATCGACGACCGCTACAACTATCCAGAGAGCTACCTCCGAGGCCGCATCACGCTCGCGCTCGGCGGCCGGGCGGCCGAAGAGGTCGCCTACGGCGCGGTGACGACCGGCGCGGAAAGCGATCTTCAGCAGGTCAATCAAATCGCGCGCTCCATGGTGGCGCGCTTCGGGATGTCGCCGAAGCTCGGCCCGCTCAACCTGACGGAACCCGGCGACGGAGCGGTGGCCGCGCAGCACTTCAGTGAGGAGACGGCCAAGCTGCTCGATGAGGAAGTCCGCCGGATCGTGGACGAGTGCCACCGGGAAGCGGTGCGGCTGCTGACGGAGAACCGCGATCGGCTCGATCGCCTGGCCGAGGCAGTGCTCAAGAAGGACACGCTCGACCAGGACGAGATCTATGTGGCCGCCGGCATCAGCAAGCCGCCCACCTCCAAACCCGTGATCGCCCCGGCACTGCCCGCCAACGGGTCCTCGCATGACGGCGACCTGGCGAAGGACGAGGTCGGTTCCGAGGTCAGCCGCGCCTAGCCCCGCCGTCAGGCGGTGCTGCCGAGCAGCTGTCGGAGGAGCGACTCGGTTTCGTCGGAGGGCGCCACGCCCAGCTCGTCGGCGAGCCGCTGGCGGCACTGCTGATAGATCCGCACCGCTTCGGCGCGATCGCCGCGCCTGACGAGGACCTGCATCAGCCGCCGATAGCCGGACTCGCGAAACGGCTCGAGGTCGACAGCGGCCCGCGCCTGGTCCTGGGCGAGCGCGAGCTCGCCGTTCCACACGAGCGCCTCGACGCGGCAGTCGAGCGCCCGAATCAGGAGGTCGCGCAGGCGTTCGCGTCGACTCGTCACCCAGGGGGCGTCTTCTCCCGGAAGGAACGGGCGGCGGGCAATTGTTGTGGCAACCAGCGCCGGCCCGTAGGCGGCCTCCGGCTGGTTGGCGATCACGGCGCCTTCGGCCTGGTGCAGGGCGTCGGCCGCGGCCTCGAGATCGATCCAGATCTCGGCCGGTGGCCGGAACTGGTAACAGCGAAACGCGTTGGCGATGATCCGGTCCCGATCGAGCCCCAGGGTCGCCAGCTTCTGGCGGAGCTTGCTGATCACCGCGCTCAGCGCGACCGGCCAGGACGGTGGCAACGAATCGGGCCAGAGCAGCTCGGCGAGTTCGGACTGGGTAACCGCCCGCTCGCGCTCC
>VBFR01000163.1 GCA_005889345.1 Chloroflexota bacterium
AGCTCGTCACGGTTCGAGCGAGCCTGGACGGCGCCTCCGATCTCGACGTCCCGCGGAAGCGGCTGGGCGGACGCCTCGGCCGGGCCGGCGCCCACCTTCGCCATTACCTGGTCGATCTCCCAGGACAGGCGCGCGCCCAGGGATGCGATGCCATCTTTTGCCCGACGTCGCTCGGACCGCTTCGCGGCCGTATTCCCTCCTTCATCACGCTCTTCGATCTCTCG
This sequence comes from Chloroflexota bacterium, assembly GCA_005889345.1. Classification (GTDB taxonomy): domain Bacteria; phylum Chloroflexota; class Dormibacteria; order CF-121; family CF-121; genus CF-13. The sequence continues at coordinate 225 of VBFR01000163.1, forward strand.
CCGCTCACCCACTCGGCGACGATGGACCGCGTCAGCGGCCAGTACATCCGGGCCATGCTCGGCGCCGGGCTGAAACGCTCGGCCGGCGTGTGCACGATCTCACACGCGGTCGCGGACGAGATCGGCGCCCGCTATCCGAGGCTGCAGGGCCGTGTCGCCGTCGCCTATCCGGGCCCCAATCCCGAGCTCATCGACGCCGTCCCATCGGCCCCGGATCTGCCCGACGCGCCCTTCCTCCTGATGGTGGGCACGCTCGAGCCGCGCAAGAACCACCTGACGATCGTCCGCGCCCTCGCCGACCACGTTCGCCGCCGCCCGGCTTCGCCGCTGTGGCTGGTGCTGGCCGGCTCCGCCGGCTGGCTCTACCAGCCGGTGCTGGACGCGATCGGCGAGCTCGGCCTCATCTCGCGCGTCGTGCGGCTGGGCACGGTCGAGCCGGGTGTCCTGAAGTGGCTCTACCAGCACGCGGCCGCGCTGCTCTTTCCCTCGCTTTACGAGGGGTTCGGCCTGCCCGTCCTCGAGGCCTTCGCGCTCGGCTGCCCCGTGGTCGCGGCGCGGATCGCCTCGGTGCTCGAGATCGCCGATGGCGACAGCGCGATGCTGCTCGAGCCCACGGATGTGCCGGCCTGGGCCGCGGCGCTCGACCGTATCGAGGCGGGGGGCCTGCCGCCCGGCATGGTCGAGGCGGCGCGCCGGCGCGCGCAACGCTTCACCTGGGCCGGTTGCGCGGACTCGGTCGTGACGCTAATCAGATCGTCCCGGCAGGAAGTTCGTGAAGCCGTCTAATTTCCCTCCCCCGCTCGCGGGGGAGGGCAGGGTGGGGGCGGTTGATCTACGCCTGGTGGGCTTTCGCTACTTTCCCGCCGTGGGCGGCGCGGAGCAGCTCGCGCGGCGGCTGTTGCTCGAGATCGGTGACCGGCTCACCGCCGACATGGTCACGCTCATCACGAGTAACCGTAGCGATTGGCTTCGCCTGCTGATCGACGGCGAGCGCGCGGACGACAACATCTATACGGTCGACGGGCGGCGCGTTCGCGCGCTCGGCGCCTGGAGCGCTTCGACGCGGGCCCGCATGCGGTTGCTCGCCCCCTTCTATCACCTGCCCTTCAGCCCGGCGCCCTCGGCGATGGGCGGGCTGCTCGCGCCGGAGTTGGTGCCGGCGATCGCGAGTGCGCGCCTGGTCCACAACGTCTTCATGGGCCGCGAGGCGTTTTCGCTGGGCGCGCTGCTGGCGTCGCGGCGGCTTGGCCTGCCCTTTGTCTTCACGCCGCTGCGTCACGAGCGCCCCCTGGGATGGAACTCGCCGGCGTTCAGGACGCTCTATCGCGAGGCTGACGCCGTGGTCGCGCTCACCGAGGCCGAGCAACGCTGGCTGATCGGCCAGGGCGCGCGGCGCGAGCGGACCCACGTCATCGGCCTCGGCCCGACCAACGATCCGCAGGCGTCGCCGTCCCTGGCCCACGAGGTGGTCGGTGCCGGAAAGATCATTCTGTTCCTGGGTCAGCTACATCTTTATAAGGGCGTTCGCCCGTTGCTTCAGGCGGCCCGCGCGTTTGCCGATCGCGACGACGTCCGCTTCGTCTTTGCCGGGCCCGACGTCCGCGGCCAGGCGCGCGCGTTTTCGGGAGCGCCCGCCAACGTGCGCTACCTGGGGCAGGTCGAGCCGGCGATGCGCGACTCGCTGCTGCGGGCCTGCACCGTGCTCTGCGTACCCTCGTCTCGGGAGAGCTTCGGCGCCGTGCTGGTCGAGGCCTGGTCCTGCGGCAAGCCGGTGATCGGCGGGCCCGCCGCCGCGACCCGCGAGTTGATCGACGAGGGCGTCGACGGCTGGACCGTGCCGCAGGAGCCACGCGCCATCGCGGCCGCGCTCGAGCGCGTGCTCGGCGACGAGGCGCTGGCCCGCCGGGCCGGCGCGGCGGGCCGGGCCAAGGTCGCCGCCCGCTTCAGCTGGCCGGCGATCGCGCAGCGCCATCTCGAGATCTATCAGGCGCTGCTCGCGCGCGCGGAGCGGCCGGCGTGAGCCCGACGCACAACGTCCTGGGCGTCGGCATCAGCCCCATCAACATGAACCAGGCGATCGATCGGATCGATTCCTGGATTGGCGCCCGCGATCGTCAGTACGTCTGCGTCTGCAACGTGCACTCCGTGATGGAGTGCCGGCGCTCGCCCGAGGTCCGCCACGTGTTCAACGGGGCGGGCATGGTCACGCCCGACGGCGTCCCGCTGGTCTGGCTGCTGCGCATGGCCGGGTATGCGCACGTCTCGCGGGTCTACGGCCCGGACCTCATGCTGGCGGCCATGGAGCGCTCGCTGGCCACCGGCCACCGGCATTACCTGCACGGCGGGGTGTCCGGCGTCGCGGATGAACTGGCCGCCGTCATGCGCCGGCGTTTTCCGGGCGTGGCGATCGTCGGCGCCAGCACGCCCGCCTTCGGGACCGCGCAGGAGCTATGCACCGAAGAAATTGGTGACATCATTAACGGGACGCAACCCGATATCGTTTGGGTAGGAATGAGCACACCGAAACAGGATCTCTGGATGTCGTGCATGCGGCCGCGACTTCGCGCCCCGGTACTCATCGGGGTCGGCGCGGCTTTCGATTTTCACACCGGTCGCGTGGCGCAGGCGCCGCGCTGGATGATGCGGTCGGGACTGGAGTGGCTCTTTCGACTCAAGCAGGAGCCTCGCCGGCTGTGGCGCCGCTACCTGATCGACAATCCCTGGTTCCTCTTCGAGATCGGCCGGCAGAAGTTCGGCCTGAAGCGCTTCGAGTTGGACTAAGCCCATGACGGGCGCACTGGGCATCGTGCTCGTCGTTCTGTTACTCGGGCTGCTGGCGGTGGCGCTTCGTACCGCCATCGCCTCGCCCTTCCGCGCGCTGGGCATCCTGGTTGCCGGCATGGCGGTCCACAACTTCCTGCTCATGATCCTGCTGCGGCTGGGAACGCCGGACCTGCTGGTGCGACTGATACAGGCCTGGAAGGAGATCATCCTGCTCGCCTTGCTCGGCGTGGCGTTGTGGACCGGCTCGCGCCGCTGGCAGGCCGGCAGCCGCCCGCGACTGCGGCCGATCGATGGGCTCGTCGTCGCCTTCGCCATCGTCGCGCTGATCTACTTCGTCCTGCCGGGCAGCCTGCTGCAATCGCACGCGACGTTGACGCAGCGCGTGCTCGGGCTGCGCGTCCTCCTGCTGATCCCGGTGCTCTATCTCTTCGGCCGGATCTTTCCGCCGCGCGGACGATCCGACCTGACCTGGACCGCAACCCTGATCGTCGGCGCGGCCGGCCTGGTCGGCCTCTTCGGCATGATCGAGCTCTGGCTGGTGCCGACCGCCCAGTGGTTGGGCTGGGGTGTCAACCAGCTGTCAGCCTGGCTCGGCTTCACCTACCACGGCCCGAGTGGCCTGCCGGAGAATTTTTTCCAGACGACCGCGGAAGGCATCCTGCTGCGGCGCATGGTCTCGACTTACGTCAGTCCCCTCGCGATCGCCTACACGGGCCTCCTGGTCGTGCCGCTCGGGATCGCCCTACTGCTCGACCGCCATCCCCGGCTGCGGTCGTTCGCCGCGGTGGCTCTCGGCCTGGCGCTGCTGGGCATTCTCTTCAGCGTGACGCGTCTCGCGCTCGCGGCGCTGGTGGCGGAGTGGGCTTTGCTCTACGTGCTGTGGCGGCGCCGCTGGCTGATCCCGGCCACCCTGCTGGTGGCGGGCGCCGTGGTGCTGGTGATCTACCAGTATCCGCGCATCGGCCCACTGGTCGACCGCAACCTGGTCGCCATCGGTCATCGGCCGACAGGGATGCATTTCGCCAGCCAGTCCGATCCCTCGGCGATCGAGCACCTTCAAGAGCTCGGCAAAGATGTCGACTTCGTCCGCCAGCATCCGCTTGGTGCCGGGCTGGGCAGCTCGGTCCACCGCTACGGCGCGACAGTCGGCACCGGTGAGAGCGCGGTCCTCGACGTGTTCGGCGAGCTCGGCGTGGTCGGCGGCCTTCTGTACATCGGTATTTATCTCGCCGGGATCGTCTATGGCTTGCGCGCGTTCTTCCGCCGCCGCGACGACCCGCTGGCATCGGCGCTGGGGCTGACGGCCGCGGCGGGAGGCCTCGCCTTGATCCCCATCACGCTGACAAGCGATATCTGGAGTGACTTCTCGGTGACGTTTCTTTTCTGGTGGGCGGTCGGCTACAGCGTCATGCTGGCGACCACCGCGACCACCGCGACCACGACGCTAGGCCGAGGCCGCGGACCCGTTACGCGTTTCGACGGGTTTACGGAACCAGATTCCCTCGTTGTCTGAGGGCATCAGCGCCGGCCGCAAGCCACGAGTATTAAGAAATTCGTCGAGCGCGCGGCGGCAGCCCGGCCAGTGGCCGTAGTCGTCGAAGACGAGGTACCCGCCCGGCACCACGCGATCGTAGAAGTTGTTCAGGATCGTCATCGTCGATTCGTACCAGTCGGCGTCGAGGTGCAGCAGCGCGATCGGCCCGGTCTGCGCCGGCGCCAGCGTGTGGTCGAACCAGCCTTTGACGATCTTCACGCGATCCGTCTGGGCGTTGACGCGCGAGAGCACCTCGCGAACCAGCTCTTCCTGACCGAGGCACTGGCCCACCCAGGCCTTCGCCCGTTCGCCATCCTCGGGCTTCGGCTCGGGAAGACCCTCGAACGAATCGAACAGCCACACGACGCGCGTGTCCCTGGCGGCGACATGCGCGAGGATCGCGCCCGTTCCGCCGTTGCAGCTGCCGCACTCGACGAAGGCGCCGGCCATACCGTCCGCGCTCGCGCGGTTCGCCAGCTTCCACAACGTTCGCAGCCGTGGAACCGGAACCATCGTGTAGGGCCGCACGGTGCGGAGCAGGCGAAGCTCCTGTGGTGAGGCCGGCGGCACCGACCAGGAGAGGATCTCTTTCGTCGCTCGCTTCAGTCGCGATGCCAGCCGGCGAGCCGCCGGCGGCTGTGCCGTTACCTGCGCATTTGCCATGTCGGGTCGACCTACTATAACGCCATGATGCCGCCTGACCCAGAGACGGTGCTGGGCGACATCGACCGGTCGCTGATCCGCGTCAGGGCGACCCGCGGCGTCGCATTTCTCATGCTCCGCTACGCCGGGATCCGGATTCTCGGCCTGGCCGCCAACATCATTCTGTCGCGGCTGCTCTCGCCCGAAGCCTTCGGCATCTACGCCATCACGCTCTTCTTGCTCGTGCTGCTCAGCTTCGTCGGCGACTTCGGGCTGAGCGCGTCCCTGTTGCAACAGCGCCACGCCATCACCGACGCCGACATCCGGACGGTGTTCACGGCGCAGCAGCTGCTGGTGATCTCGATGCTCGTCGTCCTGTTCCTGCTGGCGCCGGCGCTGGCGTCGAGCTATCACCTCGGCGGCAGCGGCACGCTCTTCATCCGGCTGATGCTGCTGGCCGGGCTCGTGACGTCGCTGCGGACGGCGCCGACCATCATCCTCGAACGCCAGCTGCGCTACGGCCAGCTCTCCATCATCGACGCCGTCGAGTTCGGCCTCTTCCAGCTGACGGCCGTGATCCTGGCGTTCATGGGATACGGCGTGTGGAGCTTCGTGCTCGCGGTCTTGCTGGCCAAACTGATCAGCACGCTGCTGGCCTACCGGCTCGCCGGGTGGATGCCGGCGTTCGGCTTCGACGCCGCGCGCTTTGCCGGATTGTGGCGGTTTGGCGTGCCCTTTCAGCTCAGCTGGCTGACGTATTTTCTTCGCGACTACATGATTCCGATCGCGGGCGGGCTGCTCGTGACCACCGCCCAGGTCGGCTACCTGAACTGGGCGCTGGCGCTCACCGGCATCCCGGGGCAACTGGCCCAGATCGTCGGCCGCGTGACGCTGCCGGCGTTCGCCAGGTATCAGGATGAGCCGGGGGCGCTGGCCAAGGCGATCGAGCAGTCGATCCGGGGCCTGGCCATCACCGCCCTGCCACTGCACCTCGGCATCGCCGCCACCGCGCCCTGGTTGATCCACCTCGTTTTTTCTGACAAGTGGCTTCCCGCGCTGCCGGCGGTCTACCTGCTCTCTGTGCACTGGTCGGGCAACAACCTGACGAGCCCACTGGTCAGCGCCCTCAACGCGATGGGGCACGTGCGGCTCGCCCTGCTGCTGAGCGCGACCTGGGCCGCCGCCACCTTCGTGGTCGCGCTCCTCTTCCTGCCACGCGTCGGGTTCGTCGCCTTCGCGCTCGCCTACAGCGTCACGATGGTGGGTGCCTCGAGTGCCGCCGTCCTTGTCATGCGCCGCTTCGTCCCCATCCGTCTGTGGCCCGCGGTCCGCGCGCCGCTGGCGGCGGCGGTCCTCG
>VBFR01000211.1 GCA_005889345.1 Chloroflexota bacterium
CGCGCGAGATCCTGCTCGAGCAGGTCTGGGGCTACAACTATCTCGGCGACCGCAAGACGGTCGACGTGCACATCCGCTGGCTGCGCGAAAAGCTGGGCCGTTTCGGCAGGCTCGGTTTCGAGATCGTCACGGTGCGCGGCGCCGGTTACCGGCTCGATCCGGTCCGTGAGCCGGCGGCCGAGGGCGAGCGCGCCGCGGGCGCGTGATCCGACGCCTTGTGGTGCCCGCACCCTGCATGTGCAGGTCCTCGGCCGCCATCTAGTGCCGGACGACGCCGGCTCACGCCGGGGCTATCGTCGTGGCGTAAACCGCTCGGGTTGACCTCCCCGCCGACAGCTGCGCGGACTCGCCCGCGGGCAGTGTCGAATCCAAGCAGGGGACCTGGGAGCCCGGCAGCAGCCACCTGGCCGGCGGTCGGTGATGTTGCGGCGATAAGTCGAGGCACGCATGTCCCCCTCCACAACCTCGCGCGCCGCCTCTCACCACCGCCGGCCGTAACCCGGCCGTGACTCCGCCGTAACCGACGGGACCGCCTCAGCGCGTTATACGGGGATGGGGGCCGGCGCGCTCGACGCCGTCATCCGCAGGCTGTTTTCCTGGCCCGGCGTGGCCGGTCTCGCGGGCCTGCTTGCGCTGCTCCTCCTGGTACCCTGGCTGACCGCTGAGCAGGCGCCAACCGGTCCGCAACTGTTGGTGGCCGGTGCTTTTGTAGGGCTGCTGTGGGCGGCGACGTGGTCGATGAGCCGCGCGCGGGCTCACCGCGCCGTGGCCGCGACCGCCGAGCTGGCCCGCAAGCAGGCGATGTTCCGCATTGAGCTGGAGCAGCGGCTCGAGGTGCAGGGTCATCTGCGCGAGAGCGAGGCCCGGGTGCGCGCCATCGTCGACAGCGCGCCCATCGTGCTGTTTGCCATCGACCGCGACGGCGCGATCACCTTTTCCGCCGGGGTCGGTCCCGATCCGCTGGGAAAGAAGCCGGGTGAAGCCATCGGCTGGTCGGCCGCGGACCTATTCGTCGATCATCCGGTCGTCGTCGATGGCATCCGCAACGCGCTCTCGGGAATCGGCGGACGGGCAGACCTGATCCAGGGCGAGCGATCGTTCGCCTTCAACCTGGCGCCCTTTCGTGATGCGGCGGGTAATACGGCAGGGGCCATCGTGGTTGCGATCGATGTCACGGAGCGGCGCCGCACCGAGGAGGCCTTGCGGCAGACCGTCGCCACGCTCCAGGAAGTCGACCAGAACCGGCAGGCGCTGCTCCGCCGTCTGGTCCACGCCCAGGAGGAGGAACGGCGAGCGATCGCGCGTGACATCCACGACGACACCATCCAGTCGATGTTTGCCGTTGGACTGCATCTCTCCACGCTGCGCACACAGCTGCACGAAGCGACAGGAAGCGCGCAGCTGGAGATCCTGGAGCGCAGCGTCCAGGAATCCACCAACCGGCTCCGCCACCTGCTCTTCGAGCTCCGGCCGGCCGCGCTCGATGAGGGCGGCCTTCCGGCGGCACTGCGGGAGTACCTCGAGGTGATGAGAAGCGAAAACGGCATCGCCGTGGAGCTGAAGACCTCCATGGAGCACAGCCCCGCGTCCGACACGCAGGTGATCGCCTACCGCATCGCGCAGGAGGCGCTGGGCAATGTCCGCAAGCATGCCAGGGCCCGCCGCGTCGAATGTGCAGTATCAGCTGTGGATGATGGCATCTTGACCCGGATCGCCGACGACGGCATCGGCTTCGATGACGAGCGCAGCCGGCCGGTCGCCGGTCACCTGGGCCTCGTCTCCATGCGCGAGCGTGCCGAGATGGCCGGCGGATGGTTCCGCATCACCTCGGCCCGGGGCAACGGCTGCGTCGTCGAGTACTGGATCCCTGACGGCACGGAGGGCGTGTCGCTTGCGGCCTGAGCCCACACCGATCACCGTGCTGCTGGTCGAAGACCACCGTCTGGTTGCCGAGGGGCTCGCCGGCATGCTCAACGCGACGGACGACATCCGGGTCGTCGGCATCGCGGCGACAGCGGCGGACGCGGTCCGGCTGTCCGCCCTGGAGCAGCCGGCCGTGGTCGTGATGGACTCACATCTCCCGGATAGCGCGGGTGCCGACATCGCCGGTCGCATTCGCGAGGGCCAGCCGACGGTCGCGCTCGTCTTCCTCAGCGCCGACGAGAGTGAGGCGGCCATGATCGCGGCGGTGCGCGCAGGTGCCTGCGCCTACCTGTCGAAATCGCGCGCGACCGCCGACGTCGCCGACGCCGTCCGCCGCGCGGCGGAAGGGGAGATGTTGATTCCCGCGGCGCAGCTGGCCCGGTTGCTCGCTCGATCCCACGAAATGGCGCTTGATGATGATGAACGCCGCCGCCTGCTCGACAGCCTGACGCGCCGGGAGAAGGAGGTCCTCGCCCTGATGGCGGAGGGCCTCGACAACCGGGCGATTGCGGCCGATCTGGGGATTGGGTTCACCACCGTTCGTGGCCACGTCCAGAACATCCTGGAGAAGCTCGATGCCCACTCCAAGCTGGAGGCGCTCGCCTGCGCCGCCCGCTACGCCTTGCTCGACGCTGCCTAGCCCTGCAACTGCAGGACCCCTGCAGGCCACCGGTGCAGCGCGATATCCCTGACGCCGCTTCGTACCCTGTGCCCATGATCACATCGGCCACCCTTCCACCGCCGCAAAGCCGCTCGACCCTGGCGGGACGACCGCTCGTCACGGCCAGCGATCCTCGCCGTGGCGCCCGCCCGGTCCCACCCCGTACGCATAGCGTCCGCCGCTGACCGATTCCCGATCCAGGAGGAAAATCATGTCACCCAGGTTCTCAACACTCGGCGCGTCCGTGCTGCTCTCCCCGGTGCAGGCCCGTCGCCGCGCCGCCTCGACGCCGGCGCTTCGCCTGTTGACGAACAACCCCGCCGACGGGCCGCCGTCAGCATGGCTGCGCGCCTCGCGGCGGCGGGTCCCGCCCATCGCGCTTCTTCCGGTCGCGTATCGCGGCAGCTACCTGCGCCGTCTGCTGGCACCGCGCCGTCCGGTGGAGCACGTGCTGCTGTCTGTGATCCAGCAAACGTATTTGGCCGGGTCGAGCACGCGAACGGTTGACGCCCTCGCCGAAAGCGTGGGCGTGCCCGGTACCGACCCCATCGTGGTCGAAGCCCAGGCCAGCGACTGGGACTTCCGCGTCGAGGTCTTTCGTCAGCGACACCTCAAAGAGGCGTACCCGTACCTGATGCTGGCCGAGACGCCGGCGCTGGTCCGTGAAGCTGGCGAAGCCCAGGCGTGCCAGATCGTCATCGCCGTCGGCGTAGAGGAATCTGGAAATCGCGCAGTCCTCGGCTTTGCGATCCGGCCCGCGGGGTCACTCGCCACCTTCTGGGAAATCTTCCTGGGCGGTCTGAAAGCGCGCGGGCTCACCGGCCTTCGACTGACGACGTCCAACCGTTTGCCGGGACTGCTGCCCGCACTCGCCACCGTCTTCCCGGGTGTGCCCTGGCAGCGTTGCCGCGAAAGCTTCATTGCCGACGCCCTCCAGGCGGTCCCCAAGGACGGTCGCCCGGCCGTCGAGGCCGGCCTTCGGGCCGCGTTCGCCGAGCCGGATGCCCCGAGCGCGATGGTGGCCCTGGCGCAGCTTCGTATCCGCTTCGCCTCCGCCTATCCCGAGCTGGTGGCGGCCCTTGCGGCCCCGGTCGCGGATCCGATCACCTATTACCAGGTCGCGCGCGCACGCCGCCGCTTCGTGACGTCCCTGACCGGGCTCGCCTCGCTCCAGAGCGAGTTGCGGCAATCCTGCCAGCTGGTCGGGATTTTCCCCCACCGGCAAGCGTTGCTCCGACTCGCCGGTACCATCCTGCAGGAGATTTCGGAGGAGTGGGCAGCCCGCCCGCTGCGCCTGAGACGGCGGGCTAAAACAGCTGAGGCGGCGTGGGCAGCGTCGGCGTCGGCGGCGGAGTTGGCGCGGGCAGCGTAGGCGTCACGACCGGAACGGTCGGCGTCGCGACCGGCAGCGTGGGAAGCACGCCCGAGCCGGTGGGTGTCGGGCTGGCCGATCCACTGGGGTTCGGCCCACTCGGGGGTGTCGGCCGGGGCCGACTGGTGGCCTGGTCTCGCGATGCGTCTTTGGTGATCTCCGGCGATAAGGGGGCCAGGATCTGCGGACCCTCCGCGCGGTAGTCGCCCATCAGGGGTCCATGCACAGTACTGGTGAGCCGGCGAAGGTCGGGCGACCAGCCGCCGACGGCGGCCGCGACCCAGAAGAGCAGCAGGATGCCGGATGCGATGACGACCCATTGCGCCAGGCGGGCGGTTCGTTTCATGCGACCGAATCGAGCCGGATGTCGGACGCGTGCGGCGTCGGTTGCTTGCCCATCTCCTCCAGGCGGGCGAAGATCGCGGCCTTGCGTTCCTTGAACGCCTCGACGACCGCCGGATCGAACTGACGGCCGGCCTCGTTGACGATGCTGCGCGCGGCGAACTCGAAGGAAAAGCCTTTCCGGTAGGGCCGGTCCGAGGTCATGGCGTCGAAGGCGTCGGCCAGCGTGACCACGCGGGCCAGCTGTGAGATCGATGTCCCTTTCAACCCGTCCGGATAGCCTTCCCCATCCCAGCGCTCGTGGTGATGCCGGATCGGGTCAAGGCTGGGTTGCAGAAACGGAACGTCCTTCAACATGTCGTAGCCGATCACCGGGTGGCGCCGGATGGCCGCCCACTCCTCTTCGTTGAGCGGACCGGGCTTGGCGAGAACCTTGTCCGAGACGCCAATCTTGCCAACGTCGTGCAGCAGTCCCGCACGCCGCAACACCACCAGGTCCGCCTCCGACAGCTGCAGGCCCTCGGCGAGCTCGAGGCTGATCGCCGCGACGCGCGCCGAGTGCTCGAAGGTGTAGGGATCGCGGGCATCGATGGCGCGGGCGAGCGCTTCCAGGTTGCGGAAGTAGGCGTCGTCCCGCTCTCGGATCTGCGCCTGGAGCGCTGCCGTCATCTCATTGAAGGTCCGCGCCAGGTAGCCGATCTCATCGGGCGAATCGACCTGGACCCGGCGGCTGTAATCGCCGGCCGAGACCACCCGCATCGACGCCACCAGCTCGTCGATCGGCCGCGTGATGCGGTCAGCGAGCGCCAGCCCGATCAGAATGGTGCCGAGGGCGATCGCCCCGAAGAGCGCCACCAGCACGAAGCGGATGGCGTTGAGCGAGCCGGAGAGGTCGTCGGCGGGCACGGCGGTGCTGAGATACCCGAGCTGCGTGCCGCGCATGGTCCAGTCGTTAACCACCAGCCGGTAGGGCCGGCCGTCCCATTGCGTCGCCACGCGCACCGGAGTGTTCGGCGTCACCTCGTGCCGGACCTCGCCGGAGAGCGTGGGGGTGCTGCTGCGGCTGCTGGCGAGCACGGACCCGCCCGAGTCGTAGAAGGTGACCGCCATCGGGCTCGACCCGGTGATCGTCTGCGCGATCTCGGCCAGGGACTGGCCGAGGAGCACCACGCCGGCGACCGCCGGCGTCGGGGTTTCGGTCCAGACGGGAGCCACCCAATACACCATCGCCGGTGTCTCACCAGTCAACAGGAGGTACTTGTCACCAAGTGCGTCGCGGTCCCCACGCAAGGCGTGCTGCACCGCCGCCAGCGAGCTATATGATGCCCCGTCGGACAACGTCTGGACGGTGGCATCGCTTCGATCGAGCCCCACCAGCTGGCGCCCGCTGGCGTTGAGGACGCGGAGCACGAGGTGTTCCGGCTGCGCGTTGCCGACGATCGGACCGAGCAGGCGACCGGCCGCCGCGCCGTCACCACGCGCCACAACCCCGTCGATCCCGGCGGTGTTGGTCGCCGCTCTGAGCTGCTGTAGCCGGTCGTTCTCTACCCCGGCGAGCCGGTCGTTGCTGCGCAGTGAGCTGCGGACCAGGCTGTTATCGACCGCCCCCTCGACGGAGCCGCCGACCTGCGCGCTGACGACGGCGATGCCCACGGCGCCCACGAAAACGACGAGCACGATGAAGGGAAGTACGATCCGACGCCGCAAGGACGGGTGCCTCAGCATGGGATTTGGCCTTTTGCGCTCTTGTTTGCTGGCGGTCTGATATGAAAACGCCCACCCTTTACCGTCCTTGCTAGGCAGTTTTGCCGACAACAGGGGCGCCAATCCAATTGCAGGGGCCGCCTGCCCTGCGCTCGATGGGCGAATTCCGCCCTCCGGACACCTAGTGTCGAGCCATCCCCTGATGGAGGTGTCGTAGTGCGCAAATTGATGGCATTCGTAGCCGCTCTGGGGGCGGCGCCGATCGTCGCGCTCGCGGCGGCCCAGACCGCAGCCCCGGCGTTCGCGGACACGCCCGGCGTCTCGCCGACCTGTTTTCCGCAGACGATGAACCCGCATCCGACCGACCCGGCAGGACAGACGACCAACACGCTGTTCTGCACGCCGACCAATCCGAATGGCACGGGTTCGGGAGGCAACGGGTCCAGCGGGTCTGGCGGCTCCGGCTCAGCGAGAACCGGCGGCACGGGCGGCGGAAGTCAGACCACGCTGGCGAGTACCTCTGACTCGTCGGGCTCGTTTCCCGATGAGAGCGGTCGGGTCTTGAACGGCACCTGGTCTGGACCCGGGTCCGGACAACCGGCGGCATCGAGCGGCAACACGGGCCTGTTCGGTGGCCTGGTGGGCTTCTTCGCCTCCGCCGGCGGCCTGGCGTTCCTCTTCGGACTGCTGATGCTGATGCTGATCGTTCTCATCGCGCTCGCGGTCGTCGCCGCGATTCGGCGCGGCGGCAAGAACTTCGCGTCGCGCTTCTCACGCGTGACCTATCGGGCGTAGTCGCGGTTCGCATCGCAAGAAGGGAGGCCGCCGCCTCCCTTCTCATTTTGGCTAAGGGTCACGGCTGCTGACGGGGATTGGCGAAGGCGTCGTGGATGACGCTGCCGGCCAGCGCGATGCCGATTCCCGCGCCCACGCCGGCCACCAGGAAGGCGAGCCAGTCGCCCGCCAGGTGCACGTGGAGGTACAACCCGCCCAGCAGCAGGACCAGCGCGAGCAGCAGCCACGTCAGGCGATCCACGGCGCGGTCAGCCCCGAACCAGATCAGCCGCCATTCGCTGCGCCGCCGCCAAACCCGCCAAATCCCGCCGATCCGGCTGGGACGATGGTGATGCTGTTGGCCTTGATGCTGCCATCCGCCTGCCGCGTCCCGGTCACGGTGATGGTGTCGGTCTCCTGCAGGTCGGAGGCCTGGCCAACCACGGACTTGCGCACGATCACACTCGGGTCGAAGGTGACCTTGACGTCGGTGTTGCAGCGACTGTCGTGGATGGTGAGGCTGTTACCGGTCAGGTTGGCGATGGTGCCGGTCGCGCCACGTCGAGCCGCCGCTCCGGAGGCGCTGGGGGCCGGGGTTGCCCCCGGGCTGGGACAGGCGGCCTGCCCGCGGACTCCGTTCAAACCGTTCCCCGCCGTCCGGTTGCCCGTCGTCGCGTTCGCGGCGCTGGCGGTCGCGCCCCCGCCGCCGACCTTGTAACCGCCGTAGAAGCCGCCGAGTAAGCCGATGATGACGACGAGCGCCGCGATGGGGAGCTTGATCATTGCCTGACCTCCTGAGGATTCACTCGTAGCGCAGGGCTTCGATGGGACGAAGCCGTGCCGCGCGGTTTGCGGGATAGAGACCGAAGAACAGACCGATACCGACCGAGATGCCGAATGCCATGAAGACGGACGGCGTGGAGATAACGGGTGTGGGCAGCGTCGACACCGCCAGCGGCAGGATTTTTGCCAGGCCGAAACCGATCAGGATCCCGAGCGCGCCGCCCAGCCCCGACAGGAACATCGACTCGATGAGGAACTGGAGCAGGATGTCCTGGCGCCGGGCGCCGATCGCCTTGCGGATGCCGATTTCGCGCGTCCGCTCGGTGACGGTGACCAGCATGATGTTCATGATTCCGATGCCGCCGACGACCAGGGAGATGCCGGCGATCGCGCCTAGCATCAAGGTGAGCACGCCGGTGGTCGACGCGGCGCTGTTGAGCACGTCTTGCTGGCTCAGAATCTGGAAGTCGGCGAGGGTCGGGTCCGAGATGTGATGCCGGTCCAGCAAGACCTGCGTGACCTCGGTGGTGGCCGCCGTGGTCGCCTCCGCGCTGGTGGCCTCGACGTAGATCTGCTGAACGTTGCGTCCGCGCCCGCCGAGCAGGTAGCTCCACGCCGAGGTGATCGGCACGACGACCACGTCGTCCTGGTTGTTGAAGCCACCCGAGGAACCCTTGGGAGCGAAGACGCCGATGATGCGGAAGTTCTGCCGGTTGATCTTCATCACCTGGCCGATCGGATCGGCGCCGCTGAAGAGGTTCGTGGCGACGGTTGGTCCGATGACCGCTACCTTGCTCGCGGCGTCGACCTCGCCGGAGGTGAAGAACTGGCCGCTCGCCAGCTGGTAATTGCGCACTGAGGGAAAGTCCTGCGTCGTGCCGGTCAGGCTGCTGTTCCAGTTCTGATTGCCGTAGGTCAATTGCGCCCGGCCCCCCGCGCTCGGGATGGCCGTCACCACGTCCGGCGACGTTTGCCGGTTGGCGATCGCCTTGACGTCATCGAGCGTCAGGCTCGATCCGGTGCCGAACCCCTGCTGGACGCCGCCTGTGCTTCTCGCGTTCGAGGGAAAGACCGTGAGCAGGTTGGAGCCGAGTGATTGGATCTGCTGCTGGACGGCGACCGAGGCCCCGTTGCCGACGCCGACCAGCAGGATGACGGCCGAGACGCCGATCAGGATGCCGAGCATGGTGAGCGCGGAGCGCAGGCGGTTCGACAACAGGCCGTTCACCGCCAGCCTCAGACCCTCGAGGACGCTCATCGGGCCATCTCCGTCGTGACCGCCGAGCGTTCATCGCTGACGATCACGCCGTCGCGCAGCCGGACCACGCGCTGCGCAAAAGCGGCGATGTCCGGCTCGTGCGTGATCAGCACGATGGTGCGCCCCTGCTGGTTGAGGTCGCGTAGCAACTTCATGATCTCGAGGCTCGATTCGCTGTCCAGGTTGCCGGTCGGTTCGTCGGCAAGCAGGATCGCCGGGTCCGTCACCAACGCGCGAGCGACGGCGACCCGCTGCTGCTGCCCTCCCGAGAGCTCGTTGGGCAGGTGGCCGGCGCGTTCCAGGAGACCGACCGATTCGAGTGCCGCCATGGCCCGTTCGCGGCGCTGCTGGTTGTCGCCGGCGTAGATCAGTGGCATCTCGACGTTGTGCACGGCGCTCGCGCGCGGAATCAGGTTGTAGGACTGAAACACGAAGCCGATCTTCCGATTGCGAATCCAGGCCAGCTGATCGTCGCTCAACGCCGAGACGTCATAGCCATCGAGGATGTAGCGGCCGGCGGATGGCTGGTCGAGGCAGCCGATCACGTTCATCAGGGTGCTTTTGCCGGAACCCGAGGGTCCCATGATGGCGATGAACTCGCCCTCCGGAATATGAAGCGAGACGCCCTTGAGGGCGGGGACCTCCACCTCGCCCGTGCGATAGACCTTTGTGATCCCCTCGAGGGTGATCACCCTCCGCCGCCTCTGACGACGCCTCCGCCGCCGAAGGTGCCGCCGCCGCCACGGACCAGGTTCCCGCCGTTGTTGGTGGTCCCGGTTGTCGTGCGGAGGGCTGGCAGCACGACGATGTCACCCGCGTTGAGTCCCGCCTTGATCTCGGTATAGGTGTCGCCCACGACGCCGGTGATCACCTCGGTGGCCACCTGTTGGCCGTTCGAGAGGACCGTGACCATCGTCGTTCCGCCGGTGGTTCGCACCGCGGCGTTGGGGACGCGTACGGCATTGTCGGCCTGGGCAACGTTGACCGATGCGTTCGCGGTCATGCCCTCGCGCAGACGTGGATCGGTCCGGTTGAGGACGAAGCTGACGTAGTAGTCGACGACATTCGAGACCACCGTTGCGCTCGGACTAATGCTCAGCACGTGGCCCGAGATCGTCAGGTTCGGGATGGCGTCGAAGGTGAAGGCGACGGTCTGATTGGTCGCCAGCCGGGCGGAGTCGGTCTCGGCGAACGGCATCACCGCCACGAAACTGCTGTTGTCGTCGATCACCATGAAGGCGGATGAGCCGCCCGACGTCCCGCTGGAGGGCTGAGGCGCGAGTGAGCCGGGTGCCTGCGCGGTTCCACCCCCCGCGGTTTCCCCCGGGACACCGTTGATGCTGATCACCACCCCGGAGGTCGGCGCGGTGAGCGTGGTCTGGTTCAGCGCGACCTGAGCCGTCTGCACTTGCGCCTGCGCGGATGCGACCTGCGCCTGGCCAGACGCCAGCGAGTTTGGCTTCACCTGCGTCTGCACGGCCAGGTTGTCGCGCGCGGACGTGATCTGTTGCGATGCCGAGTTGATCCGAGATTGGCCGCTGATCGCGTCCATGTTTTGCTTGCTCTTATCGTTGGCGAGCTGGGCCTGCTCCTGGCTGCACTGGGCGCCGTTCGGGCAGTCGGCGTTCACCTTGGCCTGGTCGCTGGCGACCGTTGCGGCGTCTGCCTGGTTGGTGGCATTGACGGACGCCACGCTGTCGTTGTAATTCTGCTGTGCGTTGTTGACTTGATGCTGCAACTGCGCGATCTGCGCCGCGGTGAGCGGCGACTGCGTTGCCTGCAGATTGGCCTGCGCCGTGGCGAGTGAGGCCTGCGCCTGGGCGAGCGCAGCCTGCTGCGTCGACGAGTCGATCCGCGCCAGCACCTGGCCCGTCGTGACCTTTTCGCCGACCTTGACGTCGACTTCGGTCAGAACGCCGGCCTGTTTGAAGCTCACGTTCATGCGCCCGGCCGGCAGAAGCGAGCCGGTGCCGCTCACGACAGACGTCACGGTGCCGCGGTCAGCGCTTGCCGTGCGAAGCGGCACGGCCGCCGGCTGCGCGAAGACCGTCTCGCGGGCGATGAGGCCGACCAGGAGAACGGCGACCAGGCCGAGCCCGACCAGCCAGGCGCGAGTGCCCGAGAGCCAGCGGTTGCGGCGGAGTTGCGGAAGCGGTTTCAGCGTCGGGGCCTGTCGCATCAGGGTGTCGCTGTCGGTTGGGCCTGGAAGTTGCCCAAGGTCACTCCCACGGAAATGTGCTGTCCATTGCGCGTCACCGAGAGGGTGACGCGATCGCCGACGTTCTTGGTGTCGAGATACTGGGTGAGCTCTTCGATGGTGGTGATCGCGTGCCCATCGATGGCGGTAATGACATCGTCGTTGGCGGAGGCCTGGCCGTCCGCCTGCAGCCCGGCCTTGGCGGACGGTCCACCGGGCACGACCTGGATGACGAGCACGCCCGACTTCTCACTCAAGCCGAGCTGGTCCGCCGTACCGGACGTCAGCGTCTGACCGCTGATGCCCAGCCACGGGTGCAGGATCGCCACACCCTTCTCCAGTGACGGCAGCAGGGTCTTCACGCGATTGATCGGGATGGCGAAGCCGATTCCCACATTGCCCTCGACCGGGCTCTGGATCGAGTCGTTGACGCCGATCAGCTGGCCGCGACCGTCGAGCAGCGCGCCGCCCGAGTTCCCGGGATTGATCGGGGCGTCGGTCTGGATCATGCCGGTCAGCGCCCGACCGTTCGGTGCCGTCGTGCCGCGATTCAGGCCCGAGATGATGCCCGCGGTGAACGAGCCCTGCAGGCCAAACGGCGCGCCGATCGCGAGCGCGGTTTCGCCGACCTGC
Source organism: Chloroflexota bacterium (assembly GCA_005889345.1). Lineage (GTDB taxonomy): Bacteria > Chloroflexota > Dormibacteria > CF-121 > CF-121 > CF-13. The sequence continues at coordinate 11,648 of VBFR01000211.1, forward strand.
AGCGTGTCCGAGTTGCCGATCGGCAGCGGATGCAGCTGGTCCGTCGAGACCGAGACCTTGACGACCGCCAGATCGGCGCTCTGATCAACGCCCTTCACCGTGCCGGTCGTGGCGCGGCCGTCGCTGAAGGTGACGCGGATCTGGCTCGCGCCAGCGACCACGTGCGCATTGGTGAGGATGTCACCCTGGGTGTCGACCACGATCCCCGAACCCTCGGCCTGGCTGAACGATCGCGGGCCGGCAGAGCTGGTCGAGGTGTTGATGGTCACCACCCCGTCCTTCGCCTGCTGGTAGATGGCGGCGAAGGATCCAGGTGACGGGGCGGGCGCCGCGGCACCGGGGGCCACCGTGGCGACCGCGCTGGGGCTGTTGCCGGTATTGCGATGGCTGGTGACGACAGCGCCGACAGCGCCGCCGACAATGCTGCCGACGACCAGCCCGGCGGCGAGCATGGCGGCTGCCATGCTGCGCGCCGGACGGTGGGGAAAGGAGGGAACGGGTTGAACCGGTTGAACGGGCTGATCAGGCGTCGGCGGTTCGGGCGCGACGGGAGTTTCGTAGAAGTCCGGCGCGAACGGATCCCGCATGTGCGAAACCCATGCTGCGCGTGAGCGATGAGCCGCCTGTGAAAGGCGCCTAAGAGCTCGCTAAGACTTTGGGCGGGCCTGCCGGCCCACGCGAGCCGCGCTTCAGTGCGATGCGAGCGTTTGAGGCGTTCGTGGCAGCTCGACCGTGAACGCCGCCCCACCGCGGGAATTGTTGCCGGCGGTCACCTGGCCGCCGTGCTCTTTCGCGATCCACCGGGCGATCGCAAGGCCCAGCCCCGTCCCCTCGCCCGACCGCGCCGCATCGGATTGGTAGAAGCGCTCGAAGACGCGCTCCAGATCTTCCGTCGGGATTCCGGGGCCGTCATCGACCACCATCAAGCGTGCCGCCTGGTTACCGTTGTCCAGCCGCAGCTGAATCCGGCCGCCTTCGTACGTGTGCTTGAAGGCGTTGTCGATCAGGATCCAGAGCAGCTGCTTGATCGCATCGGCGTTGCCCTGGACCGGTGACGGCACACCGTCAAGCAGCTCGATCCGCCGTAACGGCTGGAGCGTCTGCGCCTGCCGGGTGACCTCCTGCACGATGGGAAGCAGATCGATGGGCGTCTTGTCCAGGTGATAGCCGGCGTCCGCGCGCGCGAGCGTCAGTAAGTCCTGCACCATGCGGCTCATGCGTTCACTCTCGCCCGCGATGTCGTTCAGGGCAGCGAGGCGGTCGTCCGTGGTGATGTCTTCGCGTTTGAGCAACAGGCCGACATTGCCCCGGATGGTGGTCAGCGGGGTCCGCAACTCGTGCGACGCGTCGGCCACGAAGCGACGCTGGGCGACCAGCGCGGATTGCAGGCGATGGTAGGCATCCTCGAGCTGGCGCAACATCTGGTTGAAGCTTCGCTGGAGCCGTCCAACCTCGTCGTCCGGCTGACTCTCGGGAAGGCGTCGGCTGAGGTCCTGCGTCCGCCCGATGTCCTCCGCCGTACTCGCCATGGCGTCCAGCGGTCGCAGCGCGCGCCCCGCCAGCCACCAGCTGGCTGCCCCAGCCGCGAGCAGGGTCAGTAAGCCTCCCGCCACCAGGAACAACCGGAGCCCGCTCAACTGGCTCTCGATCCCGGAGAGGGATTTCCCGACCACCAGGTAGCCGGCGGGCCCAGTCGGCGTGGCGAGTTGTCGGACGTAAACCCGCATCAGTGGGCCGTTCTCGGCCCGCGCATTGGTGATGTAGCCGTGGTCCGACGGCGCGGACTGGAGGAGCTCGGCGGGCAGGATCGGGTCGGTGTTGTTCACCTTGCCGCTGGAGTAGACCTGGCTTGGGTTGAAGACCGTGATCTCGACGAAGATGTCCGAGCTCTTCGCGATATCGAATGGCAGGGTGAAGGGACTGGGTCGGAATCCACGTGGCGATTCCAGCTGGCGCAAGACATCGGCGCCTCGAGCCTTGAGCGCTTCGTCCTGTTGGGAAACGAGGCTTCGTTCCACGAGCACGTAGACGAGCGAGCTGAACGTCACGACAGCGAGCGCGACGACCCCGGCGCCGAAGAGGGCGATGCGCCCCCGTATCGGAATTTTCCGGCGAGCCCGAGTTCGCTCGCTGAGCCAGCTCGATATCCGGCTGGACGATCGTCGGAGAAACGACCCGCGTTCGGTGATCGGCGCTCGATCGCCGACAGTGGCGTTCATTCCTCCTTCAATATGTACCCAACGCCGCGCACGGTTTGCAGCAGGCGGGGCCGTCCGCCCTGCTCCAGCTTTTGACGCAGATAGCCGACGTACACGTCGACCACGTTACTACTCGCCCCAAAATCGAAACCCCACACGGCATCGAGCAATTGCTCGCGGCGCAGCACCTGACCTGGGTTTCGCATGAAGTGCTGCAGTAAGTCGAACTCCTTGGCGGTCGTGGCGATCAGCTGGTCGGCGCGGCGCACCTCGCGCGTCGCGAGGTCCATCACCACGTCGGCATAGCGCAATGTGCGGCGGGCCCGCGGAGCCCGGCGGCGAAGGAGCGCTCGCACCCGGGCGAGCAGCTCTTCGTAGGCGAATGGCTTGACCAGGTAATCGTCGGCGCCCTGGTCGAGGCCTTTGACGCGGTCGGCGGTCCCGTCCTTGGCGGTCAGCAGCAAGATCGGCACGTCGCCTTCCGCGCGCAGGCGGCGAGTCACCTCGAGCCCGTCCATGCCCGGCATCATGATGTCCAGGATGGCGAGGTCCGGCATCCGCTCGCGGGCACGGTTGAGGGCGATCTGCCCATCCGGTGCGACCTCCACCTGGTAGCCCTCGTAGATCAGGGCGCGGCGAAGTGCCGCTGCAATCTTGGCGTCATCGTCGACGACGAGGACATGCGGTTGCTCGGCCATGCTCGTCCCATCTAAGCACGCCCACATGAGAACGACCTAAGAATTGGCGGCCCGGCCCTGTCAGCCGCCGGTGAACATCGTCGCGAACATCGTGATGGCGGCGACGGCCATGAATACCGTGGCGAGCGCGGTCAGCGCCAGGCTGAGCCGGCCACTGACGTAACGCTTCATGATCGCAGGGTCTCTTCCCAGGAACACGATCAGCAGCAACAGAGGAGGTGCGACGACGCCATTGATGACGGCTGAAATGAAGAGCGCGCGGATCGGGTCGATGTGCATGAAATTCATCACCACGCCCGCCACCGTCGCCAGCGTCAGGATGATGTAGAAGGTGGGTCGTTGCTGCGGTTTGCTGGCCAGGCTTCCTGCCAACCCCAGGAACTCCTTGATCGCGTAGGTGGCGGAGCCGGTCAGGATCGGGATAGCGAGCAACCCGGCCCCGATCAGACCAACCGAGAAGACGATGAAGGCAAATGGGCCGGCGAGCGGGGCCAGTGCCGCAGCGGCCTGAGCCGCGGTCTGCACGTCCGTCTTGCCGTGCGCGTGCAGCACCGCAGCGGAGGTGAGGATGATGAAGTACATCACGAGGTTGGAAAACGCCATTCCGATCAGGACATCAGTCCTGGCGGCCCGCAGCTCGGACAGTCGCAGCCCGTGACGGCCGGCCTTGGGGTTGGTGGCGCCGGCCGCCGCCAACTCATCGACCTCGGAGGATGCCTGCCAGAAGAAGAGGTATGGCGAGATCGTCGTGCCGAGCACGGCCACCACGGCCATGACAAAATCCTTCGAAAATTCGACGTGCGGGACGATGGTCGCCCTCAGCACCTCCAGCAGAGGCGGATGGGCGAAGAAGGCAGTGATGACGTAGGCGAACAGGGCGAGCGTCAACCACTTGAAAATCTTGAAGATCGTGGCGTAGGTCGCGAACACCTGCAGGACGATGATCAGGAGCGCCACCGGGACGACCAGCCAGAGTGCCTGAACAGCCCCACGCGAGAGCAGCGAACCGGCCGCCGCGACCGCCCCCAGGTCCGCGCCGACGTTGAAGGTGTTGGCGGCCAGCAACCCGAGGATGGCGATGGCGACCAGCCAGCGGGGGAATTTGCGCCGGAGGCTGGCGCCCAACCCGACGCCGGTCTCGAGCGCGATCCGCGCGCACAGTTCCTGGACCGCGGTCATCAGGGGGAAGGTGAAGAGTGCCAGCCAGAGCAGGCCGTATCCGAACTGGCTGCCGACCTGGGAGTAGGTCCCGATGCCGCTGGGGTCGTCGTCGCTGGCGCCAGTGATCAGGCCCGGGCCGAGCAGCTGCAAGAAGCCAACCAACGGCTTGCGCCCTGCCTTTCTCGTCCTCATATTATTTGATAGGCAGGATATCAGGTTCCAAGCCGAACCACCCGCCGTGGCATACTGGGCCGGCCATAACCTGGCGGCGGTCGGAGCCGTTGTAACAACCAGCCGCAGGGTCTGGCCAGCTGATACCGTCACTGATAGGATGAGACAGGAATGTCACAGGGAGTAATCAAAATTGCGCTGGCGATGGCATTTGCGGCGCTTTTGCCGTCCTGCTTCGGCGCTCAGGTGAATACCCGGCCCATCGGGCCGGTCGCGCTGGCGTACAACTTCCCCAAGCCGACGCCTGCGCCGACGGACACGCCCCAGCCGCTGACCGTCGGTCAGGTGGCCGCCGGCCAGGGCGTGGTCGAAGTTCGCGGCTTCCACGAGCCGCCGGACTGGGCCCACCGCAACTATTGCGGCGCCGGGGCGACTCAGGTCCTTCTTTCTGCCTGGATGACCGACGTCCCGGACATCGAGACCGTCGCCAAAGCCTCTAAGCTCAATTCGAACCGCGGAGAAACCGGCGCCGACGCGACCAACGCCATCGACGCCTTCCTCAACCCGGTCGTGATGCCGGCGCTCGGTCAGCCCCGCTACAAGGCGGAGCACGTGGTCACGCTCGACGAGGTCAAGGCAAGGATCCAGCACGACATCGTCGACCAGCAGGCCATCATGACCTTCGGCCATGGCGTTCCGGTGATGGTGCAGACGATGACCAAAACGATGCCGGGGTGGAATCGCTGGAACGCGACGCACATGATCACGATCTTCGCCTACGACTTCAGCCATGAAGATCCGGCCCTCGATACCGTGAGCTACGCCGAGACCCCCTCGCCGCTGGCCGGCTACCGTGGTCCCGACTTCCAGACGATTTCCGTCAAGGCGCTGTGGGTTGCCATGCAGGCCTACCTGCGGGAGTATCCGCAGGACCCGATGAACGTCATCAGCTAAGGGGCCCCGCTCCGGCGTGGAAAAGCGGGGAGACAATTAGCCGTACCCCCCTCGCTCGCATAATGGAGCCATGGCGCAGGCAGCCGACAGACCGGGCGACGTCATTTCGATGGAGGCGTTGATCCGCCACCAGTTGGTTCTGCTTGGCGAGGATCCCTCGCGCGAAGGGCTTCGCGATACCCCCGAGCGGGTGAAGGAAAGCCTCGAGTTCTTGACCCGCGGCTACCACATGACATTAGAGGATGTCTTCGGCGGCGCCACCTTCACCGAAACCTACAAAGACATGATCGTCGTCAAGGACATCGAAATGTACTCGCTCTGCGAGCATCACCTGCTGCCGTTTTACGGCCGCGTCCACATCGGCTACATCCCGAAGGGACGGCTGGTCGGTCTCAGCAAGATGCCCCGCCTGGTCGAGCTCTATAGCCGGCGGCTTCAGGTCCAGGAGCGAATGACCCGCCAGATCGCCGAGTGCCTGCAGAAATACCTGGAACCCGTCGGCGTGGGCGTTGTCGTCGAGGCCGATCACCTGTGCATGAAGATGCGCGGCGTGGAGAAGCAGAACAGCCGCGTCTTCACCAGCTGCGTGCTCGGCATCTTCCAGACGGATCCCAAGACCCGCGCCGAGTTCATGGGCCTGATCAAGGGCGTCCCCAACATCTAATAAGGGGACGTGCCCCAGTTCTTCGTCGGCACGTCAGGGTTTTCCTATTCGGGTTGGCGGGGGCGTTTCTATCCACGCCACATCAAGTCCACCGAGATGCTGGCCTACTACGCCCAGCTTCTTCCAACGGTGGAAGTCAACACCACCTTCTATCGGACACAGCCGGAGGGCGTCATCGCCGGTTGGGTCGCAAGCGTCCCGCCGGCCTTCCGCTTCGCGATGAAGGCCCATCGGCGCATCACGCACAATCGCCGCATGCCCAACCTGGAGGAGGCGGTCCGGGTGCTGGCGGAGGAAGCCCAGGCCTTCGGCGATCGGTTAGGCCCGGTCCTGTTTCAGCTGCCTCCCACGGCGCCCTTCGACGAGGGCCGGATCGAACGGATCGTGGCCCTGCTCCCACCCCTCTGGCGTGTCGCGTTCCAATTCCGCCACCGCTCCTGGCACACACCGGAGGTCGCTGACCTGCTGGAGCGCCTCGGCGCCTCGCTCGTCCACGGCGATGGGGAGGAAGAACCGGGGCCGCTCGGGCGTGGGGCGTTCATCTACTTGCGGTTGCGGCGCGACAGCTACTCCCCGCAGCGGCGAGCCGCCTGGGTGCGGCGGATTGCCGGCTATCTCGATGGCGGCCGCGACGTCTACGCCTACTTCAAGCACGAATCGCTGGGCCCGCTCTACGCCCAGCAGCTGGAGAGAGCGGTCCGAACATCTTTTCGGCGTCCCGCCGTATAATCCGGGCAACCCAGCGAAAAGGAGATCACTCAGATGGCCCGGTCCATGTGGCGGGGCGCGATCAGCTTCGGGATGGTGGCGATCCCGGTCCGCATGTACCTCGCCACCGAGGCGCACAGCGCTGTGTCCTTCCGACAGTTGTGCCCCCATTGCCAGCTCCCGATCAAACAGCAACGGCATTGCCCAACCGACGACCACGTGGTCGCCTTCAATGAGGTGCTCAAGGGCTACGAGGTCGGAAAGAACCAATTCGTCCTGATCGACGAGGAAGATCTCGACAAGCTCCCGCTCAAGACCACCAGGACGATCGATATCGTCGAGTTCGTCGAGCGCGACGAGGTGCCGCTAGGACTGTACATCAAGTCCGCCTACTACCTGGAGCCCGAGGACGTCGGCGTCAAGCCTTTCTACCTGCTCAAGCGCGCGCTCGAAGACACGAACAAGGTGGCCGTTGCGAAGATCGCGCTACGCGACCGCGAGCATCTGTCCTTGATCCAGGTCGAAGGCAACACGCTCCTCTGCAACACCTTGAACTGGCCGGACGAGATCCGATCCACCGAGGAGCTGAACCTCCCACAGAACGTCAAGATCAGCGACAAAGAGGTCAAGATGGCGACCTCGTTGATCGATAACCTGACCGACACGTTCCAGCCGGAGCGCTATACCGATGACTACAAGGCCGCCTTTCAGCAGATCGTCGATCAAAAAATGAAGGGCCTCAAGGTGGTAGCCCCTGCCGCCGCCCAGGAGCCTCGCGTCATGGATCTGATGGCCGCACTGAAAGCATCGGTGGAGGCGACCAAGGAAGGGAAGAAGAAGCCGGCCGAGAAGCCCGCCGCGGGTCGCGCGGCCAAGGTCAAGGTCGCCGCGAAAACGTCAGCGGCCCGTCCGGCCGCGCGACGTCGCACAGCCTGACCTGACGTAGTACAGTCCGCTAGAGTGCCGGCGCGGTCCCAAACGGTTGAGCTCGACCTGCCCTTCCAGCGCGCCCTGCCTGATCGGCTGCGCCCGATGCTCCCCATGGCGGCCGCGGGGCCATTCGACTCTCGGGAGTACGCCTTCGAAGTCTCCTGGGACGGCGTGCGGGCGCTGGCGTCGATCGATCGCGGAGAGGTCCGCATCTGGGGCCGCGACCTTAGTGACCTCACCAGCCGCTACCCGGAAGTCCAGGCGCTCGCGGCGCTGGCACCTCCGGAGACGATCGTCGACGGCGAGCTGATCGTGACCGACGCCGACGGCCGCCCCGATAGTGTTGCACTCGAGGCGCGTCAGCAAGCGCTTCGTCCGGAGGCTATCGCCCGAGCGGCCGCTGCGCACCCCGCGACCTATGTCGTCTACGACCTGCTCTACATGCGCGGCAAGTCGCTGATGAAGGAGCCGCTCCACCGGCGCCGGCCGAAGGTGTACCAGTCGATCGCCTCGACCGGACGCATCTACGTGGTCGAACCGGTTGCCGAGGACGGACTCGCCTTCTTCGAGGCGGCCAAAGACAACGGGCTGGGTGGCGTGGTCGCCAAGCGCTTCGATAGTCCCTACCGTGCCGGTCAGCGCCATCCGGACTGGCTGCTGATCGAGGCCGCCCGACGCCAGGACTTTGCCGTCGTCGGCTTCATTCCGGAGGCTGGCGACCATCTGATCGAGGCACTGATCGTGGCAGCGTACGATGGCCGGCACTTTCAACCGGCCGGCCGGGTTGTGGGTGGCTTCGACGCGGCCGCGTCGCGGCGCATGCGAAAGATGCTCGACGGCCTCCCCAGCGCTTCGCCACCCGATGACGCTCGCTGGTCCGACGATCGGATCTGCTGGATCGAGCCTCGCATCGTCGTTGCCGTCAAGTTCAGCGAGTGGGACCGCCACGGGCAGCTGCGTTTCCCGATCTTCAGTGGGTTGCAGCCGGAGGTCTCGCCGCAGGAGTGCGTCCGCACCGCGATGGTCGAACCGCCCGAGCCGGCCCGGCCGCGCCGGGTCGACATCCAGCTGCCGCGCCTCCTCATCTGACTTCGTACAGTAGGGGCGTGCCGATCGCGGACCGGGTCGCCGTCCGCCTGCGCGTCAACGGCGAGGAGATGGCGGTCATGGTGCCGCCTTACAAGACGTTGCTGGAGGTCCTGCGCGAAGATCTGGGACTGACCGGCACCAAGCACGGCTGCGAGTTGGGCGAGTGTTCCACCTGCGGCGTGCTTGTCGACGGCCGGCCATACCTCTCCTGCCTGGCGATGCCGCTCGATCTCGAGGGACGCGAGATCACCACCGTGGAAGGGATGGCGAACGGGAGTGAGCCGCATCCGCTCCAGGTCGCGTTTGCCGAGTTGGGCGCCGCGCAATGCGGTTATTGCACGCCGGCGATGCTGCTCACCGCCAGGGCGCTTCTCGACCGTGACCCGCACCCAACGCGCGATGCGATCAAAGAAGCGCTTTCCGGCGTGCTCTGTCGCTGCACCGGTTACCTCAAGATCTTCGAGGCCGTCGAGCTGGCGGCGTCGAGGGACGGGCGCCGTGGCTGACGAGCTCGCCGTCGTCGGCAAGTCGCTGACCAAGCCCGACGCCTTCGCCAAGGTGAGTGGCCAGACCCGATTTGCCGATGATCTCGCGCTACCCCGCATGCTCTTTGGCCGGATCCTCCGCAGCCCGCACCCACACGCGAGGATCCTGCGCGTCGACACCACCCGGGCTCGCGCCCTGCCGGGTGTGCTAGCGGTGCTGACCGGCGACGACCTTCCGATCAAGTTCGGCATCCTGCCGGTTAGCCAGGACGAGGAGGCGCTCGCGCGCGAAAAGGTCCGCTATGTCGGCGATCCCATTGCGGCGGTCGCGGCCACCGACGAGTGGATTGCCGACGATGCGCTCGAGCTGATCGAGGTGCAATTTGCGCAGCGTCTGCCTGTCATGTCGATCGAGCAGGCGCTTGCCAGCGACGCCGAGCCGATCCACGGCGCGTCGAACGTTCACAAGGCGGTTGCGCTGGAGTTCGGCGACACCGACGAGGCCATGCGCGCGGCGCAGCACGTGCGCCAGGATGTCGTCTTCTTCGAAGGCAACACACACCTGCCGATGGAGCAGCACGCGGCCCTTGCCCAATACGGCGCGGACGGCAAGCTCACGCTCTGGACGTCATCGCAGACCCCGCACTACGTGCACCGCGCCCTGGGCAAGGTCCTCGAGCTGCCAATGAGCCGCATTCGCGTGATCGCGACGCCGAACGGCGGCGGCTTCGGCGGCAAGAGCGACATCTTCTCCCACGAGCTGGTAGCCGCCAAGCTCGCCATCGTCACCGGGCGGCCGGTCAAGATCACGCTCACGCGCGAGGAAGTCTTCTACGCGCACCGCGGACGCCATCCCGTGCTGATGAAGGTCAAGACCGGTCTGACGAAAGACGGCCGCATCACGGCCATGCAGTTTCGCAGTTTCCTCGACGGCGGCGCCTACGGGAGTTACGGTGTGGCCAGCACCTACTACACGGGCGCCCTGCAGGCGACTACCTACGCCATCCCGCGCTACCGATTCGAGGGTGTCCGAGTCTTCACGAACAAGCCACCGTGTGGGCCGAAGCGAGGCCACGGAACGCCGCAGCCGCGCTTCGCGCTCGAGACGCACCTGGATAAGGTCGCGGAAGAGCTCGGTCTCGATCCGGTCGAGTTGCGGCGCCGCAACCTGCCTCGCGCCGACTCGCGAACGGTCATTCCTCGAGCGCCGCCGCTCCATGCCCCAGGGCCGCGGTCTCGGCTTCGCCGTCAGCTCCTACCTGAGCGGTGCGGGAACCGCCATCTACTGGAACGACATGCCGCACTCCGAGGTCCAGCTCAAGCTGGACCGCAACGGCGGCGTGGCCCTGCTCTGCGGAGCGATCGACATCGGTCAGGGATCGGACCACATCCTGGCCGCGATCGTGGCCGAGGTGCTTGGGGTCGGGCTGGAGGACATCCAGCTGACCACCGCCGATACCGATCTGACGCCGATCGACCTCGGCAGCTACTCATCGCGGGTCACCTTCATGGCCGGCAACGCCGCGAAAGCGGCGGCTGAGAAAGTGCGAGCGCAGCTGTTTGAAGCCGTCGCCACCGCGCTGCGGTGCGATGTCGACGACCTCATCGCGCGTGACCGCCGCATCGTCCGCCGAAACCGGCCGGAGGATGGGCTGTCCTTCGCGCAAGCGGTCCAGCTCGCCGAGGTGAAGGCTGGCGTGGTCACGGCCACGGGCAGCTACACCCCGCCGAAGCTTGCCGGGCCGTACAAAGGCTCGGGCGTTGGCCCCAGCCCGGCCTACTCCTACTCCGCCGCCGTCGTCGAGGTGGACTGCGACGTGAAGACCGGCGAGGTTCGCGTTCCCGAAGTGTGGATCGCCCACGATATCGGGCGTGCCATCAACCCGGTCCTGGTCGAAGGCCAGGTCGAGGGCAGCGTGTACATGGCGTTGGGGGAGGCGCTGATGGAAGAGCAGACGTTCCGGCTCGGCCTGCACAAGTTCCCCTCGCTGCTCGAGTACAAGAGCCCGACCGCGCTCGAAGCGCCGGTGATGCACACCTACCTGGTCGAGACGATCGATCGCGAAGGACCGTTCGGTGCCAAGGAGGCGGGCCAGGGCCCGCTGCTGCCGGTCATCCCGGCGGTAGCGAACGCCGTCTACAACGCGCTCGGCGTTCGCATCGACGAGATCCCGATCACGCCCGAGAAGGTCCTCAAGGCCATGAGTGATAGGAGCAAGCGGGTCGGGCCGGCGTCGACGCCCGCCTTCGAGTTCCCGCCACTGATCAAGGCCGAGATCCCGCAGGAGTGGAAGGGCAAGTAGGTGCTGCGCCTCCCTCGACTCGACTACCTCCGTCCGCGATCCGTCGAGGAGGCGACAGAGCTGGCTTCGAAAAATCCGGGTGCGATGTTCATCGCCGGCGGGACCGACCTGGTGCCCAACCTCAAGCGCCGCCAGTTCGACGTCACGACGCTGATCAGCCTGAACGCGCTGCCTGGTACGCGGCGGGTCGACGGAGACGCTGAGCATGGCGTCACGATCGGCGCCGGCGCCATCCTGGATGAGCTCGCTCAGCATGCGGCGCTCGCGGGTCCCTTTCGCGCCCTGGCCCAGGCCTGTGGGTCGGTTTCGACACCCCAGGTGCGCTTCATGGGGACCCTTGGTGGCAACCTTCTCGTCGACCCCCGTTGCAACTACTACAACCAGACGTATTCCTGGCGCAAGGCGGTGGGCTTCTGCCTGAAGAAGGATGGCGATATCTGCCTGGTGGCGCGCAGCTCGCCGCGCTGCTGGGCGGTGTCGTCGTCGGACAGCGCACCCG
>VBFR01000212.1 GCA_005889345.1 Chloroflexota bacterium
CACTATCATTTCCGTTCTTACCGGCGGGCTCACCCTCTACAGCTACGGCCTCAACCACGGTGGTCCGCAGCAGATGGGCATCGGCTGGCTGCTGGTCGGCGCCATGGTTCTCGTCGTGGCCGCCGCCATGGCACAGCTGGCTTCCGCGCTCCCAACGGCCGGAGCGCTCTATTACCAGGCGGCCAAGCTCGGCAACAAGCACTGGGGCTGGATCACCGGCTGGTTCAATCTGATCGGTCAGATCACCATCACGACCGGCATCGTCTTCGGCAACGCGATCTTCGCCGCGGCGCTCCTCAACGCGTTGTGGAATTATCCAGCCGATCTGACGACGACCTCGGGAAAGATCGGGGTGATCGCGGTCTTCGCGGTCCTGCTCGCGGTCCAGGCCACCATCAATCACGTCGGCGTGAGGCTGGCCGCGCGGGCCGCCGATATCAGCGTGTGGTGGCACATCGGGGTGATCGGCGTCCTGCTGGTGGCGGTCGGACTCTTGCATCCGCTCCATCCGCTCAGCTATGCGTTCACCCAGTCCTACGACCAGTCCGGGTTCGGATCCCCGCTCTACGCCTTTCTCGTCGGCCTGCTGCTGGCGCAGTGGACCTTTACCGGCTACGACGCCTCGGCGCATGTCACCGAAGAGACCGTCAACCCGGCAAGACGCGCGCCCTGGGGGATCGTCAACTCGGTCTTCTGGTCGCTGATCTTCGGCTACCTGATGCTGCTGGCACTCACGCTCGCCATCCCGGACCTGGCGAAGACCGCGGCCAGCACCAACCCGGTGCTCGACATCGTCAAGAACGCCCTCGGCTCCACCGGCGGCCTCTTGCTGTTCGCCGGATTCGTGATCGCGCAAGCGTTCTGCGGACTGAGTTCAATCACATCGAACTCGCGCATGTTGTTCGCCTTCAGCCGCGACGGCGCACTGCCTGGCTCCAAGTGGCTCCACGTCGTGAGCAAGAAGTACCGCACGCCGGCGCGCGCCATCTGGGTCGCCGCGATCATCGCGTTCATCCCGGCCCTGGCGCAGTTTCCGGTGCCGGCCGTTTACTCGATCGTGGTCTCGATCTCCGTCATCGGGCTTTACGTCTCCTATGTAATCCCGGTCTTGCTGGCGCTGATCTACCCCAAGCGATGGACGCCTGGACCCTGGAACCTCGGGCGCTACTGGCCGATCGTTGGCTGGGTCGCGGTCGTCTGGGTGGCGTTCATCAGCGTGGTGCTGATGCTCCCCGAGTTCAAAGCCGCCTACACGGGCGACATCATCGGCTGGCTCACCGCGACTGGCACCTGGGCCGGACCATCGGTCGCGATCTTCCTGATCGTGGGTGGGCTCTACTACCTGCTCTGGGGCCGGCACCACTACACCGGCCCGATCATGATGGGCTCGGAAGACGAGATGAAGCGTATGGAGTCTGAGGTGGAGCGAGGCTCGATCTACCGCGAGCCCGGCGTCACCGAGAAGGCGCCCGCGGCGCAACCCGAGCCGCAACGCGTCTGACCAAGCGATAGGCTAGTGCGAGGCGCGGGCCGGGCTCGCGCCTCGCAACTCCAGGGGAGGGGAGATGGGACGACTCGACGGTAAAGTTGCGCTGATCACCGGCGCCGGCAGCGGGATGGGCCGCGTGGCGGCCCATGCCTTTGTCCGCGAAGGCGCCAGGGTGGTCGCCGCGGATGTCAACGACAAGGCGGTCCATGAAACCGTGGCCAACCTGGAGGGCCAGGCCGTGGCGGTCGTCGGCGACGTCACGCACGACGCGGATGTGGCGGTCTTCGTCGAGACCGCTGTCGGACGCTTCGGCAAGCTCGACGTGCTCTACAACAACGCCGGCATCTTCGATGAAGCCGACGAGTCGGTGCTGACGACGACCGACGCGATCTGGGATCGGACCATGGCGATCAACGTCAAGGGCCTCGCTTTCTGCTGCAAGCACGGCATCCCCGAGCTGATCAAGGCCGGCGGCGGCTCGGTGATCAACATCGCCTCCTTCGTCGCCCTGGTTGGGTGCACCGTGCCCCAGGACGCCTACACCGCCAGCAAGGGGGCCGTCATCGCGCTGACGAAGTCGCTGGCCGTGCAGTTCGGGCCGAAGGGGATTCGCAGCAACGCGATCTGCCCTGGCCCGATCGAGACGCCATTGATGCGCGATCTGCTCAAAGATGAAAACAAGAAACGGGTCCGGCTCAACCGGATCCCCATGGGCCGTTTCGGTCATGCCGAGGACGTGGTCTCGCTCGCCATCTACCTCGCCTCCGACGAGTCGACCTGGACCAATGGTGCCGCCCTCGTCGTCGATGGCGGCATCACCTCGAATTACTTCTGATGGTGACCGTGGACCGACCCGGCCGCTTGCTGATCGGTGGAGCCTGGCGCGGCGGGCAGGAGGAGAAGACGTTCGAGATCATCGAGCCGGCCATCTCCGAGGTGATGGCGACTGCCGCGGTGGCTTCGCCGGCGGACGTCGACGATGCCGTCACGGCAGCGCGGGCGGCCTTCGACAGCGGAGCCTGGAGCGAAGTCCCGGCGAGCGCGCGGGCGAAGGTCCTCTACCGGATCGCGGAGCTGATCCGCGAGGAGGCCGAGCAGCTCGCGACGCTGGAAGCGCGCAACGCCGGCAAGCCGATCGGCGATGCCCGCGACGAGGTGCTGGGCGCCGCGCAGTGTTTTGAGTACTACGCCGGTGCCGCCACCCGCATCTTCGGGGAGACCATCCCGGTGACCGCGCCCGGGCTCGACTTCACCCTGCGCGAGCCGGTCGGGGTCGTCGCGCTGATCGTGCCGTGGAACTTTCCTCTGACGATCGCCTCGTGGAAGGTCGCGCCCGCTCTGGCCGCAGGCAACTGCGCGATCTTGAAGCCCGCCAGCTACACACCGCTCACCGCCCTGGAACTGGGGCGCATCGCGCTTACGGCGGGGCTGCCGGAGGGCGTGCTGAACGTGATCACCGGTCCGGGCAGCAGCACGGGGAGCGCGCTGGCCGGCCACCCGGGTGTCGACAAGATTGCCTTTACCGGCGAAACCTCGACCGGCGTCAGCATTCTGCAGCTGGCGGCCCCCAACATCACTCGGGTCTCCCTCGAGCTGGGTGGGAAATCTCCCAACATCATCTTTGCGGACGCGGACCTCGAGAAGGCCGCGCCGGCCGCGGTCAACAGCGTCTTTGGCAATGCGGGCCAGGACTGCTGCGCCCGCAGCCGCGCGTTTGTCCATCGCTCGATCGCGGAGGAATTCGACCAGCGGGTCGCGGCCGGCGCCCGCAAGTTGAACATCGGTGATCCGCTCGACGCCCGCACGGAAATCGGTCCGCTGATCTCGTTGAAACAACGCGAGCGCGTGCAGGACTACATCCAGGTCGGCCGCCAGGAAGGGGCGCGCCTGCTGGCGGGTGGATCGGCGCCGGGGGGACACCTGGCGGCCGGCAGCTTCCTCGAGCCGACCGTCTTCGACCGCGCCGATAATGCCATGCGGATCGCCCAGGAGGAGATTTTCGGTCCGGTGCTCACCATCATCCCGTTCACCGATGAGGACGAGGTCCTGCGGTTGGTCAACGACACGCCCTATGGTCTTTCCGGGTCCATCTGGACGCGCGACATCGGCCGCGCGCTACGGGTCGCCCGGCGCGTCAAGACCGGCGTGCTGAGCATCAACAGCAGCCGAAGCGTGCACCAGGAGGCGCCCTTCGGCGGCTACAAGCGCAGCGGCATCGGCCGCGAACTGGGCATGCACGCGCTCCAGCTCTACACCGAAGTCAAGAACGTCTTCGTCAGTCTCGAGTAAGCAGGAGGGATTCGATATGGCGCGCACAGGGAGCACGACGCGCGAACGATCGACCAGCACGCACGCCGACCGGACCAACGGGCAGTCGCGCCGCCAGGAGAAGACCGCCAAGCTGACGCTCGAGGAGCTGGTCCGCCAGACGAAGGCCGGCGAGGTCGATACCGTGATCATCGCCATTGCCGACCTCCAGGGGCGTCTCATGGGAAAACGGCTCACCGGGCCGTACTTTCTCGACCACGTGGATGAGGGATTACACGCCTGCGACTACCTGCTGGCGATGGACGTCGACAACGAACCCCTGCCCGGCTTCAAGTTCAGCAACTGGGGGACAGGCTACGGCGACATGCACGGCCATCCCGACCTGTCGACGATCCGGCGTCTTCCCTGGCTCGAAAAGACCGCGCTGATCCTCTGCGACGTCGAGACCATGGACGGCAAGGCCGTGGATGTCGCGCCGCGGCAGATCCTGCGAAAGCAGGTCGAGCGCGCCCGCAAGTTGGGTTTCAACCCGAAGACCGGTTCTGAGCTCGAGTTCTACCTCTTCAAGGACAGCTTCGACCAGGCCGCCGAGAAGGACTACCGCAACTTGCAGCCCTACGGTCGCTACATCGAGGACTACCACATCCTGCAGGGCACCAAGGCCGAATGGTTCAACCGGCTCGTCCGCAACGGGATGGAAGGGGCCGCGGTCCCGGTGGAGAACAGCAAAGGGGAGTGGGGCTTTGGGCAGCAGGAGATCAACCTGCGCTTTGCCGAGTCACTGGAGATGGCCGACCGGCACGTCGTCTACAAGAACGGCGTCAAGGAAATCGCCGCCCTCAACCAGGTGGCGGTGACGTTCATGGCGAAATGGACGATGGCGCAGGCGGGCAGCTCGTTCCACCTGCACTCCTCGCTCTGGGACACCAAGAGCGACAAGGCGCTCTTCCATTCCGCGAACGGCGGCCCGCACGGGATGTCGACGCTGTTCCAGCATTACCTCGCGGGGCTGATCGCGCTGGCCCGCGATTTCTCGCTCTTCTATGCGCCCTTCGTCAACTCCTACAAGCGCTACCAGGCGAGCTCCTTCGCACCGACCTCGATCGTCTGGAGCTACGACAACCGGACGTGCGGCTTCCGCATCATCGGCCACGGACCGAGCCTGCGCGTGGAATGCCGCATTCCCGGCGCCGACGCCAACCCCTACCTGGCCTTTGCGGCGACGATCGCGGCCGGGCTGCACGGCATCGAGAACAAGCTCGCCTTGCCGCCGGAATTCCGGGGCGACGCCTACACGACGAAGGATCTACCTCGCGTCCCGGGCAACCTGACAGAGGCGATCGACGCACTGGCCAAGAGCCAGGTGGCTCGTCAGGCCTTTGGCGACGACGTGGTCGAGCACTATCTGCACTCGGCCCGACTCGAGCGTCAGAGCTTCGACAGCGCGGTAACCGACTGGGAGCTGCGAAGAAACTTCGAGCGAATCTAAGGCGAGATCGTCCGCCAGGCGTTGCCGGTCCATTGCCAGGCGTTGATGCGAACCGTGTTGAAGTCTCGGCTCAGGTCTTCGAAGGCGAAGACCCTTGGCTTAAGGTCGTCGCCATTCGCTCCCACGATTTTCACTTCGGCACCAGGGTGCCCGAGCAGCTGCAGCCCCGCCCAGTCTCGACCGTCCCATGCCCAGGTTTGCGTGGGGGCTGGCCCCAGGGCGTTGCTCGACACCGTGACCAGCAGCAAGCGGCCGGATATCGGGTCGGGGACGAGCGACATGCTGTAAAAAGCGAAGTCGGGCTCGTGTGCCGGCTTGAGCTCTCGCCAGACCGCGCCATCCCAGCTCCACGTCTGCGATCGGCACTCGAAGCCCGAACAATCACCGGCGATCGCGACCACCGTCCGCGTGCGCGGATCAAAGCCGATCGCCGCCACGGGGCTGGTCGGCCCGCCGGCGACGCTCCGCTGCCGCCAGGCGAGCCCATCCCACGCCCAAAGCTGAATCGGCGCTCCGAAGTGGATGTCGGATTCGACCAGGAGCATCTCGTGAAGGAGCCCGTCGTAGGTCATGGTGCTCATGAGGCTCGGGGGTGGCGCGAGCCGTCCCGTTCCGACGTCGCGCCAGCTCGATCCGTTCCAGGCCCAGGTGTCGTGCAGAAGTCCTTCGTTCCCGGATGCCTCCCCGCCAAAGAGCAGGACCGCGTGCATGCCGGGATCCCATGCGACCGCCGCGCCCGTCCGCTTCGGCGGCGCGACCGAAGGATGAGCTTGCACCCACTGATGGTTCGACCAGAGCCACGTCTGGGCGTGGAAGTTGAGGAGCACCACCTGCTGGTGATCCGCGTCGTAGGCGAAAACGGGAAACAAACCAAAGAAGGGGATGCCGGACGCTGATGGCGAGCCAGCCGGGGCGGCCCTTGCCGAGGGCGTGGCGGGGCGTTGCGCGACCACCATGACGGCGAGCGCGAGAGCCAGGATCAGCGCCCCCAGCAAGAGACCGCGCCGTTGCCGGAGCAGCGCCGTCAGCGGTGGTCCCGGCTGGTCGGCGCGGAGCCATTCGTCGTCGTTGCGCTGTGGCTGGGGCGCGTTCATGCCCTGCCACTAGTTTGCATCCATCCGCTAGGCTTGGCCTGATGGCGAAGCAAGCGATCGAGTCGCCGCCGGTGAACGTGTACGAGGCGAATGACCAGCTTACGGTCGCGATCCCGGCGCCCGGTGCCCACCACGACACGACCGAGGTCGTACTCGAGGGCCGGGCGCTGACCATCCGGGCGGAGGCGCGCTATCCGCAGGAGCAGCAGCACTACCTCCAGCATGAGTGGTCGGTGGGGACGTCGCACCGGGAGATCGAGTTGCCCAGGCCGGTCCGGGCCAGCGGCGCGAAAGCCATGCTGACCCATGGCATCCTGACGATCTCGCTCCCAATCGGCAAAGAGGACGCGGCGTCTCCGACTCGAATCCCGGTTACCGAGCCGCCCAGCCACCAGGGCCCGTCACACTAAGGGTGCGCGCCGCCGCGGCGCGGTGGACCGTCGTCGAGCTGCTCCACCCGATCCCCTCGCTGCTGACGACGTTGGCCGCATTGGGCTTTGCCTGGATCTTTGGCATCAGCCCGCGCGATCGCCGATTCTGGTGGATCGCCGCCATCATGCTGCTGGTCCAGTTCTCGATCAGCGCGCTCAATGAGTGGGCTGATGCCGACCTCGACCGGCAGGCACAACGGCAACGTCCCATCCCGGCGGGCCTGGTCTCACGAGGCGCGGCCCTCGGCCTCGCGGTCATTTGCGCGGTGGGCGCCTTCCTGTTCTGCGTGCTCGCCGAGCTGGGCCCGTTCGCCCTCCTCCTTGTCGGGATCGGGACCGCGTGCGGGTGGGCCTACGATCTATGGCTCAAGCCCACCCCGCTGAGCGTCGTCCCCTTCGCCATCGCTTTTCCCCTGATGCCGTTCTGGATCGGCGTCCTCGCGGGTCGACCGCTGAGCTCGCTCCTGGTCCTCTTCCTCGGCGGCAGCCCGCTTGCCGCCGCCATTCACCTCGCCGACGCCATTCCCGATCGCGATGCAGACCGGGCGGCAGGTCTGCGGACGCTGGCGGTCGCGCTCGGATCGCCGCGAGCGGAAATGGCCGCTGCGGGCCTGCTCCTGCTGGGCTCGCTGGTCTCGACCGTGCTCGTCATTCGTCGAAGCCCGTCATCGATGGCCGCGCTTTCCCTCGTCGCCGTGGTGGCAAGTGCCGTGGTCGCCGGTCTCCGTGCTCGGGCCAGTCGATGGTCGTCACGCTTCAGCAAATGGATCGTGATCGCGGCGGCCGCCCTGGTCGCCGTGCCGCTGGTGGCTGAGGCCAGTGGGCGATAGCACCGACCGAATCGACGAGACCGCCGTTGGCAACCGCTATGGCGAATGGTTCACCCGCGGCCTGCGCGGCATCGGCATGCGGTACGTCTTTTCGCGACGCGGCCTCTGGGTGATCAATACCCCGTACCGGCGCATCCTGGGAGCGGCCGGCATTACGGCGCAGGATCGGGTGCTCGACCTCGGCTGCGGCATTGGCAACATCCTGATCGCGCTGGCCGAACGGATCGCCTTCGTCCATCCAGCGGCCGGCGTCGACGTCTCGCCCGACCTGATTCGGATCGGCCGGCGAGAGATCGCTCGGGCCGGCCTGTCGGTTCGCATCGAGCTGCAGGTCGCGCCGGCGACACACCTCCCGTTCGAGGACGGCATGTTCGATGTCGTCCTGACGTCGCACGTGCTGAAGCATCTGGATGATGAGGCGCTGCTCGCGAGTTTCCGCGAGGTCGCCCGCGTGCTCCGGCCCGGCGGACGATTCCTCCTCTGGGAGTTCGACAAGAGCCCGCGATCGGCTCTCCTGTTCTGGAGTGCGCGACTCACTGGCTTGCCGCCGCCCTTCCAGTTGCGCACGCAGGCGGAGTTTTCGCGGGCGCTGCGATCGACGGGTTTCCACCGGGTAGTGGGGCTCGACGCCGGATTCTTTCTCCTTCCACCCGTGCCACGCATCGCGTTGCTGGCGACTCGATAAGCAGGCTTCCTACTATTGAGTCGATGGCAAAGACGCTAACCGCCACCATGCGCGCCGTGGCCGTGACGCCCATGCAGGCGGGCAGTGCCCGGCAGGTCGAGCTTCCCGTCCCGACTGCCACCCCAGGCACGGCGCTGATGCGTGTCCTCGAGGTCGGCATCGATGGCACCGACACAGAGATCAACGAGGGCCTCTATGGCGCGGCACCTCCCGGTTCGGATTTCCTCGTGATCGGTCACGAGGCGCTCAGCCGGGTCGAGGCGGTGGGGGAGGGCGTCTTGGGCTTTGAGCCGGGGGACCTCGTCGTCTCCACCGTGCGCCGCCCGGATGACTGCCCCAATTGCCAGGCAGGCGAAAGTGACATGTGCCTCTTTGGCAACTACACCGAGCGCGGGATCAAGGGAGCGCACGGCTACATGGGGGAGTACTACTGCGAGGCGCCGGCCTTCATGGTCAAGATTCCACCGGGCCTGCGACCATTCGCCGTTTTGCTCGAGCCGCTCAGCATCGTGGAAAAGGCCAGCTTTCAGGCCTGGAAGATGCAGGAGCGGATGCTATGGCAGCCGAAGCGCGCCGTGGTGCTGGGTGCCGGACAGATCGGCATCCTGTGCACGATTCTGTTGCGGTTACGCGGCATCGAGGTGCACGTCTACGCCAAATCGCCCTCAGACAGCCTGCAGGGCCGCATCCTGAGCAGCCTGGGCGCCACCTACGCGAACGTCGACGACCATCCGGTAATTGGGATCAGGGAAGAGCTCGGTCAAATCGACTTCATTCTCGAAGCGACCGGCAACAGTTCGGTCGCGTTCGAGGCGATGCCGCAGCTTGGCAACAACGGCGTCCTCTGCCTCACGGGCGTATCGGCCGGCAATCGCAGTATCGAGATCCCGGCGGACGTTATCAACCTGCAGATGGTGCTGGGCAACCGGGTGGCGTTCGGATCGGTCAACGCCAACCGCCGCTACTTCGAGATGGGTGTGGAGCACTTCCAGCAAGCCGAGCGGCAATGGCCCGGCATCTTCGAGCGCCTGATCACGCGCCGGGTCCCCTTCGACGATTTCGGCGCCGCCCTGGACCGCCGGCCCGAAGACATCAAGACCCTGCTGACGATCGCCCAGACCTAGCCACTGTGGCGCTCCACCTCGATTCCCAGATCTGTCGAAACGTCGAGGCAGCCATGGGCCGCGAGTGGCTGGTGACGAACGGCCTTGGCGGTTACGCATCGGGGACGGTGGCCGGGGTGAACACGCGCCGCTACCACGGCTTGCTGGTCGCCTCGTTGCGTCCGCCGGTCCAACGCATGGTGCTGCTGGCCGCCCTCGAGGAGTGGCTCATCACGTCCAACGGTGAGCGGCAACCGCTTTCGGCTCAGGAGTACTGGGACGGGACCGTCTATCCCGATGGCTTCCGCTTCCTGGAGGGCGTCGATGTCGACGGCATGCTGCCAACCTTTCGCTGGGCGGTTGACGGCCGCATTATCGAGAAGCGCATCTGGATGGAGCACGGCGTCTCGCGGACGGTGCTCAGTTACCGCCTGGTGGCCGGACCACCGCTGTTACTACAGCTCCGGCCGCTATTTGCTCACCGCGACTATCACGAGCAGCGCCACGGGCAAGGCGGCTTCGACATCGCGGAGGGCAGCGACGGTTGGATCGTCGACGCCGCGGGGGTTCGTAGTTATTTCGACGTGCGCCCGTCGGCGGTGGTACGCAGCCGTCCCGACTGGTACTGGCGGGTCTTGCATCGAGCCGAGCGCCACCGCGGTCTCGACGACGAGGAGGACCTGTTCACGCCCGGGACGATCGATGTGGCGCTCGACGGACAGCACGACGTGATCGTCCTCGCCGGTACCGATCCGGCTCCCCAGGCATGGGACGTGGCGGCCTCCTGGCAGGCGGCCCGGCAGCGCCAGGACGCCCAGGCGGATCCGTCGACCGAGCATCCGCTCGCGGCGCAGCTGCTGGTGGCCGGCGAGCAGTTCCGCGTCGCTCGCACCACGCAGCAGCGAACGGTGATCGCGGGCTACCACTGGTTCGCCGATTGGGGGCGCGACACGATGATCAGCCTGCCGGCGCTCGCGATGCGTCCCGGCTCCCTATGGGAGGCGCGCGCGGTGCTCGACACCTACATCAGCTATCTGGATCACGGCCTCATCCCCAACCGATTTCCGGATGATGGCGAACAGCCTGAGTACAACACGATCGACGCGACGCTGTGGCTGTTCCAGGCGCTGGCCGCGTACTTGCGGGCGAGTGGCGATTGGCGATTCATCGCCGACCGGCTCGAGGCGTTGGAAGGGATCATCGACTGGCACGTGGGCGGTACCCGGCACAACATCGGCATGGACCATCGCGATGGATTGCTCGCGGGAGGCGAGGAGGGCTACGCACTGACCTGGATGGATGCGCGCGTGGGGGACTGGGTGGTCACACCCCGCCGCGGCAAGCCGATCGAAATCAACGCGCTCTGGTACAACGCGCTGCGCCTCACGGGTGACTGGTGCGAGCGGGCGATGCGACCGGCGGGACGCTACCGGCAGATGGCGGCGCAGGCGCACGAAGCGGCACAGGCGCGCTTCTGGTATGG
Organism: Chloroflexota bacterium; assembly: GCA_005889345.1. Classification (GTDB taxonomy): domain Bacteria; phylum Chloroflexota; class Dormibacteria; order CF-121; family CF-121; genus CF-13. The sequence continues at coordinate 10,873 of VBFR01000212.1, forward strand.
CGATGGAGGCTATTGCTATGACGTCGTCGATTCGGCCGATGGCGACGATCCCAGCTTGCGGCCCAACCAGGTGATCGCGCTCGCCCTCGTTTATCCGTTGATCGAGGGCGATCACGCGCGTTCGGTGCTGGATCGGGTCACCTCCAAGCTCCTGACCCCGTACGGCCTGCGGACGCTGAGTCCCGACGACCCCCGCTATCAGCCGTCGTACCGCGGCGATCAGCGCGCGCGCGATGCCGCCTATCACATGGGGATGGCGTGGCCCTGGCTGATGGGGCCGTATCTCGATGCGCACCGTCGCATCCATGGCGATCCGGAGGCGGTCCGGGGGGTGCTCGAGCCCTTTCTCGCGCATCTGCAGGATGCCGGATTGGGCACGATCAGCGAAATCTTCGAGCCGGAGCCGCCCTACCGGCCGGTGGGCTGCATCTCCCAGGCCTGGAGCGTCGCCGAAATCCTCCGCCACGCTCGCGCCCTATCCTGAGACCTCGTGAAGCTCATCGACATCACCGTTCCGATCCGCGACGCGATGACGGTCTATCGTGGCAATCCAGCGGTGCGGATCCGCCCGGTGATGACGCTCGCCACGGATGGTGTTCGAGTCAGCGAGCTCCGCCTCGGATCACATACGGGAACACACGTCGATGCGCCCAGCCACTTCATCAGGGGCGGCAAGGGGATCGACCGCGTTGACGCCGAGCGTTTCATCGGCCCGGCCTGGGTCGCGGATCTTCGTCGGGTGAAGGGCAGCATTAGCGCCAGCGACCTGGCAAAGGCGCGCATCCCACGCGCCAGCCGGCGCGTCCTCTTGCGTACGAGCAACTCCCGTTGGTGGCACCCCGCGCGCGCATTCCGAACTGACTTCGTTTACCTGGCGCCCGACGGCGCGGACTGGCTGGTCGACCGCGGCGCGCAGCTGGTCGGCATCGATTACCTGTCGATCGAAGGCTACGGCGTCCCGGGCGCACCCACCCACAAGCGACTGCTGGGCGCGGGAATCCCGATTCTCGAGGGTCTGGACCTATTCAACGTCCGTCCTGGACGCTGGCAGATGGCGGCCTTCCCGCTACGGATCAAGGACGGTGACGCTGGCCTGGCTCGCGCCGTCCTCTGGGCCCACTCAGTCCGGTTCGAATCCTAATGGCCCAGCCATCGCCTTCGGTGCGACCAGGTGGGCCGCTGTATCGGCACGTGGCGGTCGCCGATTCACTGCGAGGGCGGCATAATGGCGCAATGAGCGAGTCAGGCGTCCGCAGCCGACCCAATGTGCTGCCGCCGGAACGGGGAAGGGACTTGCCGTTCATCGGCAGATTGAGGGCTTCTGCGGCCGACACGAATGGTAGCGTCGAGATCATCGAGTATCAAGGGCCGGCGGTACCTCCCCCTCACGTCCACCGGGAACACGACGAAATCTTCTACATCCTAGAGGGGAGGTTCAGCTTCGTCATCGGCAACGCCACTCAGGAGGCCGACAAGGGCTCGTTGGTTTGGGTTCCTCGGGGCACGCGGCATGGATTCCGGATTCAGCCCGGATCGAAGACACTCTTGGTTACCATTCCTGCCGGACTGGAGGGATTCTTCGACGAGCTTGGGAAGGGCCTGACCGAAGGGAAAACCAGTGACGAGATTCGGGCAACACTTGCCGGCAAGTACGATTCCATTCCGGCTCGGGCGAATGAGTAGGCTGCTCAATCGAAGCTGTTGGACAGAGGTGGGCCGCTAGTACAGAAAGCTTCCCATGATGGCCGGCGAGAACAGTTGCCAAATCTGACCAATTGGCCCAGCCAATCGCCTTCGTTGCGCAGCCTGCGATGGGAACAGGCTGAGGTGGCTAGCCTACTGCGTCTTCGACTGTGATGTTTCCATCGACCACCGGTAGAAGCAGGAACTGTTGCAAGAGAAACGAGTTCGCCTCGCAGTCCGTCTGGCTCTGGGGGACCGGAATGAATACATTCGTCAAACTGATCAGGTCCGGTGTGCCAGTTCCTGGCGGGCCGTTATCAACAACCGCGACGGCAAACCCGGTGCCTTCTTCCGCAGGCATGGCGGCATGGCGGACGACGCCACAGATCAATGCAGTATTACCGCTCACGATCAGGAACGTTACGTCGCCCCGGAAGTCGAGGACACCGCCATTATTTGCGTTGCTGTTGTACTCGCCGAACGCGCCCTGCGGGCCGAGATGGGCGCTTAATGCGAATGGCGGACCCTGAGCCGTCGGATTCATAAGGCTGAGCCCACGGTGGCCTCCTCCCACGGCGAAGCTAAATGAGTCGTCGGCGCTTGCGGCCACGGGCATGCCGCTCGCAAGGCTTCCGATGACGAGGCTTGTCAAAACGATCAACCGACGGCTCGGCAGCATCAGCTCTTCCCTCCTCTGATCGACGCTTGTATGCAAGACCATAGCCCCGCTCTTAGGCTACGTCAAGTGAAAAGGTTGCGCCTGTGCGTCCTCGTGCGGCACTAAGTGTGAGCGATTGTGGACGCACAACTGGGGCACCTCATTGACGAAGATTTTGCGCCGCACCGACGCATATTTCTTGGGAACAAGTCTGGCATGCATAATCAGGATCCGCTCAAGACGGCTCATTGGCGGGTCGAGCAGCTGCCCGACTTCAGCCAAAGGTTGTGACGGTGTCGAGATTGACGACACACGCGGCATTTCGTCTTTCGGACCAAGTCGCCTCACTCCCAGGGCTCAGCCGCGAGACCCCTCGCAGACGCGGCTCGCGCCGCCTCCACTTCGTCAGGCGTCTCCGGGTGCCTGGAGTAGCCACGCACATAGCAATCGACCTCCTGATCGCCGCCGGCGGCGGTGGTGCTCGCTGCCGGAGCCGCCGTGCCGGGGCGTTATAAGTAGTGCAGCTGATGAGTACCACATCCCGGCGCGCGACCCCTGAGCAGGTTCGTCTCCTGGTCGGCCTCTCCTCTCTAATGGTGCTGCCTCTGCTGGCCGTCGTCATGATCTACTTCACGGTTCAGCAGGCGACACCGGACCATGCGCCTGCCTGGCGGGCGTTCGTTTTCGCTCTGGTGGTCGGCGCCATCATGGGCGGGGCTTTGGTCAGCTTCGTGCCAATCTTCGGCGGGAACGTGCCCGCGCCCGCACCCGTTCGGGCTGCCGCGGCGTTTGTCCCGATTGTTGGGCTGGTCGTGGTCCTCTTGGTTGGAGGGCTGGTTCATCAGGCGGTACCGGTAACAACCGGATTTCTCGCGGGTGTTGACGCTATCCTGGCGGCGGTCCTGCTGACCCGGTCGCTGCGGGGGCGCTGAGGGCGGCCGGCAGACCGACCCTCAGCGCAGCGAAGGTGCTTGTCGCGATTAGAAGAAGCAGGCGTCGACTGGAGTGCCCTTGACGACCTGGTTGCTCACTGTGCTATCGATGAAGGCGTACTGCGAGGTCAGGGTCGCGCTCGCCCCCGTGATCAGACCTTGCGACGTGGCGCTGGCATGATCGGAATCCTGCCCGGCCGACGTCTTGAAGGTGCCGCAAGTCAACATGCCATCGTCATGCGCGTGGCTGACCACGCCCTTGTAGGTCCAGCTGAGGTTGAGCGTGACCGGTCCGGTGCTGCCGCCACCACCGCCACCGCCACCGCCACCGCCCTTGCCCGTGACGACGTTAGTGGAGGAAACGGCCAGCGGCGTCCCGGGGCAATTCGACTCACCCTGAACGGTGGTCGACAGTGATGCACCGGAAAGATCCTTGGCGACCGCAAAGTCGCCATCGGCGATCATCCAGCACCCGGAGACGTTTGTCCCGGAGACCGTGGAGAAATAGAAATTGAGCATCGTCCCGCTCTGCTGTACCAGTGGCGCCCCGCCTCGAGGCTTGAATGTGTGCAGACCACGGTCGACGCTGACGTAGGCGAACTCGCTCGGTTCGGGGAAGCAGCCTTTTTGCGGATAGCAGACAATCGTGGTCGCCCCGACGAGGTCCGCCGTCGCCGACGTGTCGGTCGTCTTGTAGGTGCCCGGCACCGGGGGCCAGCCGCCCCCGCCCGCTACCGCTGAACCAGCCAGCGCGATGGAAAACAGTCCGGTGATTCCCAAAATGGGAAGTAGTCGCATGTTCATTGCTGATGTCCTTTGTTGCGGCGCAGCCGACCAGGCGCGCCGCTGCAGTTGTTGGAATCGATGGTTACCGCCCGCGACCTCGCGGAATCACCTCACCCCTTTCTGCTGACTCATTTACCCGCTGCAGCAACGTTGAAAAGCGTGAAGTGGTAACGGGTCATCACATCGACACCTCGAATCGGGCGCATGACAGAATGCCGCCGTGAGCTCCTGGTGGCATTCCATCCTGGTCTCGTTGACAGAGTCGCAGCGCGTCCGGCTGATGGCGCTCAGCTTTTTGATGCTGTTCCTGGAGCTGGCCTTGATTCGATGGATCGGCTCGAACGTGCTGTACCTTTCCTATTTTTCGAACTTCGTCTTGCTTGCCAGCTTCCTCGGCATCGGTCTGGGATTCCTCCGAGCTAATGCCGCCCACGACCTCTTTCCGTTTGCACCGATCGCCCTGACGGCGCTGGTGGCCTTCGTTCGCGTGTTCCCGGTCGAAATCGATCGGTCCGGCACCGAGCTGATCTTTTTTGGCGCACTGGGCACACGCAGTGGGCTGCCACCGTTCCTCACCTTGCCCCTGCTCTTCCTCGGGGTCGCCGCGGTGATGGCGCTGGTGGGGGAGGGCGTGGCACGGACCTTTCGCCGCTTCGCGCCGCTTGAGGCGTACCGCCTTGACATTCTCGGCAGCCTCACTGGAATCGTCGCCTTCTCGATCCTCGCCTTTCTCGAGGCGCCTCCCCTGGTCTGGGGAGCGATCGTCGCCGTGGCGCTCTACCTCTTGATCGGCGGACGGCTGGCGCTCCGGCAGGCGCCGGTGCTGGCCATCATGCTCACGCTGCTGGGCCTGGAATCGGCCGTCCCCACCGACAGCTGGTCGCCCTATTACAAGATCCGGTTGAACCCGCACCCGTCAGGGGCCGTCACGCTGCTCGTCAACGGCATCCCCCACCAAACCATCGATTCGGCGCAGCGACGGCTCGACGAGGTCCCCATCTACGGCCTTCCGTACCAGCACCGGAGGGCGGCGCCGAGCAGCGTGCTCATCGTCGGCGCCGGGACGGGCAATGACGTGGCGATCGCACTGCGGCTGGGCGCCCAGCACATCGATGCGGTGGAAATCGATCCGCGGATTCACGATATCGGGGTCCAGCGCAATCCGGACCGAGCGTTCCAGGACCCACGGGTCACGGCGTATGTCAACGACGGTCGCGCCTTCCTCGAGCAGACCGCGCGCCGCTACGACCTGATCCTCTTCGCCTTACCCGACTCGCTGACGCTGGTCGCCGGTCAATCGTCCCTGCGACTGGAGAGCTACCTCTTTACGAAGGAGGCCATGCAGGCGGCGCGCGCGCACCTTAACGCCGGCGGCGCCTTCGGTGAGTACAACTACTACCGCGAGCAATGGCTCGTCGACCGACTCGCCGGCACCCTACAACAGGTGTATGGCCACCCTCCCTGCCTCGATTCGACGGGGCAGGTGGGCCGGCTCGCCTTGCTGATGGCGAGCGCCGATCCGACGACGCTGCAGTGCCCGACGCTGTGGCGGCCTCCGGGGGCCGTGCCGCCACCGGCAAGCGACGACTATCCGTTTCTCTACTTGCAGGAGCGCACGATCCCCGGCTTCTACCTGCTGACGCTCGCGCTCATCCTGGGGGCGGCGCTGCTGCTCATCCGGGTGGGAGCCGGACCGCTGCGGCCGATGGGGCGCTACCTCGACCTCTTCTTCATGGGCGCCGCCTTCCTGTTGCTCGAAACCAAGAATGTCGTCCAGTTCGCCCTGCTCTTCGGCACGACCTGGTTCGTCAACGCACTCGTCTTCGTGGGGATCCTTCTCGCGGTCTACCTCGCGATCGAGGTTGCGAGGCGGATCGATCTGGGGCCTCCCTGGCGCCTTTACGCGGCCTTGCTCGTGGCGCTCGCCGTCGCGTGGCTCGTGCCACCGGATCTGCTCCTCGGTCTCACGGTTGTTCCGCGTTTCATCGTCGCCGTCGTGGTCGCGTTCGCGCCGGTCTTCCTTGCTAACCTGGTCTTCGCCAGACGCTTCCGCGACGTCGCCGCATCTAGCCTCGCCTTCGCAACCAACCTCCTTGGTGCGATGCTGGGAGGTGTACTCGAGTACGGCTCGCTGGTCACCGGTTACCGGGCCTTGTTGATTGTGATTGCAGTGCTTTACGCAGGGGCGTTCATACTGCAACGATTCCAATCAAGCCCGGTCGTTATCGCCGGTTAGAGGACCGTCTCGTCGATGGCGACCTGGTCGACGATCTCCTGCCGGAGCGCGGCCTCGTCTCGCTCGCGCACACTCTTGAGGTTGCGGAACGGACGGTCGAGGCCCATGCGGCCGTGAATCACCCAGGCGCCTCCCTGGGCGAACGCCATCAGGTTGACTTCAAAGACGCGGTGGCTCTTGTTGCCTTTCCAGGCGAGCGTCCAGCGGGGCGGCCGCGTTTCGTAGCTCACCCGGCCGCGGCCGCCGAGCTTCTCCCGGTTGATCGTGGCGAGTTGAGCCTGGACCTGCGCGTCGAGCGCGACGAGGAGTTCGAAGAGTTGCTCGCGGTAGTTGTCGACGCGACCCTGGAGCTGGAAATCTGCCTCGGTGACCGGCATGCCGGCTCATGATACGTTCTCCCCAAGATTTCCACAGATGGTGGATAAACCTTGGCCTTGACACTAGATGTTGTGGGGTCGCAGAATAGGACGGCCCCGGATGGATACTGCCGTCGACGTCCAGCTGCTCACCCACACGCCTGATCCAATCCGGGTCATGTACGTCGCCTTCCGCACCTGCTACTCGAAGTTCACCCCGCAGCAGATCTGGGCCGACATCGAGTCGGGGAAGATCTCCGAGGAGAAGATGAGAACGTTCATCTTCGACAAGCTGAAGAGCGGACATTCCTCGCCCCGCACGCAGGTCTATTTCACCTTCGCCGTCAGTGGGCTGTCGCGCGCCGCCAGCCACCAGCTGGTGCGGCACAACAACGGCATCACCTTCGACCAGCAATCGCAGCGCTACTACGCCTTCAAGGAAGCGGACTTCCCGTACGTCGTGCCGGAAACCTGGGAGCAAGCCGGCCTGCGCGATGAGTACGTGGCTTTCATGCGCCGCGTCGGCGAGCTCTATGACCAAGCGCTCAAGGCGGGCGTGCCGGCCGAGGACGCCCGCTTTCTGTTGCCCAACGCGGCTTCTACGAACCTCACCTTCACGGTGAACTACGAGGAATTCCTGCACGTCGCCGACCTGCGTCTCTGCTGGCGGGCGCAGTGGGAGATCCGGCACATGTGGGCCAAGGCTCGCAATGCATTGAAGACGCAATTTCCCGAGCTGGCGAAGCCGGTGCAGCCCAAGTGCGGTGACCAGCGGATGGGTTACTGCGATGAGCCGCTCGCCGAGTACCTCAAATGTCCGCTCGGTGCTCGCCGGATTCGGTTGCACAAGGATGAGATCGTCGCAGCGGCGAAGACGGGGCGCACCTTAGAGTCGACACCGCTGAGCGAAGACGATCTCGCGTTATTGACGCCTCGCCCAGAGTTCGAGAAGGTCCCCGCCGGCAGCGCTTAGCGGAGCGAGCTCAGGTCGAGGCGATGCCAGGTCGCTCCGGCATCCTCCGTGGTATAGAGGGCGGTCGACTGGATGACTCGATCTTCGCCCGCGGCCCACACGTCGAGTGGATCGGCGGCACTGACGAGGTCCGTGTTCGGCGGCGTCGTGGCGCAGCGCCAGGTCCGGCCGCCGTCGTCGGTTTTCAGGATGCCGCCTGGGCCGACGTTGGCGCCGCCCGCACCCAGACCCAGGGCCAACCAGCCACGCGCCGGGCTCGCGAACAGGGGAGCACCAAGAAGGCCGCCTGAGCAATTCGCCGTGAAGTCCTGTGGGTTGCCCAGGCTCGACCAGGTAAGGCCTCCGTTGTCGGTCCGGAAGAGCGCGTACTTCTGGCATCCGCTCGAGCTGCAGTAGGCGCCGTCGCGGGTAAACAGCCAGGCGGTCGAGATGGTGGCCGCATCCAATCCCTGCGCCTGGCCGGTGGAGGTGCGCAGCACCGTCTGCCACGTCGTTCCACCATCGCTCGTCGCGCGGACTTCCACCGTTCCCGGGCTGGGCGTGTCGTCGAGCGCGACCCAGCCACGGGTGGCGCTTGCGAAGCGGATGGTCGCGATCTCCCCGTGGAGTTGCGTGATCCAGGTTCGACCGCCATCCGTCGTGCGCTGAAGAAATGACGGGCAAAGGCTCTGACATGGCGACTGATCGAGGCTGACCGCCCAGGCACGCTCGCCGTCGACAGCCTGAATTTGTCGGATCGGCTCACCGTAGACCCCGTCCGTCGGGATTTCGAGCACGGTCACCCAGGTGTGCCCGCCGTCTTCTGTTCGAACGACGACGCCCTTGCAGGGTTGAGTCCCAGGCGCCGCTGCCTGGGAACACGCGATTCGCGCCACGTCCCGGCCGAGAAAACCGGCTGCCCATCCGACATGCTCGTCGATGAACCGAAGCGCCGTGAGGTGGTCGGCAGGGATGGGAAGGCGCTGCCAGGTTGCTCCGCGGTCGCTGGTCTTCGCGAGTCCAACGCCCGTTCCGGTCCAGCCCGCAATGTATCCGACGTTCGGATTCAGCCGCTGGATGGCCGACAAGGACAGGGCCACGCCGTCGCCCGAGATCGGCGTTGCTTCGGCCGTCGCCGACGGCGGCGCGGAAACGTTCGACGCCGATGGGGTTGGGGTCGCGCCAGCTTGAGGCGAGCAAGCCGCGAGCAGGAAGACGCCAATCAACAGCAAACGGGCGGGCACGACCGATCTATAACGGAAGCCACGCCCATTACTTAATCGAACGCGTTAGGATTTCTCCGTGCAGCGGGCATCGTCGGCGGCGCTGGCGCGTCACTGGGTCCCCGAGCGCTCATTGCTCAGCGATGCCGGCCTGGTCATCGCGTTCAGCCTCTTCACTGGACTGATGGCCCACATCGCGATCCCTTTGCCGTTCACGCCCGTGCCCATTACCGGACAGACCTTCGCGGTTTTACTGTGCGGCGCGGTGCTTGGTGCCCGGTTGGGCACGGCCTCGATGCTCCTCTACGTCACGGAAGGCGCCATGGGCCTTCCCGTCTTCGCTGCCGCGCCGGGAGCGACTACCTATGGATATCTGGCCGGCTTCGTCGCGGCGGCCTTGATCGTTGGCTGGTTCGCGGATCTGGGCTGGACGAAAGATCTGCCGCGAACCATTGTGGCGATGATCGCCGGCGAGGTCGCCATTTACTTCTTCGGGCTGCTCTGGCTGGCCCATTTCGTTCCGCCAACAAAGGTGCTCGACTTCGGGCTCTACCCGTTCCTGATTGGGGATGCCATCAAGCTCGTGGCGGCAGCCGTCGTCGTTCCGGCTGGGTGGCGGCTGAGCCGCAAGCGGTGAACGCGTTCTGCTCCAGTTGCGGGTCGAAGACGGAGACCCGGCTGGTGGCGAAGCAGCACCTGAGTGTCTGCCCGCAATGCGACCGGATTTTTTTTCGCAACCCCAAGGTGGTGGTATCGGCGCTGATCGAGGATAGCGGCCGCGTCCTCCTCATCCTTCGCGACATCGAGCCGGGCCGCGGCCTGTGGGGGATGCCCGGCGGGTATGTCGATTGGGATGAGCACCCGCAGGACGCGTTGATCCGTGAATGCATCGAAGAGGTCCAGGTGCGGATCGAGCCGCTGGAACTGCTCGCCGTGCAGCACATCCTCATGGACGACGAGGGCATCGTGCTGCTTCCGTATCGCGCCAGGTTGATCGCCGGCCGTCCCGCGGCCGGCGACGAGGTGCAGCAGGTCGGCTGGTTCCGCCCCGACGGGTTGCCGCCGCTGGCATTCGCGAGCCATCGCAAGGTGTTGCAGCAGTGGACGCAGGAAGTGCTGGCCCGAGGCGCCGCGTAGGAATCGCCATCGCACGAAAGAGCATCGTCACCAAGACCGGCGATGGGGGAGAGACCGGGCTTCTCTACGGCGGGCGCGTGAAAAAGACGGATCCGCGCACGGAGGCGTACGGCGCTGTCGATGAGGCCATCTCGACACTGGGGGCGGCGCGCGCCCTGGTTAAGGACCGCGGCCGGCACGCGATCATCCTGCGCATTCAGAGCGAGCTGTTCACGGTCGGCGCCGAGCTGGCGACTGACGCGGCCGAGTACGGCAAGCTGGAGCAGCACTTCATGATCGTCACGCCCGACTTCACCGGTCGGATCGAGCTCGAGATCGTCGACCTCGAGCGCCGCGTTCCGCTGCCCGATGCCTTCGTGATTCCGGGTGGCACCCAGGCGGCGGCCGCCCTGGATGTCGCGCGCGCGGTGCTGCGACGCGCGGAGCGCCGCATCGTCGGCCTCCAGCAGGGCGGACAACTGCACAATCCGGAAGTGCTCCGCTACACCAACCGACTCTCGGACCTGCTGTTCATGCTGGCCCGGGCCGAAGAGGGGACGGCCGTCAAACCGCTGACGGGACGACGTGTGGCCGGCAGGCCTGCAGCGCCTGCGCGCACTCGTCCAGCACCCAGGCGTCGCTCTCGCGCCTGAGCGCCTGCTCCAGGTAACTCCGCGCGGCCGCGCCGCCCACCCGGCCCAGCGCCCACGCCGCGTGGCCGCGCACCAGGGACTCACCGTCGTCGAGGGCGGTGGCGAGCGCGGGCACGGAGGAGCGATCCGCGATATTGCCCAGCGCAATGCAGACATTGCGCAGCAGTCCAGAGCGTCGTGTCCGCCAGACCGCGCTCTTTCGAAAGCGCGCGCGGA
>VBFR01000213.1 GCA_005889345.1 Chloroflexota bacterium
GCGTGATTCTGCGCGCGGTCCCTAAAGCACTTCTTCGCAGCGATCGAAGGAAAAGACTTCGGTGACCATAGCGACGGGGAAACACCTGTTCCCATCCCGAACACAGCAGTTAAGCCCGTCAGCGCCGATGGTACTGGGCTGGCAACGGTCTGGAAGAGTAGGTCATCGCCGAGGTCTTTTTCTTTTGCCCGAAAAACGGCGCGCGTGTCTGGCGTCCTCGCATCGGCACTGGGTGTCACGCCATCATCGGAGCGGCACAGCGGCGATGCTTACGCCGGATCGGCACAGGGCGATGCCCACGGCTGGGTGCGGCGTCGTCGACGCCCCGATCTTGACCGGATAATGGAGGCCAATGCCTGGCTGGGCGCGGTTGTTGCGGCCCTCGATCAATTGGCTTCTCGTCTTCGTACCGGTATCGCTGCTCGCGGAAGTGACGCACCAGCCGTTGCTGACCTTCATCACCTCGGCGCTCGCGATCGTTCCCCTGGCGGGCCTCATCGGGCGCGCGACCGACCAGCTCGCGATCCGCGTCGGCCCCCAGCTGGGAGGTCTGCTCAACGCCACCTTCGGCAACCTGACGGAGTTGATCGTTGCCGTGTTCCTCATCGCCGCTGGAAACTTCGAGGTCGTCAAAGCCTCCTTGATCGGTTCCATCGTCGGCAACCTTCTGCTCGTCCTCGGCCTCTCCCTGTTTGTGGGCGGGCTGCGTTGCGGCGAGCAAGCGTTTAGCGCGCGCGCCGCGGGGGTTCATACCGGGTCGCTCGTCCTAGCCGTCGCCGGGCTGGGCGTGCCGGCGCTGCTCGTGGCGACGGCGCCGAGTGTCTCCAGCGGCGACCGCGAGGTCGTCTCCACCGGCGTGGCGGCGACGCTGATCGTGTTATATGGGTCCGCCCTCGTCTTCATGCAGTTCACGAGCGCGCATCTGTTTCGCACCCCGACGTCCAATGAGAAGCCTGAATGGTCGAGGGTGCTCGCTGGTAGCGTCTTGCTGGGCGCCGCGTTGCTGGTCGGCCTGGAATCCGAGCTCCTCGTCTCCGCCCTCAACCCTGCCTTGCAGACGCTCAAGATCTCGCCGATCTTCGTCGGCCTCATCCTCATCCCGGTGATCGGCAACGCCGCCGAGCATGCATCGGCGGTCTTCTTTGCGATCAGGAACAAGGTCGATGTCACGCTCGAGATCGCGGTCGGCTCGTCCACGCAGGTGGCGCTGTTCGTCGCGCCAGCCATGGTCTTCATCAGCCTGTTGTTGGGCCATCCGATGGACTTCGTCTTCACCGGGTTCGAGATCGGGGCGGTCTTCATCGCCACGCTGATCATCGCGGTTATCTCACGCGACGGCCACAGCAACTGGCTGGAAGGGCTGCAGCTGATCGGGGTCTACGTCATCATCGCGCTGTCGGCGTTCTTCCTCTAGGGTCTGATCATTTCGCGCCGGACGGTCAGCCGCTCGACCAGGTCCGCCTTGACGCGAACACCAAGGCCCCAGCGGGTCGGTACCGAGACGGTGCCTCCACGTTGCAGGGTAAAGGGCGGCTCGACGATGTCCTCGGCCCAGTAGCGGTCGCTGGCGGAAATGTCGCCCGGCAGCCGGAAATTGGGGAGGGTGGCGAGCGCCACGTTGCAGGCGCGCCCAATGCCGGTCTCGAGCATACCGCCGCACCAGACAGGCACCCCCGCATTCGCGGCGATGTCATGGATCCGCCGCGACTCGGCGAAGCCACCGACCCGGCCCGGCTTGATGTTGATCACCTGGCAGGCGCCGAGCTGCAGCGCCTGACGCGCATCGCGAGCCGACTCGATGCTCTCGTCGAGGCAGATGGCTGTCCGGATCTGTCGTTGCAAGGAGGCATGATCGACCAGGTCGCCGGCGGCGAGTGGCTGCTCCAGCATCAACAGCCCGAAGCGGTCGAGCTGCGCCAGGTGGGCGGCGTCGTCCAGATCGTAGGCCGCATTGGCATCCGCCATCAGCGTGATCTCGGGATAGCGCGCGCGGATGGCGCCAATCGCCATCACATCCCAGCCAGGCTCGATCTTCACCTTGATGCGCCGGTATCCCTGGTCGAGGCTCGCGCCAATGCTGTCCAGCAGCTCGTCGACGGTTGACTGGATACCGATGCTGACGCCGGTCTCAACCCGATCGCGGACTCCGCCCAGGAAGGTGGCGAGCGGTTTGCGGGCGTGCTCGGCGAGCGCGCCGGTGAAGGCCATCTCGATGCACGCCTTTGCCATATGATGCCCGCGGACCGGCGCGAACAGCGTCTCCAGGGCATCGACGTTGGCCAGGTCGCGCCCGAGTACCGCTGGCAGGAGAAAGCCCTTGAGGACCTGCCACGCCGTTTCGACCGTCTCGTACGAATACCAGGGGCCTTCACCGGCGACACACTCTCCCCACTGAGAGCGCCCGTCGATGTCCAGGCGAACGAGCAACGGGTAGCGGTCCTGCTGGACCCCGAAGCTGGTGCGAAAGGGCTTGAGCAAGCTCATCTTGAGCACGCGCAGCTCGACCGCGTCTATCTTCATTGATCAGTCCTACCAGGGCTGCGGTTGACCAACGGTCTCAAAGGCTCGTATGGCACGTGCCGCGCCACTCGCGTCGGGCGACGCCCGGTCAAGCGCGCGCATGGCACGACAACGTCTCTTCCGCTCGTATGGCACGTTGCGCGCCACTCGCGTCGGGCGACGTGCGGAGCGCCGCGCGCGTGGGGCGACCGCCCGGGCGTCGATCTTCATGGCCCTGGCGCCATGACATAGGCCCCGTCGCGGCGGAAGTCGACCGCGATAAGCCCGCTGCTGAGCGCCGCTTCGATTGCTGCCCGACTCTCCATCCGCCAGCGCAAGGCAAGCTCGAGGCTGGCGCGCTTGAGCGCCTGGAAATCGGGCGGCACGCTGATCAGCACGGTGCCGCCGCGGCTCAGGTCGGTCTGCTCCCGGACCGGCTCGCCGCCGGCGCCCACGCGCAACATCACCACGGGATCCGCCCCGAGGCGAGGCGTGGTGCGGCGCAGCCACCACTCGGCTTCCAACCGATCTGAAGGCAGTCCTCGGTTGAGGTCGTCCTCCATGGCCCCGTAGTGATTCCGATCGTAGAGGCGGGCGATGCAGCCGAGGCGGTGCAGATTGATGTACGCGTTGCGTGCCTCCAGTGGGTCGAAAGTCCAGGTCACCAACTCGTACCCCAGTCTCAACGCATCGTACCGCTGAGCCTGCTTCAGGGCGATCCCGATCCCGCTCCCACGGAACTCCGGGAGCACCCCCAGTTGATGAGAGCACAAGCGCAGCTGGGTCTCCCGCCGGCCGAGAAAGGCGAAGCAGAAGCCGACCAGCCGGCCGGCCGGGAGGAAGGCGCCGTGGACGAGCCCGCCGTTGTGCTGCATCGTGAGGAGCAGCTCGCGCGGCACGACGTTGCGCTCGGCGGCGCCCCAGATATCCCGACTCATCGCCTCGCAGGCGGCGAACTCGTCGTGCGTGCGGACGAGCCGGATGTCGACAGGCGGCGGTGATCCCGATGCGCGGCGCGGCACGGGCCACATGCTAGCTCGCCTAGCTGGGACGCGAGGCGTTACTTACAGGTCCAGGCGCTCTGACGTCCCGCGTTGTAGAAGACCAGCGCGCCGCGCGCCTGGGCATATGGGTCCCAGATGTTCTGCCCGGGGAAGTTCGCGTTCCAGGTCGAGGGCATGAACTGGAAGAGCCCGCTGGCGCCGCTCGAGCGGTTGATCGCGAGCGGGTTGTAGTGGCTCTCGCAGTTGGCGACGCGCAACGCCCAACTGAGGCCCGGGCTGTTACCGAAGACGGCGTAGATTGCGGCCAGGCCATCCCCCCCAGACCCGGGCGGGGGCGTGAAGGTGCCGGCCTGCGCCGGCTTCGGCGCAACCCGTGTGCCGATCGCGGGCGCCGCGTCGATCGCGGGTGCCGCTTCGATCACCGGCGGCGCCGGTCGTTCCTCGAGCGTGGACGCCTTCGCAACCTCGCGCATCTCCACGGCATTGCGGGCGCGGGCCGCGGTCGTCCAGGTCGCCGAGCTGGCGACGTAGCCCGAACGCTGCGCTGCGATCACCCGGGTAGGCTCGCCTCGGCCGCTCATCACCGGGACGACCAGCACGAATCCCAATCCGAGCACGAGCATGTGGCCAGCCAAGTTCACCGATGGTCGCCGCCGATGCTGGCGCAGCACTCTGAGTGCGGATCGCGTATACCCCCGGAGTCGCCAGTACTGCAGGACCGTCCGAGCGGCCCAGTCGGAGGCCACAAGATCCTGGAGTCGGGCGCTGGTCAACCGCAAGATATGGGCACGAGCCTTTGACACAATAGCAATAAACGATGTAACGCTCAAGAAGCCTTCCCTCCGTCAGTGAGACGCCAACCCTTCTGGTCCGCGGCGGAGACGAGAGGAGGCGATGAGCTAGAACGGGACGTAACGGACCGTCGTCCACCCTAACACAGGC
The DNA here is from genome assembly GCA_005889345.1 of Chloroflexota bacterium. Taxonomy (GTDB): domain Bacteria; phylum Chloroflexota; class Dormibacteria; order CF-121; family CF-121; genus CF-13. The sequence continues at coordinate 4,446 of VBFR01000213.1, forward strand.
GGTGCGGGCGCCGTCAAGTCCGCTAGAGGGCTTCGATCAGCAATCTCAGCAGCAGCGTGCGCCGCAGCCAGCTTTCCACCAGGAGATGCTCGGAATCGGCGTGCGCGCCGCCGCCATCGGGTCCGAGCCCGTCGAGCGTGGGTACGCCCATCGCAGCCGTGAAGTTGCCATCGCTAGCCCCGCCCACGCTGGCCTCGCTCAGTGGGAATCCAACGTCGGCCGCAATGGCCTGGGTCAGTTGGGCGAGCCGAACGACGCCAGGGCCGCGCTCCATCGGCGGACGGTCGACGCCACCGCGGATGCGCAGGCGGGCGCCCTCGAGCTGCGGCCGAAGGCCCTGAATCGCGGCGACCACGCGATCTGCCTCTGAGGCGCGCGTGAACCGGACGTCGATCTCGGCCCGGGCGTGCGCTGCCACCACATTGGGTCGCGTGCCACCCTGCACCACCCCCACGTTGATCGTCGTCCCGCTCACTGGATCGGCCAGCCCCTTCAGGGCCAGCACCTGGTGCGCCAGCTCCTCGACCGCGCTGATGCCCTTCTCCGGCTCAGTGCCGGCGTGAGCCGCCCGGCCGTCGACCTCCAGGGTGAAATCGGCGATGCCCTTGCGGGCGGTCTTGAGGGCGCCACCGCTGGCGGCCGGCTCCAGGACCAGGACGGCGACGGCATGGCGCGCCGTTTCCTCGATCAACGCCCGGGAGCTGGCGCTGCCGATCTCCTCATCGGAGGTCGACAGGACCACGACAGGGCGACGGGGCCGCGCGTGCTCGAGGGCGAAGGCGGCCTCCACGATGCCGGCTTTCATGTCGTAACTCCCGGGTCCGGTGACGCGATCGCCGTCGACGCGAAACGGCAGCCGCCGCAGGGTGCCGTGCGGCCAGACCGTGTCGTGATGACACAGCAGCACGATCGGCTCGGTGCCTTCGCCAACGCGGATCTCCAGGTGGTCGCCCGCTTCGTCGCGCCGGTGCCGGATGGCAGCCAGCCCGAGGCGTTGCTGAAAGAGCTTGGCGACCTCGTCTGCGCAGGCGTCGCAGCGCGCCTTGTCCGAAGAAGGCGACTCCGTTGTGACCAGGCGTTCCAGGGCGGCGAGCATGGCGGGCCGCTGCGGCCTTTGCATCAAGGTGTCGTCCATGCTAAAACCTAGGCACCACAGGAGGGAGCTAACCAATGAGCATTCACGCGCCCGAAGCCGCCACCAAGATCCTGCTCGACGAGCGAGATATGCCCAAGCGCTGGTACAACATCCAGGCGGACCTGCCGTTTCCGGGTAGTCCGCCATTACACCCAGGCACCAAGCAACCGATCGGTCCGCAAGACCTCGCCCCGCTGTTCCCCATGGAGCTGATCAAGCAGGAGGTCTCGCAGGAGCGCTACATCGACATCCCGAGCCCGGTGCAAGAGGCGCTACGGCTGTGGCGTCCGACGCCGCTGATGCGCGCCAGCCGGCTGGAGCGGGAGTTGAAGACGACGGCGAGGATCTACTACAAGTACGAAGGCGTCAGCCCGGCCGGCTCGCACAAGCCGAACACCGCGGTGGCGCAGGCCTTCTACAACAAAGCCGAGGGCACCAAACGGCTTTCGACGGAAACCGGAGCCGGGCAGTGGGGGAGTGCGCTGGCGTTTGCCAGCAAGCTATTCGACCTCGAATGCATGATCTACATGGTTCGCATCAGCTTCGAGCAGAAGCCGTACCGCAAGAGCATGATGCACGTCTGGGGCGCCGAGGTCGTCCCCAGCCCGTCTGACCGCACCGAGGTGGGGCGGCGTATCCGCGCCGAAACCCCCGATTCCACCGGGAGCCTGGGCATCGCGATCTCGGAGGCGGTGGAAGACGCCGCCGGTCGCGACGATACCAAGTATTCCCTGGGCAGCGTTCTCAACCACGTGCTGATGCACCAGACGATCATCGGGGAAGAGGCGTTGCTGCAGATGGAGCGCGCCGAAGCGATGCCGGACATCGTGGTCGGCTGCGTCGGCGGCGGAAGTAACTTCTCCGGCCTGGCCTTCCCATTCCTGCGCGACCGGTTGCAGGGGCGAAGCAAGACGCGTTTCCTCGCCGCCGAGCCCGAGGCGTGCCCGTCGATCACCCGCGGCAAATACACCTACGACTTTGGCGACACCGGAGAGATGACGCCGCTGGTGAAGATGCACACGCTCGGCCACAACTTCATCCCAGATGGCATCCACGCCGGCGGTCTGCGCTACCACGGCATGGCCCCTCTGGTGTCGGCACTGGTGGATCACGGCTACATCGAGGGCGTCGCCTACCCACAACGCAGTGTGTTCGACGCCGCCGTACAGTTTGCGCGAGCCGAAGGGACGATTCCAGCGCCGGAGAGCGCCCACGCGATCCGCGCCGTCATCGACGAAGCCGTCAAGGCGCGCGATCGCGGCGAGTCGCCGACCATCCTGTTCAACCTGAGCGGTCACGGGTTGCTCGACCTGGCAGCGTACGACGCCTACTTCGCCGGCACGCTGTCCGACGTCGCGCTCTCGGAGGCACGCATCCAGGAACTGGTCGGCGCGCTGTAGAGGACAAGGGGAGGAAGCCCGCCGGTTTCCTCCCTCGGCTTCTAGTGTTTCCCGCCCTCTCGGCCAATCGTGGCCATGCGGGTGCGATCCTGGCTGGAAGCCTCGCCTCCCTTGCGGCCGGCCGCTCGCGCTTCCTCGGAGGAGAACTCGTGCGCGGACCCCTTTTCGTGCGCCGCCTTGCCGCCCTTGCTTCCCGCTTGCCGGGCTTCCTCCGCGCTGAACTCGTGCGCCGAGCCCTTCAGGTGCGCGGCCTGCCCACCCTTGCTGGCGATTTCCCGTTGTTTTGCTTCATCCATGGAACCGAAGCCTCGCTTGCCGCTTGCCGGCATTTCTCGCCTCCTTTGAAACTGGACGTTGCACGGGGCGCCTGCACTGAGGATGGTCGGGCCCGCGATTTCGCTAACTGCTATCGACGGTATCAATTTAGCTGACACGGCTGGCAGGCTGTCAAGCCTCGGCTACCCAAGACGCAAAAACAGGGGCTCATTGAGAGACCCTGTTCTGCAAGAGGACGACGCCGGACGCTTCCGAGTCAGGACCCCGCCCGCTCTCGTCCGCTGAAGAAGGCGCGAACGCGCTCGCCGAAGGTCGGACGCGGCCGGAAGGGTGGTGCGGTGCGTGAGCGGTCGACGGATGCATCCGCTGCGACCGGTTCACGGTTGGCGTCGCGAGTCGTGTCCTGGTAGGCGGGCATCGGCCTGCCGGCGGGTGTCTCCATCACGCGGCGGTCGCTCGTCGCCGCCACGCCGCGGTCCATTCCGCGAAGCTCGCTCCGCACCCGGGCGTTCTCTTCCCGCAGGCGCTGGTTTTCGCGGCGAAGGTCGTTGATGGTCGACTCGCGGGTCGTGACTCGACGCCGCATCGAGCCGACGCGGACGCCATGCACCATGCCGGAGTACAGCATGTAGAGGAGGAACAGCCCGCCGATCACGGCGGTGGCCACGACGACCGGGACCCAGTCGGAGACCGCCGACCAGTGCCACTGCCAGAGCGTGACGTCGTGCGTGCCGGAGTTCTCCGTCGCGTAGAGGCCGACCCCGGCCGCGGCCAGGAGCAAGAGGATCAGGAACAGGATCATTTGCCAATCCCTCCAGTGGTTGTTGCTAACAGTATGGATATAACAATACCTGACAGCCTGTTTCTTGGTCAAGGCGGCGAGATCACCCCGGGGAGGGGCGATCAGCGCAGCGGGTCGTGGAGGTCGCGTACAGCGGCCGTCGCGAGGAAGCCAGTCGTCAGCGCCACCGCGGCCAGCCGCAGCGCCGCGATGAGCCCACCGGTAATGTCGGTGAGGCTCAGAGCCAGCGCCGCGCAGAGCGAACCGCAAAGGCCGGCGATCAGCCAGAGGGGCCAGCGCCGCCGTCCCGGCCAGGCGAGGAGGACGCACAGAAAAAAGGCGACCAGGATGAAACCCCCCACCATCCTGGTCGCCATCGGAGCGCCCCCCGGGTCGATCGGCGCCCCCACTGGCAACAGCCTACGGTGCAGGCGTCGCGGCCGGCATCCCCCAGGGTGATGAAAGATGCGGCGTACCGGGTTCCAACCGGGGGAGGCCGAACGGGGGAGAGGAGCGTCTTTTAGATCAGGTTTTGCCGCGAGGCGGCCGCCACGGCCTCGGCCCGGTTGCGGGCGTTGAGCCGGGTCAGCAGATTCTCGACGTACGTCTTGATGGTGTTCTCGCTGAGGTGCAGACGGCCCGCGATCATGGAATTCGAGTAGCCCTCCGAGACCAGCTGCAGCACCTCTTGCTCTCGAGGGGAGAGGCGAACCGCGGGAACGGTGGCGGTGCTAACCGGGGTCTCGACGGTCCCCGGCGGTTGCGGCAGCACGCCCCCGATGACGATCCGGTCGTACGCCGCCAGGATGGCACCCGCCACCACCATGATGAGGCTCCACAACAGGACGTCCCGGCTCCCGAAGTCCTGGCCGTCGATCGCCTTGAGGGCGGCATGGAGAGCGATCATGCCCACGACGAAGATGCCGACGCAGAGCATGGCGCCCTCGGCGCCGTCGTAGGCGACCATCCAAACGATCAGCAGGATGTAGGCCGCATAGATGCTGGTGCTCGCGCCCACGCCGCCAAAGACGAAGAGCACCAGGAAGTAACTGACGGTATCGAGGAGCGTCAGGGCCCGTCCGATCCGCAGGATCGACCGGTCATCGGCTTTCGAGATGGCGATCATGCCCCAGGCGTTGTAGAGCGTCACCCAGACCAGGACCAGGGCCAGCCCGATGGGTGACCGTGGCGGCACGGCTAGCGACAGGATGGCGGCGAAGAGCAAGCCCGGCCAGCGCACCACGGTTCCGAGCCGGGCAAGCTGACGGATCGACGTCGCGCTCAAGCGCGGGCGCTCGGCGGCGTCGAGTCCAAGGAACGAGAGCGTCCGCATTCCCCGACCTCCGCCCTGCCCCCCCAGGGTGGCCCCATTCTACTGGCGCTCCGAAGGCCCGTAAAGGGCGGCGGCGGATCAGTCCCCGATCAAGGTGCGGACCATTCCGCTCGCCCAATCGGCAACGGCGATGCGGTGGTTGTTCGTGTCCGCGATATAGAGACCGGTTGTGCCGGCACAGACGCCGCCGGGCTCCCGGAAGGCGGCAGCGCTGCCGGGCCCATCGGTACGGCCGGCAGCCCCACTGCCCAACCAGGTCGTCACGGCGCGGCGTTGAGGCTCGACGCGCTTGATCTTGTTGTTGTAGGCGTCTGCCAGGAAAAGGACGCCGTCGCGCGCCGTGATCCCGAGAGGGTGCTGGAGGCGGACGGCGTCACCGGCACCATCCTGGTCGCCGAAGACGAACAGATCCTCACCGGCAATGGTGGTCACGACTCTGGGCCGCAGCTCGATGTCACGGACCGCACTTACTTCGGAGTCCGCCACATAGAGGTGGCCATCGGCGAGCGCAAGGCCGCTCGGCTGGGCAAACCAGGCGTCCGCGGCCGGTCCGTCGAGGAGTCCCTCGCGACCGGTGCCGGCGAACGGCGCGAGGTGGCCGGTCTTAAGATCGAGCGACCAGATCTGGTGCGTGCCGGCCATCGCGATGTAGAGCAGGCCGCCGGCCAGGGCAAGATCCCATGGCGAGCTCAGAGCCGTCGATCGCCCCGGCCCGCCGGTTCCAGCTCCCACAGCTTGCGCCCCGCTGCCGGCGAGCGTTGCCACGACACCGGATTCCAGGTCGATTGACCGGATCGCGTGGTTTTCCGTGTCCGCGACATAGAGGGTGGTGCCGGATTTCGCCATCCCTTGCGGCTGCTGGAATGCCGCTTCACCGGCCGGTCCATCGAGAAGTTCCGGCGCGCCGCTTCCGTAGCTCATCAGAATCGAGCCGTCCAGGCCCGCCTTCAGGATGCGGTGATGGTTGGTGTCCGCGATATAGAGCGCGTCGTCCGTCGCCAGCACCTTGCCGGGAAATTTCAACCTGCGCGCCGGCTCCTGGATCTGCTCGAGCTCGATCGCGGCGGCGTTCGGGTCGAGGATGCCGCGCTGCTCGAATTCCTTCAGCATGCCGCCAACGAGCGGATCGAATTGTTCGAAGGGCAGCTCACCCTCGTGCTTTCCGATGACGCGGCCTTGCGGGTCGACGAACATCAGCGTCGGCCAGGCGCGGCCGCCGAACTGGTTCCAGACGGCGAAGTCCCGATCGTTGACGACCGGATGCTCGATGCGGTAGCGCAGCACCGCCTCGCGAAGATTCGCCGTGTCGCGCTCCGCCGGGAACTTGGGGGAGTGGACCCCGACCACGATCACCCGGTCGCCATATTTGCGCTCGATCTTCCGCAACTGCGGAAAGGTGTGCATGCAGTTGATTCAACAGAAGGTCCAGAAGTCGATGATCGCGAGCCGCCCCCGCAGATCGGCGATGTGCAGCGGCCGGGCGATGTTGATCCAATCGAGTCCCCTCGGAAAATCGGGTGCCCGCACGCTGCCCGCGTAGGAACGCAGCGCCATCCAGCCAATGGTACGGGCGCCACACCCGCGACGCTTCCAAGAACATTACAATAGGACTAACATTATGTTTGCTAGCGCGGGTTCAGCTATAGGCCGGCGCCGACCGGTGTGGGCGGCGCCGCGGCCTTCCAGGGGAGCGCTCCTGATCGCGGTCGTGGTGGTGGGACTGGCGCTCAGCGGCCCCGGGGCGAATGCGGTTGCCCAAAACGGCCAGTCCCCGCAGAACGCGGTACTCGACTCCGACGCCGCGGAGAACGCCGCCATCCAGGCGGAGGCGTCCCAGCTCCGTGCGCGCTACCACGCCGATCCGGCGTCGCTGCTCGCCTCCGGTCAGGCGGCGCTTTCCGCCGGACGCAACGACGCCACCGTCGCCCTCTTCCTCCGACGCGGCTGGGCCGGTCGACTCAGTGGATTGCTGGAGCGCTACGGCGCGATGCTGTCCCGTGTCGATTCGTCGACGGTGGCGCTGGCGGCGGCCGGCATCCAGCACTATGCGAAGCAGCTCCATACGCGCCTGATGCAGGACGGTCCCGATCGGCTGATCACGATTTCGCTGCAGGCCCAGCGGCTGATCGCCTACGACCGCGGTCGGGTGGTGGTCGACACGCTGGTCACGACCGGCCGGCCAGCGCTCGCGACCGACATTGGCGCGATGCATGTCACCCGCAAGGACTCGCCGTGGACGATGCAGTCGCCGTGGCCCAAGGGATCGCCCGAATGGTACCCGGACACCCCGGTTCGGATGGTGCTGTGGTTTACCGACAATGGCGAAGGCCTTCACGACGCCAGCTGGCAACCGGACGCCACACTCGGCCCTGGCTCGCAGAGTGGTCCGTATGCGAGCCACGGCTGCGTCCACGTGCCACTGGCGGCGGTGACGACGCTCTTCCAGTGGGCGCCAGTCGGGACCCCGGTGGTGGTCTATCCGGGCGACGGCTCCGCCGCCGTGAGCCAGGTCGCACAGCAGACCGTCGACGCCAGCGGAAATCCGTTAAGCGGTGTACGCGGCGACTGAGGCCAATCGTTAGCCCAGCTCGAGCGGGGCGCTAGTCGCCGATGTGGGCGGCGGGAATCGTCCCCATCCGGCCCCGACGGAAGTCATCGAAGGCCTGGGCGAGCTCCTCGTGGGTGTTCATCACGAAGGGTCCGTACCAGGCCACGGGCTCACCGATCGGCTCGCCGCCCAACACCAGCACGTCGAGGTTGCGCGAGCGGCTCTCCTGCGCAAGGTCGGCGGTCACGCTGATCACGTCGCCCGCGCCGAACGCCGCCAGCTGTCCGGATCCGATCGGCGCCCGCTTTGCGCCTACCGTTCCGCGGCCGGCGAGAACGTAGACAATGCCGTTGAAATCTCGACGCCACGGCAGGCGTAGCTCGGTCCCGGGGTTGACGGTCGCGTGCAGCAGGGTGATCGCAGTGTGGGTAGCGCCCGGCCCACGGTGACCGGCGACATCGCCCGCGATCACGCGCACCAGTGCCCCGCCATCATGTGAGGAGAGCAGGGTGACCCGCGTCGCGCCAATGTCCTGGTAGCGCGGCGGGGTCCACTTCTTGCCGGAGGGAAGGTTGACCCACAGCTGGATGCCGTGGAAGAGACCGCCACTCGCGATCAGCGCCTCGGGCGGCCGCTCGATGTGAAGGATACCCGCGCCGGCTGTCATCCATTGCGTGGCGCCGTTGGTGATCAGGCCGCCGCCGCCGGTCGAGTCCTGGTGTTGAAAGGTCCCGTCGATCATGTAGGTGACGGTCTCGAATCCGCGATGCGGATGCCAGGCGGTGCCCTTCGGTTCGCCGGGGCCGTATTCCACCTCGCCCATCTGGTCCATGTGGATGAAGGGGTCGAGGTAGCGTTGGTCGAGCCCGTAAAAGGCCCGCCGCACCGGGAAGCCCTCGCCTTCGACACCTTTGGGCGCCGTCGTGATGGCCAGCACGGGACGCTCGGTGCTGCTGGCCGGGTCCGGGTCCGGGATTCGCGCCAGCGTCAGGATGTTGTCGACGGTGATGGCGGGCATACCACCTTCTCTAACCGTGCCAGGCCGGCGGCTATTCCGGAGGTGTCGCCCCGCGCGCTCGTTCGGGTAACGTCAGCAACGATGAAGGTCGGCGTAATGATCGAGGCGCAGGAGGGGCTGACCTGGGAGCACTGGTTTCGGATCGCTGACCACGTCGAACGGCTCGGGCTCGACTCGCTGTGGCGCTCGGATCATTTCTTCAGCCTGAGCGGCGATCGCCACCGGCCGGCGCTCGAGTGCTGGACGTCGTTGACGGCGCTGGCCCAACGCACGCAGCGGATCCGGTTCGGCCCGTTGGTGAGCCCGATGACGTTTCGACATCCCGCCCTGCTCGCGCGGATGGCTGCCGCCGTCGACCTCCTCTCCAGCGGCCGGCTGGTGCTTGGCGTGGGCGCCGGATGGAATGTCGCCGAGCACGAGGCATTTGGGATCGGGCTTCCATCACTCAAGGAGCGGTTCGACCGCTTCGAGGAGGGGATCGCCGTCATCAAGGCGCTATGGAGCGGCGGACCGGTCGACCTGCAGGGTCGGTACTACCCGCTTCGTCAGGCGACGGCGTACCCGCGACCGCTGCAGCAACCCACGCCGCCGCTCTTGATCGGAGGCGACGGCGAGGTCCGGCTGCTGCGCATCGTGGCTCGCGAGGCCGATGAGTGGAATAGCCATGCCCATACTCCCGAGATCTACCGCGTCAAGCTCGCCAAGCTCGAGGAACACTGCCGTGCGGTCGGCCGCGATCCCGCGACGATCCGGCGTACCTGGATGGGCGGCATTCTGATTGGGCGCGACGCGGCGGAGGTCGTGGAGAAGGGCCGCTGGATGCAGTCGTTCCTGGGCGTGGGGCCCGGCGTGCCACCGGCCGCCGTGGCGGATGAGTTTCGGCGACGCAGCTGGATCGTCGGGACGCCGGATCAGGCCGCATCACAGCTCGCCGCCTGGTCGGCGCTTGGCATCGAGCGCGTGATGTTTCAGTGGTACAACCTCGACGATCTCGACGGGCTGGCCCTGCTGGCGCCGCTGAACCAGCCCTAAGGGCTGGCCGATACGCTCGGCGACGGCGTCGGCCTGACGGACGGGCTCGGCGACGGCGTCGGTGTCAGTGTCGGCGTGGGGGCAGCCGATGGCGTCGGAGCCGGGCCGGTCGCCGGCAGTTGCCGTTGCGTGATCGTTCCGATCGTCGGCAGGTCGGCCTGTCCCGGAGGCCCGCTTTGCGGGGCGTTGAGGAGACCGTAGGCCAGGACGCCAACGACGACGAGCGCCAGCGCACCGGGAATCAGCGCGGCGGCCCGGGTCGGCGCGTCAGGGCGATCGCCGGTGTTCTGCGCCGACCGGCCGTAGATTCGTCGGAAGGGGGTGAGCTGGATCCCTTCGGCCGCGAAGCTCGCCCAGGGCGCGCTGCCAAAGATCCAGGCCTCGAAGAGGAGCATGAGCGCGAGGACGGCGGTCGGGATCGCCGGCGCCGCGGCCAGCATCACGATCGCCCCGGCGATGGCGAGCACCGCGAGCGTCGACTCCACCGCCGATGAGCGCACCGCCGGCCAGAGGCGGTTGCCACCGGCTTTTTGCTTCGGCGTGCGCAAGAAGGCCGCCTGGCGGCTGAGCAATCCGCGCACCACGGCGAGCGTGACGACCCAGCTCAAGGCAAACCAGATGCCGAGCGCGCGCAACGCATCACCCCAGCTGCACCGCTCGGCTCGCCGCAACGCCCAGAGCCCGCGCAGCACGCCGGTCACCAGAAAGGCGAGGGGCACGATGAGGATTGGACCGGTCAGCTCGCGAACCGGAAGCCGGTGGTGGATGGCGGCGGCGACGGCCGTCAGCAGCAGCAGCAAGGTAAAGCCGACGGTCAGCAGGTCGCCGAACCAGTGCACGCTGCCGAAGAGGTAATGAAGACGCTGGCCCCACGTGAGGTGCAGCCGATGAGCGGTGAACGGCAGTAGCTCCCGCCATTGCCGGCGAAGGATCTGGATGCCGCCGAGCGCCCAGCGGAACCGTTGCTTCTTCAGTCCGTCGAAGCTCAGCGGCATCAATCCCTCGCCCCAGGCGCTCGGCTCAAAGACACCGATGGAACCGAGCCCAAGCATGCGAAGGCTCGCCTCGGCGTCCTCGGTGATCACGCTTTCTTCCCAACCGCCGATCCGTTCCAGGGCCGATCGCCGGATCAAACCCATCGTCCCGGCGAAGATGATCGCGTTCCGGTTGGCGCGGCCCGGCATCGTGACGTCGAAGAAATAGCGGTAGCTGTAGAAGAGGCCGCGCAGATAGCCGCTGTCCTTCCAATCGCGATAGTTCTGTGGCGTCTGGACGAAGGCGACCCGGTCATCGGCGAAGTGGCCGACCATCTCCGTCAGGAAGCCAGGGCTTACGATGTAGTCGGCATCGACGATGCCCAGGATGGTGATGTGCGCCGGCAAGCGCCGAGTGGCTTCATTGAGCGCGCCGGCCTTGTAGCCGGGCCAGCGCTCGAGATGGATGAACTGGAAGCGCGGTCCGAGCTTGGCGCAGAGTGCCTCGAGCGGCTGCCACACCTGCGGGTCCCTGGTGTTGTTGTCGACCACCTGGACCACGAGGTCGGGGTAATCGAGCTGGGAAAGCGCGGTCAGCGTCTCTCGGACCACCTCGATCGGCTCGTTGTAGCAGGGGACCTGGATGGCAACGGGTGGCTGATAGGAGGATTCGGCGCGATGGGCGATTCGGGTCCGCCGGCTGAACACGTCCAGGATCTCGAACAGGTAATAGACGCTGAGCGCCAGCGCGCTCGCCTCGAGCAGGAGCAGGACGAACGAGCCCGCGATCCCCAACGGACCCAAACCGTCGACAAACGGTTGGGCACCAGCGTAGACCAGGTAGACGACGGACGCCACCAGCAAGGCCGAAAGCAGCTGGGCGGCGAGGAAGCTCCACTGCGGAAGGTGACGGCGGGTCTCGATCACGGCGCCCACCCCGAACAGTGGCAGGACGGTCGCGGCCACGGGATCGTGCGCGAGTAGCCCGGTCAGCCCGCCGGCGCCGATGAAGATCGCGAGCCCGAGCGGGATGGCGGCCCAGGCGCGCGCCCGCACCAGCCCGGGAACCATCACCACCGCGGTCGTGATCGCGGCGGCCAGCGTAAAGAAAAGGACGAGCTCGAGCAGCATCTCCGCCGCTAACGCTGCCACACCGGCAGCGACTTACGCCAGTCTTACCCTCAACCGAAGTTGATCATCACGTTCTTGAGCTGGGTGTAGTTCGCCAGCGCCTCGACGCCTTGCTCGCGCCCGAATCCGCTGCGCTTGTAGCCGCCGAAGGGCAGGCCGATGCTGCCCTCGACGCTGTAGCTGTTGATGCGCACCTGTCCCGACTTCACCGCGGTGGCGACCCTGAGCGCTCGGCTCAGGTCGCGGGTCCACACTCCGGTCACGAGCCCATAGGGCGTGCCATTGGCAACGGCGATCGCCTCATCGACTGACCCAAATGTCGTCACCGTAAGCACCGGGCCGAAGATCTCTTCTTGCTCGAGCGCGGTCCCACGTGCCACCTGGTCGAGGAGCGTCGGCTCGATGAAGTAACCACGGTTAAGTCCGGCACCGTCGGCGCGGCGGCCACCTGCCACGGCCCTCGCCCCGTCCTTCGCGCCGGCGGCGATAAAGCGCAGCACCCGCTGCATCTGGCGCTCGCTGACAACCGGGCCCATGTCCGGGTTGTCCAGCCCGCGGCCCAAGTGGATGGTCCCGATCCGCTTGGCGAGCAGCTCGACGAAGCGGTCGTGCGCCGCCTCCTCGAGCAAGAGTCGAGTGGGCGCGGTGCAGGTTTGCGCTGAGTTCTGCATCAACGTGGTGGCGGCAGATTCCGCGGCCCGCTCCAGGTCGGCGTCCGCAAAGACGATGTTCGGTGACTTGCCGCCGAGTTCGAGGGTGACCGGCACCACGTTATCGGCCGCGGCTTTCATGATCGCGATTCCGGTCGGGACCGAGCCGGTGAAGGTGATGTGGTTGATGCCGGGATGGGACGCAAGCGCCGCGCCGGTTTCTCGCCCACCCGTCACGACATTGAAGACGCCGGGCGGCAGGCCCGCCTCGATCGCCAGCTCCGCCAGCCGGACGATGCTGAGGCCGGCCTCGGCGGCGGGTTTTGCCACGACCGCATTTCCGCACGCCAGCGCGGGCGCGATCCCGCGCGACGCCAAGCGCAGCGGGTAGTTCCATGGAACGATCTGCGCCGAGACACCCAGCGGCTCGCGAAGCGTGAAGTCGACAAAGCCCGCTCCCAGGGGAAGGCTCGAGCCGAAGACCTTGTCGGCGACACCGGCAAAGTATTCGAAGTAGCCCGCGGCAGCGGCGACGTCGTCTTCCGCCTGGCGCAAGGGCTTGCCGACATCGAGGCTCTCCAGCTCGGCGAATTCGCGGCTGTGCTCGCGGAGCAGGCCGGCGATCTGGTTCAAGAGCCGAACGCGGCGCACCGGCGGGAGCCCGGACCATCCAGCCAGGGCCGCCTGTGCCGACGCCACCGCCGCGTCGACGTCGGCTTTGTCGCCGAGGGCCACCCTCGCGAAAACCTCGGCTGTCGCCGGGTCGATGGCCTCGAAGCTAGCGCCCGTTCGCGCCGCGACCCGCTCGCCGTTGAGGAACATCCGGCCGTCGATCTCGGTCGCCTTCACCTCGCTAAGCCTACCGTTGCCGCTACCGAACTCATTTCCGCCGTTCCGATCTCGCCCGCGTTTTTTTACGTGTGAGATGGGCGATTTTCGGGAAAGACCAGCCTGTATCCACCCACCCACGGGCTAGCAAAAGGAGCGAGTCCATGCGCACGTCGGTCGAGGCGAACGCTGACCTTTCCCTGACCCCATCTGAGCCGGCGGCCGTTGCGGCGACCCCCGCGCCGATGATTACGCTCGATCCTCAAACGACTGCGCGTCTCGACGCCGCGGTTGCCGCCTACCTCGATGCGCTGCTGGCCGCTGATCCTCGCTCGGATGCCTTCAAGAAAAAGGTCGACGGCATCCACGCGCTCGGTAATGAAGAGATCAAGCAGTCGGCCAGCGTCTCCAACCGGATGCTCGAGCGGCCCGTCGGCGCGCTCTCCCGCGCGCAAGACAAATCCTCCGTCTCCAGCGCTCTGCTCCAACTGCGGCGCACCGTAGAAGATCTCGACCCGTCAGACCGCGGGCTGCTCGACCGTCGCCGGCTCTTCGGACTGCTGCCGATGGGCAACCGGTTGCGGGATTACTTTGGCAAGTACGAGTCGGCCCAGGGTCATCTCAACGCGATCGTGCAGTCGCTCTACCGTGGGCAGGACGAGCTGCTCAAGGACAATGCTGCGGTCGAGCAGGAGAAAGTCAACCTGTGGGCCGTAATGGATAGGCTCAAGCAATACCTCTACCTCGCTCGCGCGATGGATGCCGCCCTCGATGCACGTATCCGGGAGGTACAGACCCAGGATCCTGAGCGGGCCAAGACATTGCGTGAGGATTGCCTCTTCTACGTTCGCCAGAAAACGCAGGATCTCGCCACCCAGCTGGCCGTCAGCGCCCAGGGCTACCTGGCGCTCGAGCTCGTCCGCAAGAACAATCTCGAGCTCGTGAAAGGTGTCGATCGCGCGACCACAACCACGGTGTCGGCGCTGCGCACCGCGGTGATGACTGCGCAGGCTCTGGTCAACCAGAAGCTCGTGCTGGACCAGATTGGCGCGCTGAACGAAACCACCTCCGACATGATCGAGGGCACCTCGGCAATGCTGCGCCAGCAGTCCGCCGGTGTCCATGAGCAAGCGGCGAGCGCGACCGTCAGCATCGACAAGCTGCAAGCCGCCTTCGCCAACATCTACGCCACGATCGACACCATCGATGCCTCCAAGCTTGAGGCGCTCGAGACCATGCGGCAAACGATCGATGCGCTCTCCAGGGAGGTCACGCGCGCACAGGCGTACCTGGAACGCGCGCACGAGGCGCCGGCGACCGAGCTCGCGCCAATCCCCGACGAGCTGAAACTGCCGCTGCGCACGCCCTAACAACAGGGAAGGCACATGGGAACCGCGATGGCGCCGTACCGCCCGTCGCTGCTCGCACGGTCGCCTGGGCGCGCGCTGGTTGCCTACCTGACCAGCCGCCGAAACCTGACGGGTTCGGCGCTGGCGCTGGTTGGCGGTGGGCTGATCATGATTGACCCAGTTGGCGTCCAGGGTCTGCTGCTGGTCGTTGGCCTCTACATGGTCGGCGCTCTGGCCGTCCGCGGCAACGGGCGCGTCAGTCGTTTTGGATTCGATCCCAAGCGGGTGCAAAGATCGCTCGCTGAGCAGATTGGGGCGGCGGCGGGCCGTCTGCCCCCAGCGATCATCGCCCGAATGCAGCGAATCGAGTTGACCATTCGCACCGAGATCCTTCCGCGCCTCGAATGCTTGCCGCTCGGCGCGCCCGAGCTGTATTTGATCGAACGCACCGTGTCGGACTATTTGCCGACGGCGGTGGAGGCTTATCTTCGTCTCCCGAGCGGGTACGTGTCGTCCCAACCGGGCAGCCATGGGCGCGCCGCGGTCGACGTACTGGCTGAAGAGCTCGATTTCCTCGACGCGGAGATGCGACAGGTGGCGGAGGCAGTACACCGCACCGACATGGACCAGCTGCTCGCGCACAAGCGCTTCCTGGCCGATCGGTTTCGACGCGTAGACGCCAAGGACTGAAGCGGCTCAGCGAATCGTGGGCCGAAGGTTGGCCGGCAGCAGCCGCCAGACGCCGAAGGCGAGTGCGATCAGAAGAAGGAACGGCAGCAGGAAGCCGCCGACAACCAGCATCCCGCCGATCACGGCCACAAACGCCTGCCCGGCGGTGGCGAGCGAGCCGGCGAGGCCGCTGCGATCCCACAGGCTCGGTTGTACCGGCGTCGCCGCGACCGTGTAGAAGCGAAGCGTGATCGTCGAATAGGTGGTGCGCTGGTCGAGATAGCGGATCCGACCCTGAATCTGCTCGATCTCGCCCGTGACCGCGGACAGCTGGTTCTGGACCGCGATGCTATCCGCGATGCTCTGCGCCCGGCGCATCAGGTCGAGCATGACCGCCTGTTGCGCCTGCTGGTTCTTGAGCCGCGCCTGCAGGTCGACGTAATCAGCGCTGACGTCCTGGCTCGTGATCTGCTGCTGCGTTGCTTTGCCAAGCTGCCGGAGCTCACTCAAAGCATCGGCATAACGCGGTGCCGGGACGGCGACCACCACGGTGCCGGCGTCCGTCTCACGGCCGGAGAGATCTCCAACCTGTGAGCTGACGAGATAACCGTTGAACCGGTCGGCGATGGCGACTGCCCTGTCGTACGTATTCCAGAACGAGCCCGACTTGATTTGAATCCCCAGGTTCGCGTCCTGAATGACCTTCTGGTCACCCCGCGCTTGAAGCACGGCGTTGCCGGCGGCCTGCTTCGATGCCGTGTCGGCCGGCACATGATCCGCTGCCGAAGAGCTTCCGGAGGATCCCTGCGCGAGGCCACCGGTCGTCTGAGATCCGGAGGTCGCCGCGCCGCATGCCGCGAGCAGACCGAGCACACTGAACAGGGTCAGGACAGGAACGAGGCGGATCGAGGACACGATTCTCATCTCGGTCCCTACGACGGGATGAGAGCCCAAAAGTTCCCGCGGCTACGGCTAAGCTTGAAGGGTGAGTCAGCCCGTCGACCTCTCGCCCCTGCAGCGGGAACTCGACAATCTGCGCCTGCAGTTGTGCCACTGCAACAACGCCGGCACCTGCCTCGGCTGCCAGGGGGTGGAGATGCTTCGGCAGCAGGCGACGATGATCGTCTCGGCGGCGAGCCAGCCGGTCCTGCTGCAGGTCGCCCAGGAAACGCAGGCCAAGGAGCTCGTCAAGCAGGTTCAGGAGATGCAGGCGCGATTACTCGCCGACCCCGAAGCCGCGAGGGCCCTGGAAGAACTACTGAAGTATTTTCAGGAGCCGCCCCAGGAGACGAACCACTAAGCCGTCGCGGGCATCGCCGTCACGACAACCCGCTGGGTGTCGACCCAGTTGGGCCAGCACGTGAAGAGGGTGAGGCGCACGTCGTTGGTCGGCTGCAGGATCTGCACCGCGCTCGGAGGGACGATCGCCGGCTTCCCGGTGACGTGGTAGGCCGTGATCGAGCCGCTCGCATCCACAACGTCGACCTCGTCGCCCGGCTTCAGGTCCTTGATGCTGCTAAAGACGCTGCCCTCGATGTCGTCGTGGCCGTAGAGGACGGCGTTGCCGCTGCCGATGGGAGAGGAGTAGGCGTAATGGGTGACGGAGTAGCCCTTGGCGATCAACATGTTGCCCTTGGCGTCGACACCGCGGTCGAAAATGGGGGCGTTCTTGATGCCCAGCCGCGGAATCGAGAGGTAGGCCACCACCTGGCTGGGGCCGGCGCCCGTGCTGTTGGTGTTGGGGAGGAATTTCGGATGCTGATGGGGCGGCGCGAGCGGATCGTTCAGCGCCGGGATCGGCTGGGTCGCGGCCTCGGGCGCACCGAGGCGAAGGAGTCCACTGGCCGGAAGGGCGGTCGCCATCAGCGCCAGGCCGATGGCAATCAGCAATCCCGCTATCAGATTTCGTCGCATCGCTCCCATCATAGTCAGCCGAAAGCGGGAGGCTGTCAAGAAACACGCGGGGCGTCGCCCCACGCGAGTGGCGCGCAAGTGCCATACGAGCGTTTGAGACGTTAAGGGCGCCGGTCCGTGCCCGGC
>VBFR01000016.1 GCA_005889345.1 Chloroflexota bacterium
CCACCACCATCGGCCGCGAAAGGCCTCATCTGGACGAGTGGATCCAGCGCGGCTGGTAGCGGCGCAGCCGGCCCGGCCGGCGAGTGACTTTGCCCCGCGCGATCCCCGAGCGATCGTCCGCGTACGTAGCGCGCGAGCGCGCCGCGATCGGGTCGAATTGGCGGCAGAGGATGACAGGAGCGTGGCGATCCCGATCGAGATCCGACCCGTGGCGCCGAACATCGTGCGCCTCCACTTTGGGGCTGGCGCGACCAGGCCGTCCCGGCTGCTCGTGGAGGATGCGCCATCGGTCACCGACTGGAAGATGGATGAAGGAGCCGATGGCTGGTCCGTCTCCACTTCGGAGCTGACGCTCGAGGTCGATCGCGCTCCCTTCCGCCTGCGGCTGAAGGACGCGTCGGGCGATGCGCGCTTCTTCGATGAACCAAACGATCGTGATATCCGCGGCGGCTACCACCATTTTCCGACCGGGCACGCTCGGGGATTGCGCTGGTTGACGGCCGGACTCAAGCCGGATGAGGCGCTCTTCGGTCTGGGTGAGCATTTCGGCGCGCTCAACCGGCGCGGCCAGGCCTTCGCATCCTGGACGGTCGATGCGTTTGGGGTCCGCAGTGACCGTGCCTACAAGAACGTTCCGCTGCTCCTCAGCTCAGCGGGCTACGGCGTCTTCTTCGACATGACGGGACCGCTCTACTACGACCTCGGCCAGGCATCGGTCGCCGCCTGGCAGGCCACTGCCCGCGCTGATCATCTGCGCGCCTACCTCATCATCGGCGACGGGATCGCGCCGATGATGCAGGCCTACCATCGGCTGACCGGCGCCCCGGCGGTTCCTCCGGACTGGTCGTTCGGTTTCTGGATCAGCCGCTGGGGCTACCGCAACCGCGAGGAGGTCATGGAGGTCGCCCGCAGGATGCGGGAGGAGCGCGTCCCCTGCGATGTCATCCACATCGACCCCTACTGGATGCGCTACCACGAGGGACACCACGGTGACCTGGAATGGGACGAGTCGGCCTTCCCCGATCCGGAAGGGATGATCGCCGAGCTGAAGGCGCTCGGATTCCGCCTCAGCCTCTGGGCGAGCCCGTACGTGCCGCTCGACTCCGAGATGCGCGCCGAGGGAGAGCAAAAGGGTTTCCTGCTGAAGAGCAAGACGAATTCTCCCTCCCCCTCCGGGGGAGGGCAGGGTGGGGGCCTCGCCCTCGTCCATGGGTTCGCCAAGCCAAGCGCCGCCGTCGACTTCACCAACCCCGATGCCGTCGAATGGTTCAAGGCCAAGATCCGGCGGCTGCTGGAGATGGGCGTCGCCGTCATCAAGACCGACTTTGCCGAGGATATGCCCGACGACGCCGTGCCCCATGACGGCACGAGCGCCGAGCAACTCCACAACCTGTATCCGCTTCTGTACCAGCGTGCCGCCTTCGAGGCCACGAAAGAAGTCCACGGCTACGGCCTCATCTGGGGGCGTTCCGGTTACGCCGGGTCGCAGCGGCACCCGGTGCACTGGGGTGGCGATCCAGGATGCACCTTCGAGGACATGGCCGCCAGCCTGAGGGGCGCGTTGAGCTGGATCCTCTCGGGAGCGGCGTTCGCCAGCTTCGACATGGGCGGTTTCTTTGGGATTCCGACGCTGACCGATCCGCCGAGCCCGGAGCTGTACGTGCGCTGGTCGCAGATGGGCTTGTTGTTTTCGCATGCTCGGGCACACGGGCACACGGCGCCGCGCGAGCCCTGGGCCTACGGCGAGCCCGCGCTTTCGATCTTTCGCCGTTATGCGCAATTGCGCTACCGGCTGCTTCCTTACTTATATGCGGCGGCGCGGCGTGCGCCAGAGGGAGTGCCCTTGGTGAGACCGCTGGTCTTCGACCATCCCCGCGACCGGGCGACCTGGCACATCGATGACGAATACATGTTGGGCTCGGACCTCCTGGTCGCGCCGATGTTCAGGCCGCGCGGCTCTCGCGAGATCTACCTACCGGCAGGTGGCTGGTACGACTTCTGGACTGACCGTCGATTCGATGGCGCCCAGTGGATTACCTATGAGGCTGAGCTTGAAACCCTCCCGCTCTTCGCGCGGGCTGGCGCCGTCATCCCGATGGGCCCGGACCTACAGTACGTGAACGAGCGAGGCTGGGACCCGTTGAGCTTCGATGCCTATCCAGCCGGCGACGGAGTTTCGGAAATGGAGTTGACCGACGACCACCGCCGGCTCCGTCTCACGATGCGCATCGACCGGGCACAGCTACGGCTGGAGGGCGGTCCGCTCGATTACGTTCCCGAGATCCGCGTCCACCGGTCCGGCAGGCCGCCCATAGAGGGGCGGTTTGGACAGCCGATTGATTTCAGCTAAAAGGTTGCCGGGCTTGTAGCGTTCTGCCGGATATGAGCGCGATACCGATCATCATCTTCGTCCTCATGTGCCTCATGCTCCCCGCCATTCTTTTGGTGGATCCGATCGCTCGACCCATCCTGGAGCGGCGCCTGGGGCGGGTCTTGCGAGCTCATCAAGATGAGCTGGCGCGGCTCGAGGGCGACCCGACAGCGCCTCCAAAATCCGACGAGGGTCCGACGACCCTGACAGCTGAGGTGATGAGGACTTCGCGATACGGCCCTCCGAAACCGGTCGTCGAGCTCGTCCAGACGTTCGCAGCACCCATCCTCGCGATCCTGCGTGCCCGGGCCCGTGGCGACTTCGAAAGCGTTACGGCCTACCTGGCTCCATCGGTGTTACGGCATCTACAGGTGGAAGCGAACCGCCTACCAGCGGTGGTCTATCTCCTAGGACCGGGCAACCGGGCATCTTTTCCCGACTTCCAGGTACAGCAAGCCCTGATCCTGGGCAAAGACGACGCGATAGACGAAACCTGGACGCTGGTGCGCCGCAAGCGCCTTATCCTCTGCAGGATTTGTGGCGCATCGGTCTCGGGCGCGTTCGGCGAGAAATGTGCAACGTGCGCGAGTCCGTGCGATGGCTTCGAGGCCGGGTGGCTCGTCCTGGAGATCCCGAGCCTGTCGGGCGATAAAGTACAGCCGGGCTAATCGCCGCTTCGCATACGAACGAAGACATCCGAAGCGGGCAGGATCTTTTCCGTCCGGCTATTCGGAATGTGAATGCGCACACCGGGATGTTGCGCAGTCCCGAAATCCCAACCCTCGAGGTAACGCGAGCGGATGTCCGCGATGGTCTTGACGGCGGCGGTATTGCTGCCGTTCGTCATCCAGACGGTCGGCTCGCGCGCGGTGGCATAGCCCAGCCCGACTTCGGTTCCGCTGTCCCGGAAGAACCGCAGGTCCTTGAGCGCCGCCTCCGGCGGGACCAGGTCGTTGGAGCTCTCGGCAACCTGTTGCAACGTCGGCAGCTGGCCCTGGGCCACCGTGGTGCGGACCTGCATCCGCGCCTTGAGGTGTTGCGAACGCTCTCGCTTCTTCTGCTCGCTCGCCACTTGCTGGATCTGGACACGGAGGCGTCCTAGTGCCTCCTCCAGCGGGGCCATCTCCGCCATGATCTCCCGGATCCGGCGCGCCAGATCCTCGTCCGACGCCTGATCCAGGTTCACCTGCTCTGCCATCGACATACAATTATTGGCCAGCGTGTCCGTGGTTCAAGCGACGACCGACCAGCTCAAGGATGCTCTCAGCACCCGGATCGACGCGTTGCGACCGGAGCTCGAACGGATTGGCCGCGATATTCACGCCAATCCCGAGATCGGCTACGAAGAGCGACAGGCCGTTGCCTGGCTGACCGAGCTGCTCAAGAAACACGGTTTCAGTGTCGAGGTCGGGGTCGCCGACACGCCGACCGCCTTTGTCGCCGCGCGCCGGAACGGAACAGGTCCGACGATCGCCTTCCTCTCGGAATACGACGCGCTCCGCGGCCTCGGCCACGGCTGCGGCCATAACCTGATTGCGACGGCCTCGGCGGGGGCAGGGATCGCGCTCGCCGACGCGCTCGACCGCTTGAGCGGACGGGTACTCGTGATCGGCACGCCGGCCGAGGAAGGTGGCGGCGGAAAGATCCGGCTGATCAACGCCGGCATCTTCCAGGAAGTCGACGCGGCGATGATGTTTCATCCCGACACCAGAACCCAGGTGCTCCACTGGGCGCTCGCGGTCACCCACATGCAGTTCGAGTTCATCGGCCGGGCGGCGCACGCGTCGGGAGATCCCGAAAAGGGCATCAATGCGCTTGACGCCTTCGTCCTCGCCTACAACGGGATCAGCCTGCTGCGCCAGCAGGTAAAGGAGGGAGCCCGCCTGCATGGCTTCCTCAAGGAGGGCGGCACGGCGCCCAATATCATTCCGGAGCGAACCAGCGGCGAGTTCCTGGTGCGGGCGCGCGAGCAGGCCTACATGGAGGAGCTGGTGCAGAAGGTGAAGAACATCTTTCAGGCGGCGGCCCTCGCCACCGGCTGCAGCCTGAACCTGACCTTCAACGAAGAGCCATATTCCGACCTTCGTAACAACGCCGTGCTGGCTCACCTGTTCGAGGAAAACCTCCGCCGCGTCGGGCTCGATCCGGTGGAAGGCGTGCCATGGGAAAACGCCGGCTCCACCGATATGGGCAACGTCAGTCACGCGGTCCCGGCCCTCCACCCCACCGTGGCGATCGCCTCGCCCGAGGTTGCGGGTCATTCGCAGGCCTTCCTGGAAGCCTCGGGCTCGCTGCGCGGCTACCAGGCCATGGTCGACGCCGCCAAGGCGCTGGCGATGACTGGCGCGGATCTGCTTGCCGACCCCAGCCTGGTCGAGCAAGCGAAGGTGGAGTTCCGCCGGACCTGAGCTCGCTTCGGCGAAACTAAGACCATGATCAACGAGCGCTACCGCGAGGACCGCGAGCGCCGGCGCCTCGGCAGCCTTACCGCATTCTCCGGGCCGACCCACTCCGGCAAGACCAAGAAGCTCGAGGCCGAGGCGGAGCGGGCGCAGCGGCAGGGTCGCCGGAGCCAGCGGCTCTCAGGTCCGGCGGATGCCAGGCAGCTGCTGGACCAGCTGGATCCCGCCGTGGAGCTCGTCACCATCGACGACGCGCAGCGCTACGACGACCGGCTGGTGGAGGTGCTCAACGACCTGGCGACGGTTCACCGCGTTGACGTCGTGGTCGCCGGCTGGGAGCTCGACTACACCGGCCAACCCTCGGGCCCGCTGGCGGAGCTGATGTGCTCGGCCGACTTTGCCCTGAAGCTGGATGACGGCGTCTGCGCGCAACCTGGTTGCCGCAACCTGGCCAGCCGGACGCAACGTTTCCACGCGGCCAATGGCACGCCGGAGCGCTTTCTGCCGGTCTGCCGGCGGCATCACACGACGGACGCGCGCGCGGTCAGCTTCCAGGAGGTCTGGTTCGACGAGCCGTCCGGGAGCCTCGACCTGATCAGCGGTTGCATGTTCAGTGGCAAGACGCAGGAATTGATCCGCCGGCTCGACCAGGCCCGCTACGCCGGTTCGATAATCCAGGCATTCAAGCCCGCCCTGGACGACCGCTACGCCCTCGAAGCCGTCGCCTCGCACCGCGAGGTCCGTTTCCCGGCGATCGCGGTCCCGGACGTTGGGGCACTTCGGGATCAGCTGCGAGACGATACCCGGGTGGTCGGCATCGACGAGGCGCAGTTCTTCGGGCCGGACATCGTGAACCTCGTTGAAGACCTGGCCGATCGCGGCCGTCACGTGATCGTGGCCGGCCTCGACTTGGATTTCCTCGCCCGACCCTTCGGACCGATGCCGCTGCTGGCCGCTTACGCGGACCGGCTCACGAAACTGCAGGCATCCTGCCAGTACCCGGGTTGCGGATCGCGGCAGGCCAGTCGCACGCAGCGGCTGATCGATGGCGAGCCGGCGCCGTCCGATTCGCCGCTCGTCGTCATCGGCGGCGCGGCAACCTACGAAGCGCGCTGTCGCCACCATCACCGGATCGGTATCCATGTTCGGCCCGAACCGGTGTCGATCGCAGAGGAGTCAGCCGAGCTCTAGGCCCTGCAGCCGCTCGTTCCCGATCAGCACGCCGAGGACCGCCACCGCGACGGCGCCGCCGATGGATACCGTCATCGCCGCCAGCCACGTGCTGAAGACGGGGAAGCGGGTCACGCTCGCCAGCGCCAGTGATATCGCCAGCAGCAGCGCGCTCCCGCCGGTGACCACGGCAAACAACCCCATGCCGATGAAGGCCCCGATAGGGTTCAACATCCGCCGGGCGTCGGTCCAGTCGAAACGCGCGAAGACCGCGCCGATCCCCACCATCAGGGTGGTCACCGTCACCGCCTGGGCGACAGCGAGAAGAATCGCCGTTGCTGCCCACAGCCAGCCAGGCCGGATGAGAATCTCGGCGGCAATCGCGACCAGCGCAACCAG
>VBFR01000214.1 GCA_005889345.1 Chloroflexota bacterium
CCTTCTTCGAAGAGCCGGGCATTGCGCAGGGCGAGGCCTGAGATCGTCCCCAGCAGGGTCAACGCGGCGAGGTCCGCCGCGGTGAACGACCGATCCTCGTACCGGCTAAAGACCAGCATGCCGACGGCCCGTCCGCCATGGACGAGGGGCACCACCGCCACGTGGCGAACGCTGGCCAACGCCTGGCGGAACTCGGGCGCGGCCTTGTCCGCCGCGAGTCGGCCGCCGAAAGCAGGCTGCAGCGTGTCGATCGCCTTCTGTACCAGCGGCTGCCCGCCGAAATAGTCGAGCGAATAGCGTTGCCCGACCCAGGTCAGCTCCCCTGCCCGGCCGTAGGTGGCTTCGATGATGACGTGGTCGTCGACCAGGCTCGAAAGGGTGGCCCGGTCCGCCTGCACCGCATGGGTGCCACGCTCCAGAATGCGGGCGATGACCTCCCGCGGATCGAGGGACCCGGCGACGTCGAGCGCGATCTGGATGAGCTCGCCCAGGTCCTGGTTTGGCTGCTCCGCCACCATACCGCGGGAAAGATTACCGCAAGTGCAGACGGGGTGCGTTAATGACATCCCTGAGTGCGACCAGAGTGTATCGTCGGTATCAGCATCGAATGACGGTGGGCGCCTCGATGGGACCGGAACTGGGGCGGCTCGGTGATCTGCTCCGCCGGCGGGATCTGACGGTGGCGGTGGCCGAGTCGATGACGGGCGGCCTGCTTGCCGCCGCGCTCGCCGACTTACCCGAATCGTCCCAGCGATTCCTCGGCGGGGTGGTCAGCTATCGCACCGATAAGAAGATGGAGCTGCTGGGGGTGCCCGAGGAGGTAATCGCCACCGACGGAGTGGTCAGCCGGCCCGCGGCCCGCCTGATGGCTGAGAGTGCCCGCCGCCTCTTTCGCGCGGGTCTCGCGATCAGCGTCACGGGGGTGGCCGGGCCGCAACCCCAGGAAGGCAAGCCGGTCGGGCTAACCTACATCGGCGTGTCGCTCGACGGCCACACCGAGGTCCGGGAGTACCGCTGGCCCGGTGGCCGCGCTGCCAACCGGGTGGCCAGCGTCGAGGCCGCCATCGCCCTCGCCGCTGACCTACTCGACGCCCCCACCCTGCCCTCCCCCAGAGGGGGAGGGAAAGAGAGTCCTTAGCGGGTCGCGAAGGCGAAGAGGGGGTTCGGCTTGCCCGTCTCCGCGTACTGCTTGAGTCGCTCGACGATCAGGGCCCAGGTGTAGTTGATCGAGCCGAGGTCGTCCTGCGAAACCGACGCCGGCCAGTCCGCGTGCCGGAACACGACGCCGGTCTCCCCGTTTTCGGCGGGGGAGATGTCCCAGGTGACGGTCGTGCCATCCCAGTTGGGGAAGTCGGCGAGCGCCGTCCATTTCACCCGTTTTCCTGGCTTCAGCTCATCGACCCGCATCCGCTGCGACGGGCCGCCAAAACCGAAGGTCCCGGTAGAGCCCACCCTGGGCTCGGCCTGGCTCTCCGAGGTCCAGAAGGCGGCGAGGCCCTTGGCTGTGGAGACCGCCTCGTAGATCTGTTCGGGAGTCGCCTTGATATTCACCTGGTGCACAAGCGGAGCGGCCATGTTAGCATCCTCCTAAAGGAAAGACTTAATTTAGAAGTAGCTTAAATAACTGATGCCGAGAACGCAAGTCCGTACTCGTAAGCGCCCCGTCCCACTCGAAGCCGCCATGGAGGCGATCGCCAGTCCGCGGCGCCGCCAGATCTTGCGGCTGGTTTGGGGTGCGGAGCGCTCAGCCGGTGAGATCGCCTCGACCGTCCGCGACGTCAGCTGGCCGGCAGTCTCCCAGAACCTGCGCGTGCTGAAAGATTCCGGCCTGATCACGGAACGGCGTGAGGGAACTCATCGCTACTACAAAGCGGATCGGCGGGCGCTCGGTCCGCTCGAGGTCGTCCTGCGCCAGATGTGGACGCGCGACCTCGACCGCCTACGCGAGCTCGCCGAGGACGAAGCGCATTCAAGGCGAGCGCGGCGTGATTGAGGACCTGGCAGGCGCAATCGAGATCACCCAGCGGATCGAGGCGCCGCCGGAGATCGTGTTCGCCTATCTGACCGACAGCCGGCGCTTCGTGAAATGGATGGGCGTCGGCGCCGAGCTCGACGCGCGTCCGGGCGGGCGCTATCGCATCGACGTCGATGGCGAGCACATCGCGAGTGGGGAGTACCAGGAGATCGATCCGCCGCGGCGGTTGGTGATGAGCTGGGGTTGGGAGGGCCATCCCACGGTCCCGCCCGGTTCGACGACGGTCGAGATCACCCTGACACCGGACAAGAATGCCACGATGCTGCGGCTCCGCCACCTCGGCCTGCCTGACGAAGGGGAACGCCGCCAGCACGCTGAGGGTTGGACGCTTTACATGAGTCAACTCGCCAAGGCCCCCACGCTACCCTCCCCCAGAGGGGGAGGGAGAGAGAGGCATTAGCGCATCGGGGCGTGCTCGTCGGGGCCGAGCTTGCGCACCGCCTCACCCGTCCCGCGATAGAACGTTGGGTAGGCGTAGATCAAATGGCGCAGCTCGTCACTGGGGATCTCCAATTTGATGGCGAGCTCGAAGATTCCGAGGAGATCGCCGCCCCGCGGACCCATGGTCGTGGCGCCGACGAGCACGCCGCGCTCGGCGTCCTCGACCACCTTGATGAATCCGTCGTTGCCTGGCCCGTGGATCCAGCCGCGGGAGGTGACCGATGCCTTCTGGATCCCGGTGCGCACGTTGATGCCTCTCTTTCTCGCTTGCTCCTCGGTCAGGCCGGCTGCTCCGACTTCGGGATCGGTGAACGTGACCCGAGGCTTGGCGCGGTAGTCCGCTCCCGGCCCCGGCGTCCCGAGGATGTCTTGGATCGCGATGTCGGCCTGGTAGATCGCCATGTGGGTAAAGCCGCCGCTTGTGGTCACGTCGCCGATCGCCCACAGCCGCTCACCCACGCGCAGATGATCGTCCGGCTCGAGCAAGGGCGCCGAGGGGTCGAGGCCGACCGTCTCCAGGCCGATATCCCGCAGGTTGGCACGCCGTCCAGTCGCGACCAGCAACGCCTGGCCGGTTACCTGGCGCCCGCCGTCGAGGTTGACAGTGATCGCCTCACCGCGGGCCTCGACCGACTGTGCCCGGCTCTTGAGCAAGAGCGCGATGCCCTCGCGTTGCAGCACCTCGCCAAGGACGGCACTTGCCTCGGGCTCTTCCATAGCGAGCACGCGGTCCATGCCCTCGATGATCGACACCTTGACCCCGAAGCGCGCGAAGACCTGCGAGAGCTCGACCCCGATCGCGCCGCCTCCAAGGATGACCAGCGATTCTGGGAGCTGCTCGACCTTGACCGCCTCGCGGTTGGTCCAGTAGCTCACGCGGTCCAGTCCAGGGATCGATGGCACCGCCGGTGAAGTCCCGGTCGCGATGACGATCGCGCGCGAGGCCTCGTAGGTGGTTCCGTTGACGAAGACCTTTCCGGGGCCGGCGAGCCTGCCGGCGCCGCGCACGAAGTGGCCGCCCTTGCGCTCGAAACGCTCGACGGCGACCCGGTCGTCCCAGTTGTCGGTGGCCACGTCGCGGATGCGGCGTGCCACCGGTGTCCAGTCGGGTTTAACGATCGACTCTCCGGCGAAGCCCGGGATGCGACGACCCTCGGCGAGCATGTCGTCGGCCCGGACCATCATCTTCGTCGGGATACAACCAAAGTAAGGGCACTCGCCGCCGACCAGGTTGGTCTCGATGCCGACCACGTTCAGGCCCTTATCGGCGAGCGAATTCGCGAGCTCCTCACCGCCGACGCCCATGCCAAGGACGATGACATCGGTGCGCTCAGTCATGACCGCGGTGCCGGTTGTGCCGGCCCGATTTCCAGCGCGTACGTCACGGCCTGCTCGAGGTTCATCGCCTGGCCCTCGGCCCAGACCCGGGCCGCTTCCTCGTCATTGAGCCCTTCCCGGCCCGAGCGGCCTTCCTCTTCACGAAGCAGGCGCCCGAGGCCGGTGCCGCTGCTGACTTGATGTGCACTTGCCGCAGCCCAGAGCCGGCCGGCACGTTCGAAATCGCCGGCCTGGCGAGCCAGCGCGGAGAGATTGTCGAGCTGCAGAACAATCCCCGGAACATCGCCGGCGGCGGCGAAAAGGTGAATGGCTTCAAGCCAGCAGGCGCGGGCTCGCTCAGCGTCGCCCAAGTTGAACGTGACCAAGCCGAGCGTGTGAATGGACCAGCCCAGCCCGAAGCGATCATCCAACTTGCGGTTCAGCGCCACCGCCTCTTCCAGGACGGGACGAGCCTCCGCGTACTTCTTCCCAAAGAACAGCGCGTTGCCAATCCCCCATAGGACCCTCGCGACCCCTGTCTCGTCGCCGATCCTGCGGAACAGCGGTAGCGCCTCGTCGAGCATGGGTTTGGCTTCGCCGATGGCCTGGCGACTGACCACGCGGGGAAAGGCGGCGTTGTAGAGGGCGTTGGCGAGCGCGCGATCGTCACCGAGTGTCCGCGTGAGCGCGAGGCATTCGTCGTAGAAGCGTTGGGCGACTGCCATGTCCGCCTGCCAGTAGGCCAACCCTCCGGCGGCCTCGAGGGCAGCCAGGCGTTCCGCTGGAAACTCGCCACTGCCGGGCATCGCGAGGACATCGTCCATCCGACGGCGGCCCTCGTGCAGGTGACCGCGCATCTGCCAGACTCGCCAGAACGCGGCGCTCAGTCGCATCGCCTCCTCGGCGTTGCCCGAGGTTACGGACCATTCCAGCGCCGCGCGGAAGTTGTCGTGGTCCTCCTCGAGCCGGTCAAGCCACTCTTTTCGCCGTGGACCAAAGAGATGCGGCTGCGCCTGCTGCGCCAGCGCGATGAAGGCCTTCAAATGGCGATCGCGAATCAGG
This sequence comes from Chloroflexota bacterium, assembly GCA_005889345.1. GTDB lineage: Bacteria > Chloroflexota > Dormibacteria > CF-121 > CF-121 > CF-13. The sequence goes on from VBFR01000214.1 coordinate 4,856, forward strand.
TGGGCTTCGCCACTTTCCTCGAGCAGCTCCATGGCGAAATCGCGAATCGTCTGCAGCATCAGGAAGCGTGGCTCATCGAAGTCGGGAAGGCGGCGCAGCAGGCTCTGATCTGCCAATTGATCGAGCGCGTCGACGACATCCCCGCCGATATCCTCCGCGGGGCCGCAGACCATTTCGAGTTGTTCCAGGTTGCCCCCACGAGCGAAGACCGACAGGCGAGCCAGCAGCCGGCGGTCGCCCGCGCTGAGCATGTCGTAGCTCCAGAGAATTGCGCCGCGGAGCGTCTGCTGCCGGGCCGGGGCGTCTCGCCCCCCGCTGCCGAGCGCGCTTAGCGATTTCTCCAACCGGCTCAGCAGGGCCTGCGGCGAAAACAGCTTGACCCGAGCCGCGGCCAGCTCGATTGCCAGCGGGAGGCCATCGACGCGCTCGCAGATGCCGGCGATGGCGGGAGCGTTCTCGTTCGTCGCCTGGAAATCGGGCTTCACCGCGACCGCGCGCTCGATGAAGAGGCGTACCGCCTCGAACTGCGAGAGGGCGGCCAGTCCGGGCAGGGCCTTGAGGTCGGGGAGCGCGAGCGGCGGAACCGGAAACTCCTGTTCGCCCGAGACGCGCAGCACGGTGCGGCTGCTGACCAGGACGCGCAACCCGGCGCTTCCCTCCAGCAACTGCGTCGCGACCGGGGCCGCCTCCACCACCTGCTCGAAGTTGTCGAGTAGCAACAGCATTCGCTTTTCCCGGAGGTAATCGATCAGTGCCTCGATGGGACGCCGGTTGCCGATTGACGAGATCGCGAGCGCCTGCGCGATCGCCGAGGGGACCAGCTCAGGATCATGGACGGCACTGAGCGGGACGAAATACACGCCGTCCGGGAACTGGTCGAGCACGCCGGCGGCGATCTGCAGGCTGAGCCGCGTTTTGCCGGTGCCGCCCGGCCCGGTCAGCGTCAGCAATCGGGACCGATCCAAGAGCTGCCGGGCTTCGCGCACCTGATCATCCCGCCCGACAAAGCTCGTCAACTGCGTCGGCAGGTTGTTCGGCGTCGCCTCCAGCGTCTTGAGCGGCGGGAAATCGGCCGTGAGCCCCTCGACCGTGAGCTGAAAAAGGCGTTCCGGTCGAGCCATGTCCTTGAGGCGATGCATCCCCAGATCTTTGAGTGTCAGCTCGGGTGGCAACGCGTGATCGACCAGCACGCGGGTGGTCTCGGAGATCAGCACCTGCCCGCCGTGCCCGGCGCTCGCCACTCGAGCGGCGCGATGCACGTCCAGCCCGACATATTCGTTGCCGACCAGCGTTGCCTCGCCCGTGTGCAGTCCGATGCGGACGCGGACCGTGCCCCCGTCGGGCCATTCGTGCGCCTGCAGACGTTTCTGTACGGCGGCCGCTCCGGCGCACGCCTCCAGCGCGCTACCGAACACGATGAAGAACGAATCGCCCTCGGTCCGAAGTTCGTGGCCGCCATTGGCGGCGAGCGCCTCCCGCTGGATTGCGTGATGGGCGAGAAGGACGTCCGGGTATCGCTCGCCGAGATGCTGGATCAGCCGCGTCGATCCCTCGATATCGCTGAAGAAGAAGGTGACCGTGCCGGTCGGTAGCGTGCTCATGCGGGTGAGGCGGCCCCGCTCAACACCGGCTCGAGCAGGCCACGCAGTTGCTCCCGATATTCGGCCCCGGTGAAATCGAGTAGCTCGTGCGGCGGCATGGGGTGCTCCGCGATGGAGCCCGCGTTGCGGACGTAGACGACCGGATAAGGATTGCCCTGGCCGTTCGATTCGAGCGTGGCAGCGACGGCGTCACCGCCGCCCGAGTCCAGGAATGCCTGCAGCGGGACGATGCCTTCGTTCGTGATCCCTGCATCGCGATCGAGATCGATCACGCGAGCCAGGTAGGCGCGCTGATGCCAGAGCTCGGGGCCGTGGCTGACCTGCTCGAGCAGGTAGGGGACCAGGGTTTCGGCATCCATACGTTCACGCGTCGCCAGGACGTCGAACTTCGTTTCGGCAAGGTGCCGCGCCAGCACCCGGGCGTTGTAGCGATACCCCTGGACCGCGCCGGAGTTGCTCGGGATGCCGTGCTTCTTCAGTCCCGCCGCTCCCTGGGTGATCGTGCCCGCGAAGAAGATCCCCGGCACGGTGGCGCTTTCCCAGAAGGGCGTCTGGGCTGGAAGCCGGCTCTGACCGAACGTCGCAACGCCCAGCGCCGGTAGGTCGCGCAGCGGCGTGACGAAGCCGGTCGCGGCGATCACGTCGTCGGCCGCAACCGTGAGCTCGCGCCCGGCGGCATTGCGCGTGCGAACCCGGTAGCCCGCGCCATCCTTCATGACTTCTTCGATCGTGGTGTCGAGAATGACGACCCCGCCGGCGAGCGCGGCGTCTTCATAGGGCTGAACATAGCGGGCGCGGACGCCGACGAGGGTGTGGGTGAGGACCGACAGTTTGGTCGGGCTCGGCGACGCCAGCACCAGCTGCCGGGCGAAGGGCAGCAGCCCGGTCGCGATCTCGAACCCGGAATTCTGCTTGCCCACGATGAAGACCCGCCGGTCCTTGTAGGTCTCGACCGGTCGGAAGTCGCCGTAGTGGGGCACCGACTCGAGGCCGGGGATGGGCGGGCGGTAGGGATGCGCGACGCCGACGGCGAAGACGACAACGCCCGTGCGGTATTCGCCGTCCGACGTGGTGAGCACGAAATCCTTGCCATCGCGCCGGGTGGACTCCCAACGGCACCCGTGGCGCACGCGGATGCCGGTACGCTGCGCGAATGTCTCGAGGCCCTTTTGCATTTCCGGCCGCGAGGGAAAGTAGGACGTCCCGTCCATCAGGGCCGGCATCACGGCCCGGTTCTCTTGATCGTCGGACAGCAAGCTGTTCCAGTCGTAGCGCTCGTACGCCCGCTCGCCGTGATCGACCCCGGCGAACGGCTTGGTCCAGCTCAGCATGCGCTGAAAGACCGGCCAACGGCGGAACATGCCGCCGGGCGCCGGGTCGTCCGAGAGCACGGCGTGGTCGACGCCCAGGCGACTCAACGAATAGCTGACCTGCAGCCCACCGGGCCCGCTGCCTACCACGATCAGTCGATAGCGCCCGGGAGGAAAGGGTTTCTGCCCTAGCTCAGCCACTTGGTTGTGTTCTTGAGCTTGCGCGCCTCCCCCTGCAGCAGGCGGTACATGATGCGCGGATGCGCCGTCAGAAATCCCTCGAGCTGAGCGGCCGGCAGGACGAGACAGCGCAGCGGGGTCTCCGCCACGATGTCAGCGACGGGCACCTCGCCGAGTAAGCATGAGATCTCGCCGAAGTAATCGCCGGCCTTCAGCGTGCTGCGGTCGACGTTGTCGACGCGGATCCCGGCAGTTCCCTCGAGGATGATGTAGAAACCCGATCCGCTGACGCCCTGGCGGAGGATTCGCTCGCCCTGGCCGAAGAACGACTCATCAAAGAGGTGGGCGACCTCTTCGAGCTGCGGCCCGGTCAGGTCCGCGAACAGCGAGAAGGCCGCGATCGCGTTGACGACATCGTCGCGGACGGCCATCAGAGTGCTTCCTTGGCAGGCTCGGTCCGACCCGGTGCGGCCTCACGAGCCGGCGCCTTACCTGGGTCGCGGATCCCGACCGCATTGACGATGGCTCCGGCGATGAGGAGGGCGGCCCCCACCATCATCGCCAGGTGGAACGAGGCGGTCGATGCGTCGCGCACGAGGCTGCCCATTATCGGGATGCCGGAGGCATTGAGAGGGCTCACGAGTTTGCGGAAGGCGGGATCGTTGACATTGATGTCGGTTCGCCGTGCCGCGACGTAGCTGTAGAAGCTTGCCGTGAGGAAGACGAAGATCAAGGCGCCGGCGAGCTGCGGGCCGACCCGCGAGATCGCGTTGTTGATGGCGGACCCGAGCCCCGCGTTGTGCGCCGGTACCGACCGCATCAACGCGGTCGTCAGGGGGGCCACCAGCATGCACAATCCCAGGCCGAAGATGATTCCGGCGGGAAGGAGATCGATGACATACGAGAGCGGCGGTAGGAATGTGCCAGGGTTCTGCGGTTCGAGGTGCCAGGGTGTGCTGGTCCCGGGCATGCGCGCGTACCAGAGAACCCCGAGCGCCATGATCGCCGGGCCGACGGCCATGAACAGCCGCGACCCGATTCGGCCGGCGAGTGCTCCGAAACGAGGCGAGAGAAAGACCAGAAAGAGCGTGCCGGGGATGCCGGCCAGCCCGGCCGCGGCCGCGGTATAGCCGATCGTTCCCTGCATGAAAAGCGTCAGGTAATAGAAGGTGACGTAAAGCGCGCCGTAGATCACGAGCGTCGAGATGTTCGTCACCGTGAAGTTGCGCGAGCGAAAGAGCGAGAGGGGTATCAGTGGATGCGGCGCCCGCGCCATGTAGAAGGGGAGAGCGATCGTACAGAGCACTCCGACGGCCAGCGCGATGTAGCCCAGTGGATCCCGCCAATCGCGCTGCTGGCCGTAGATGGTTCCGAAGGCGAGCCCTCCAACCGCCAGGGCGACGATCGCGGACCCCAGCCAGTCGAAATGCGCCGTGGAGGTTTGATCACGGCTTTCCGGCACGTGTACGTAGGTCGCCCAGAGCGCAACCAGGATGAGCGGCACGTTGATCAGGAAGGCGGCGCGCCACGAGATGGTGTCCACCAGCAGACCGCCGACGAACGGACCGAGAATAGTGGTTGCGCCGGAGGCACCGGCCCACAGACCGAAGGCCCGGCCCTGCGCCTCGCCCTCGAAGTTGGCCGTGAGGAGCGCGAGCGACCCGGGGACCAGGACGGCCCCAGCGATCCCCTGGAGAACCCGAAAGAGCACGAGGAGCTCGATGTTGGGGGCAAGACCGCAGAGAACCGACGTGACGCCGAACCCGACCAGGCCGTAGAGGAACATGCGCTTGCGGCCGAAGTAGTCGCTGAGCGCACCGGCCAGGATCAGCAGCGCGCTGAGCGTCAGCAGGTAGGCGTTATAGACGTAGGACTGGCCCTCCAGGATGCCGAACCAGAGTCGAGGCAGGTCCCGGCCGATTCGGGGGAGGGCGACGTTGACCACGGTGGAGTCGAGGAACACGATGCCGGACCCGAGCACGGCGGCAACGAGGATCCAGCGGCGCCGATCACCCATCCCTCTCTCCTTGGTCTGCGGTCTTGGCCGATTGTAGAACCGATAACGCGGCGCCCGCAGGCCCAGCTTCGCGGATCAGGGCCTGACGGCCGCGGCTTCTTTGACGCCGACCGCGATCCTGTCCAGTCGAACGTGTCCCCAGCCCTGGCTGAGATGCGGCTCGACCCTCAGAATGCCGTTTACGACATCGAGGCCAAGGGCGGTACGAAGCGCCAGCAGTGGCGCACCGGCGGCCCACGCCTGCGGACGAGAGGCCGTCGGATATTCGACGGGCGCTCCGGTCTCTTCGCGGGAAAAGCCGGCGAAGACCTCGGGCAGCCGGTATTCGAACGCGCCGGCTGCCTGGATCAGCATCAGGGCGAGGTGCGACGCCTGTTCGCGATGGCCGTAGCGGCGCATGCCCTCGGCGACGAAGGCGGTGTCGTGCGGCCAAACCGTGCCGTCGTGGTATTCGATCGGGTTGTAGCCGGCGTCGTTTGCAGACATCGTGCGGGTGCCCCAGCCGGTAAACATCTCCGGCGACATCAGGCGCTGCGCCATCGTGGCCGCGCGGTCTTCCGGCACGATCCCCGACCAGAGCAGGTGCCCGACGTTGGACGTCATGGCGTCTACCTGTCTCTTTTCGCCGTCGAGCGCGAGCGCGTACTGGCCACGGGCTTCGATCCAGTAATCGCGGTTGAAGCGCTGGCGCAGGGTCGCCGCATCCCGGTCCAGCCGGGCGGCCAGTTGAGGATCGTCCCAGACCTCACGTGCCAGCCGAGCCATGCGCACGCGCGCGTCGTACGCGTAGCCCTGAATTTCACAGGTGGCGATGGGCCCCTTTGCCACGGTGCCATCTTTGAAGAGGATCGAATTCCACGAGTCCTTCCAGCACTGGTTGGCGAGGCCCTCTTTTGAGCGGGTCTGATATTCGAGGTAGCCATCCCCATCGCGATCGCCGTAGCGCTCCATCCAATCCAGGGCTTTCATCGCCGCCGGTTGCAGGCTTCGAACGAAGTCGCGGTCGCCAGCCCAGCGCTCGTATTCGTCCAGAAGGATCAGGAAGAGCGGCGTGGCGTCGTGGGTCCCGAAGTAGGGACTGTGCGGCCGCTCGCCGAGCATGGTGAGCTCGCCGAGTCGCAGCTCATGCAGGATCTTCCCGGGCTCGGCATCGCGAAAGTCGTCGCGCTCCTTCGCTTGCCATGCGGTCAGCGCCTCAAGGGTGGTCCGGGCAAGGTGTGGCTGGAACGGGAGTGCCTGGTATGCCGTGATCAGGCTGTCGCGTCCGAACAGAGCCATGAACCAGGGCAGGCCGGCGGCCGGTAGGGAATAAGACAGCGTCTTCAGGGGACGAAACCGCAATGCGGCCAGGTCGATCAGGCTCTGGCGATAGGTATGGCGCAGGATGTCGTTGTCGGTTTCGAGGGTTGGTGCTTGCGCCATCCATTGCTCGAAGCTTGTGGGCATGTCCGGCTTGGGATCGCCGAACCTGCGGTCGCCGTGCTCGAGCCGGTTGAACGCTCCGTCGACGACGGGAACGACATCGATACAGGTTTGCCACGACCCGCGCGGCTCCAGTTGCAGCTCAAAGCCTGCTCGCTCGAGTCCGACGGAAAAGTGCTCGCTGAATTCGATCAGCGTGTCACGCCGGTACGAATCCCGCGTATAGGTCAACGTCACCTTGCTGGGGCCGAGGTCAGAGCGCAACTGTCCTCGCTTCGGCCTCCGGTCCTTGACCTCGAAGAGGTCCGCGAAATCGCTGCCGTACTCCATCTCGATCATCACCGTCTGCGGGCGGTCACTGTGGTTCTGCACAGTCAGGTCCTCGTGGACGCCGCGCGCCACGAAGCGGTCGCGCCGGATCGAAATCGGCGGATTCTCGCCGACGCTGACGCTCGCCAGGGTGGCAAAGACCGAGGCCGAGTAGTAGTCGACCGTTCGACTGGTCAGCACATGTACCGGGTGGCCGTTGACGAGCAGCCGCCAGGTGGAGAGCTGTCGCATGTCGGCGTGAAAGAAGCCGTTGGCATCCCCACCGGGCTCCACGTCGCCTGCCGCATCGGAGACAAAGAAGGTGTTGCCATCGAGCACCGTCAGGTTGCCGGCCACCGACCTAGAGTACTCACATGGCCAGAATCAACGTTCGAGAACTCCAGACTCCGATCCGCGAGCGCTACAAGAACGACCCACAAGCGGCCCAGATTCGACTCAAGGTGCGAAGCACCCAGGCTGATCTGACCGATCCCCTGCATTGCGCGGCGCAACCGCTATCGACGCCGGACATCAACTGGCGGTCGGGCGCCCATCCCGCCGTCGGTGGCACGGGTGACGTTCCATGCTCGGGCGATCTGCTGATCGGCGCGCTCGCCGCCTGCCAGGAGACGACGATTCGGATGGTGGCCGCGAACATGGGGATCGAGCTCGCCGGACTCGAAGTCGAGATCGAAGCCGACTGGGACGCGCGGGGAACCCTGGCCATGGGCGACTACCCGATCGGACTGACGGCGATCCGCTGCACCACCCGCGTGACCGTGCCCCAGGATGTCAAGGGCGAGCGGGCGGATCGATTGTTGCGCAGCGCGGAGAAGTATTGCGTCGTTCTCAACACCCTCCGGAACGGCGTCCCGGTGACGTCAGACTTTTCGCTTCGTCAGCTAGAAGTGTGAGCGCAGCTCGCCGAACCCCCGCAAGATAAGGAGGCGTCCGTCGGCCGGCGCGACCTCCTCCTTTTCGAGCCGCCAGGTGTGCTCGTGGGGAATGAAGACGGCGTTGATCCCAGCCTGCAGCGCCGGGTTGATGTCGGAGCGGGGTGAGTTGCCGATCATCCAGGTGCGCGTGGGATCGAGCTTCCGCTCTTCGACGATGGCCCGGTAGGTATCGACGGCTTTCTCGCTGACCACAGCAGTCGCCGTAAAGCGTGCCTCCAGTCCGGATCGCTCGATCTTCAGGCGCTGCTCCTCGGGATGACCCTTGGTCACCAGCATCAGGTCGTGGCGAGCGGCGAGATAGGCGACCGTATCCGCCACGTCTGGAATGAGCGTGACCGGCTGGCTCGCGATCCGCCGTCCCAGTTGCAGCACGTGCTCGATGTCCGGCGGCTGCAGGTCTTTTTCGGCGAGCCGTTCGTAGGTCTGCTGCAGGTTTTTCGTGAAGCTCGCCGAACCGTAGCCATGCACGGGGACGTTCATACGCTCGATCTCGTCCAGAGCGGCGCGAACCTGCGCCCGTGTCATCGTCGAGTGATCGAGGAAATCGATGAATTCCTCGATCGCCTGCTCGAAATAGACGTTGTTCTCCCAGAGGGTGTCGTCGCCATCGATCAGAAGGAACTGGCGGCTGGTTGCTGGTGCCATCGCCCCAAGGCTACCGCGGCTGGAACCAGCCGACCGGCTGGGTGGTATGAAGGGTTAGCAATCGATCGGTGGAGGGCCGGCCACTGGACGACATAGCGCTCGTCGAACGAGCCAGGAACGGCGATGTCAACGCATATGAAGCACTCGTCCAGCACTACCAGGAGCTGGCGTTTCGGGTCGCCTACCAGGTCACCGGTAACGCTGCGGACGCGGAAGACGCGGCCCAGGAGGCATTCGTGAACGCCTACTACGCGCTCGGCCGTTTTCGCCCGGGCGCGCCCTTCAGGCCGTGGCTGTGCCGGATCGTCGTCAACGAAGCGCGTAATCGCCGGACGTCCGCCCAGCGGCGGACCGTCCTGGCCGAGCGCGCCTTGGTCGCCCAATCCTCGGGGGACTCGGCCCAGTCCCCCGAGGCCGCGGCCGAGGCGGATGCCTTTCGTTCCACCCTCGTGGCGACACTGCGGACGCTGCGCCAGGACGACCGTCTCATCCTTGCGTACCGCCTTTTCTTCGATCTGTCCGAGGCCGAGATGGCGCAGGCGCTCAGCGTTCCGCGGGGCACGGTGAAGTCGCGCCTGTCGCGCGCCCTGGCGCGTTTGCGCGAGGCCTTGCCGGCCGACATCCGCATGCCGTCGCCGGCGGGAGAGCACGATGGCTGATCTCCAGCGCATCACCGACGTCGAGCTGGAACGGGCGCTGCGCGACCTCGGGCCGCGCTATCCGTACCCACCAACGCCGAACCTGGCGAGCCAGGTGCGCCTTCGCATTACGGCGCAGCCGGTGGCTCAGCCGCGCCGATTCGAGCTCTGGCGCGATCCGCGGCGACTCGCCCTGGTCGCGGCGGTGCTTCTTGTCCTCCTGGGTGCGGCCGCCGTCGCCAACCCCGCGACACGCGACGCCATCGCGCACTTCTTCCATGTCCGGGGCGTGATCGTCAATCGGCAAGCGTCACCACTGCCCTCGTTCTCGCCGGTGACACCTCTGGATCTCGGCCGTCGCACCACGCTGGCGGATGCTCAATCGAGCGTGAAGTTCAACATCGCCGTACCTGCCGAGCTCGGCGCGCCGGACGCCGTCTACGTCGTGAGCGATATTCCCGGTGGCGAGGTCGCGCTCGCCTATACGCCGCGGCCGAGTATTCCACTGGTCACGCAAACCGGATTGGGCGTCCTCGTCACCGAGTTCCGAGGTGACCTCAACCCGGTCTTCCTCATGAAGGGCCTGGGCGAGGGGACGACCGCCGAGGAAGTCTCTGTCAATGGCGACCCGGGCTGGTGGATTTCGGGCCAGCCTCACATGATCTACGTCGAGGTTGGGGGCCAGGGTCAGTCGGTACCCTTGCGCCTGGCGGCCAACACTCTGATTTGGGAACACGCCGGCGTCACGTACAGGATCGAATCGGGTCTCTCGAAGGCCGACGCCTTCCGCATCACCGCCGGGCTCCCCTAAAAGGCGCCGGGCCGGCGGCGAATGGTCTCCGGGTCCCACTGCCGCCGGCGCCGGACGCGCGGATGCCATTGTTGGCGCCCGTCGTGACAGCTGTGTGTCGCACTCAGGCCACCTCGCAAATGGGTTCACAGCTGATTCACAAGTCTCGGGCAGGATGACGTCGTGGGATTCACCACGAAACCGCCGCCCTTTCCACACCGGGGGCGGCTCATCAAACCGCCGCCCTTTCCACACCGGGGGCGGCTCATCAAGGAGAACGAAATGAGCGATTCAACGACGAAAAATAGAAGCCGGAAATTGATGATGCTGGGCGGGCTTGGCCTCGGCCTCGCAATGCTCGGACGCAAGCGCCGCTGGCGCCGCTATGGGATGAGCCAGATGATGGGCGGCGGCTATGGCGGGCCCTGGGGCCGATTCGGCGGCTACGGCCACGGCGGTCCTGGTGGACCGGGGCAGACGTTTACACTGCCACCCTTCATCGAGGCAACCCTGAAGGCCTGGCACGACCGGGCGCATGGAACCGTGCCCGCACAAGGCACCGCGACGGATCAACCAGGAACCGCGCAGGTCTGACCTTCCCTCCCTCCCGAGTGAGGCGGAGTCCCCACTCCGCCTCAACTTTTTGCATAGGATGGCGCTGGTGAAGACGATCCTCGTGGTGGACGACGAGCCGCAGATCGTCACGCTGGTCCGCGACTATCTCGAACATGGGGGCTTCAAGGTGTTCACCGCGTCCGATGGCCCCTCGGCGCTGCGGACCGCGTCCACGCAGCACCCTGACCTCGTCGTTCTCGACCTCGGCCTGCCCGGCATCGATGGCATCGATGTGACCCGCTCCCTGCGCCGCAATGGGACCGTGCCCATCATCATGCTGACCGCGCGCACGGATGAGGCCGACAAGCTGGTCGGCCTCGAGCTCGGCGCCGACGACTACGTGACCAAGCCGTTCAGTCCCAAGGAGCTGGTTGCCCGCGTCCGCTCGGTGCTCCGTCGCACTGAAGCCGCCAAGGCGCCGGGCGATGTGATTCGCGTGGGCGACGTCGAGCTCATCGTGCCGAGCATGGAGCTGACGATCGCCGGTCGGCGAATCGAACTGACACCAACGGAATTCCAGCTGCTGGCGACGATGGCTCGGCAGCCGGGGCGGGTGTTCAGCCGGGCTCAGTTGCTGAACGCCGTCCACGGCGACGCGCTGGAAGCCTTTGAGCGCGCCATCGACGCCCACATCAAGAACCTGCGTCGAAAGATCGAGCCGGACCCGCACAACCCGCGGTACCTGCTGACCGTCTTCGGCGTCGGCTATCGCTTCACGGATGCGCGGCGATGAGCCCGTCCGATTGGCGGGGCGGGGGCTGGGGCCCGCCCGGAAGGCGGGGCCGCGGTCGCCCGCCGTGGTGGCCCGAGGGACAACCCTGGCCACCGGCCGGCGGACCACCGTGGCGCCGGATGGGACGCCGATTCCTCTGGCGTGTTGTCGGGTTCATCGCCGCTGCTTTTCTGCTCATCGCGGTGATGCTCACGATCGGCGTCGTACTGGCCGGCACCGCTGCCGGTGTGATCGAGGCGCCACACGCGGTCCGGCTTCTCGCGATTGCGGCGCTGGTCGTGCTGGTGGTGGTCATCCTCCGCGGTGGCCGACGTTTTCAGCGGATGGCGGTCAACCTGGGTGAGATCGTCGACGCCGCCGGACGGATCGAGGCCGGCGAGTACGGCGTGCAGGTCGCGGAGCGCGGACCCCGAGAGCTGCAGACGCTGGCTCGCGCTTTCAACGCGATGAGCACGCGCCTCGCGGCCGCCGACCGGAACCGGCGCGCCTTTGTCGCCGACCTGACCCACGAGCTGCGCACGCCGCTCGCCATCATCCGGGGGCAGGCCGAAGGCATCGGCGACGGGGTCTATCCCGGTGACCAGGCCCATGTGACGCCGATCCTCGATGCGACCGCATCACTGGACTCGCTGGTCGATGCCCTGGCCACCATGACGCTGGCGGATGTCGGAAGCCTCACGCTCAAGCGTGAAGCGGTGGAGGTGCCGGTCCTGGTGACCAGCAGCCTGGCGGCGTTTCAGAGCGCCGCGGACGCCGTCGGGGTTGCGCTGGTCGCCGACCTCGAGCCGGATCTGCCGGCGATCGATGCGGATCCGGCGCGGATCCGCGGTGTCCTCGGAAATTTGCTATCCAACGCGATCCGCTACACGCCGTCAGGTGGGACCGTTACCGCCAGCGCCCGGCGATTGAGCGATGCTGTCGCCTTCGCTGTCCGCGACACCGGTCCGGGTATCCCGAGCGAGCTCCGTCCGCGCATCTTCGAGCGTTTCGTCAAAGGCCCGGGCTCGCCCGGATCGGGGCTCGGGCTCGCGATCGCGAAGGACGTGGTCAGTGCTCACGGCGGCACCATCGAGGCGATCAGCGATCCGGGAAATGGGACGGAGATCCGCTTCACGCTGCCGGTCGCACGATAACCTACTCGCGTGACCACGGCCGCACGCATCGTCGTGCTCCCGGGAGACGGCATCGGGCCCGAGGTAACCTCCGCGGCGCGGCGAGTGCTCGATGCCGCCGCGAGTCGCGGAGGAATCGCGCTCGACTACGTTGACGACGTCGTAGGCGGCGCGGCCGTCGATGCTTACGGCGTGGCGCTCCGGCCGCAAACGCTGCGCCTCTGCAAGACGGCGGACGCGATTCTCTTTGGCGCGGTGGGTGGTCCGAAATGGGACGATGCCGCGCCGGACAGCAAGCTCCGACCCGGCTCGGCGCTGCTCGGACTTCGCAAAGGGCTGGGCCTCTTCGCCAACCTGCGTCCTGTCCGGGTCGATGCCTCCATGGTCGCCACCTCGGCGCTGCGGCCGGAGCGAGTCCGCGACGTCGATCTCCTGGTGGTTCGCGAGTTGACCGGCGGCCTCTATTTCAGCCGGCCCAAGCGGCGCTACACGACGGCGCGCGGTGAGGCCGCGGTCGACACGATGCGCTACAGCACACCGGAGATCGAGCGGGTCGCGGTGCGCGCCTTCGAGCTGGCCCGGCAGCGGCGCAGCAAGCTCTGCTCGGTCGACAAGGCCAACGTGCTCGAGACCTCGCGGTCGTGGCGCGCGGTCGTCAGCCGCGTTGGGCAGCGCTACCCCGACGTCGCCTGCAGCCACATGCTGGTGGACGCCTTCGCGATGGACCTGCTGCGCCGGCCGCAGGCCTACGACGTCGTGCTCACGGAGAACCTCTTCGGCGACATCCTTAGCGACGAGGCATCGATGCTCGCCGGCGCGCTCGGCATGCTTCCGTCCGCCAGCCTGGGCGCCGGCACGGCGGGGCTGTACGAACCAATCCACGGGTCCGCGCCGGACATCGCGGGGAAGGGCGTCGCGAATCCGATCGGCGCGATCTTGAGCGCCGCGCTATTGCTTCGCTGGTCTCTCAACCGCGACGATGCGGCGCAGGCGATCGAGGGCGCTGTCTCGCGAGTGCTCGCGGCAGGATTGCGCACCGCCGACACGGTGCGCGACGGTGAGACGCCGGTGGGGACTGCGGCCATAGCCGACGCGATCGTGAACGCGCTGCCTTAGCCCACGACGCGTCGGAGTGCTGCAAGCGTGGGCTCGATGGCGCGAGGAACGCGCAAGCCGCGAGTCAGCGCCTGCGGGTCCTTGAGTCCGTGACCGGTGAGGACACAGACCACCGGCGCGGCGGCGTCCAGGCTCCTCCCGTTCGCGTGTTTCAGTAGCAGGGCAACGGCGGCAGCGGACGCCGGCTCGACCAGCAGACCTTCCTCGCGTGCCAGGCGTCGGTGGGCCGCCATGATTTCGTCATCGCTGACGGACTCGATCGTGCCGCCCGACTCGTCACGCGCCGCGATGGCCGCGCTCCAAGATGCGGGGTTGCCGATTCGAATTGCCGTGGCGACCGTCTGCGGCCTTAGGACCGGCCGCCCGCGCACCAGTGGCGCCGCCCCCCGGGCCTGCGCGCCGTGGAGCGTCGGGAGCGAGGCGCCACTTCGGCTGGCCAGCTCGCAGAATCCTCGCCAGTAGGCGGTGATGTTGCCGGCGTTGCCAACGGGAATGAATAGCTTCGCCGGTGCGCGGCCGAGCTGTTCGACGACTTCGAAGGCAGCCGTCTTCTGGCCCTCGATGCGAAACGGGTTGACCGAGTTCACGAGCGCGACGCCCGGCTCATCCGCCAGGCGGCGCACCAGGGTCAGTGCGCGATCGAACGATCCCTTGACGCTGACGATGGTCGCGCCGTACGCGAGTGCCTGCGCCAGCTTCCCCGCCGCGACACCGCCGGCGGGGACGACGACGACGGCCCGAAGACCGCAGCGAGCGGCATAGGCCGATGCCGAGGCGCTCGTGTTCCCGGTCGATGCGCAGAGCAGCGTCTGGGCACCTGCCTCGATCGCCCGGGCCGTGGCGAGCGCCATGCCGCGGTCTTTGAACGACCCGCTTGGGTTCAGGCCTTCGTACTTGAAGTAGAGCTGGTCGAGCCCGATCGCCGGACCGATCCTCGACGACCGCACCAGCGGCGTGGACCCCTCGCCAAGGGTGATACGAGGGGTCGCGGGTGTCACCGGAAGATATGCCGCATAGCGTTCGATGATGCCGGCGGTCATGGCGGTGATGGTAGCGTTCCCCAATGCGTGCCCCGTATCGGGTTGCATTGCTCGGCCTCGGCAACGTGGGCGGGGCACTCGCCAGGCGCCTGGTCGAGGACGCCGACCGTATCACGACGGCCGCCGGCCGGCCGATCGCTCTGGAAGGCATCGCCGTGGCGCACCCGGAGGGCCGTCGGGCGCCGGCGCCGTTACTTCCCGCGGCCAAATTGCTGGCGCGGCCGCATCTCGATGCCATCGTCGAGGTGATGGGCGGCCTCGAACCGGCCCACACCTATATATCTATGGCGCTCCGGGCGGGGAGGCAGGTAATCACCGCCAACAAGCAGCTGATCGCCGCGGACGGGCCCGAACTGGCCCGGCTCGGTCCGCTTCGCTTCGAGGCTTCGGTCGCCAGCGCGATCCCGATCGTTGAAACGCTCGCGGAGACGCTCGGCGCGGACCGAATCGGCTCGATCATGGGCATCCTCAACGGCACGACCAACTCGATGCTGGCCGCTATGGGGGAGGGCGCGAGCTACGCCGACGCGTTGGCTGATGCCCAGCGCCGCGGCCTGGCCGAGGCGGATCCGAGCGCGGACGTCGACGCCCACGACCCGGCTGCCAAGCTGGCCATCCTCGCGATGCTGGCCTTTAAAAGGCGCATCGACCCCTCGCAGATCGAGCGCGTGGGGATTCGCAACGTCGAGCCGGCACAGGTCGAAGCCGCCCGTCGCGGCGGATGCGTCATCAAGCTGATCGCGGCCGCGACGGGTGACGATGGCACCATCGCGGCCGACGTCCGCCCGCGACTGGTTCCGGCTGAGGCGCCGATGGCGCGTGTCCACGGCGCGATGAATGCCGTCGCGCTCGATGCCGAATACGCCGGGTCGCTGCTTTTCGAAGGGCCAGGAGCCGGCCCGGACGCCGCCGCCAGCGCGGTGCTCGCCGACCTGATCCGTGCGGCGAACGACGCGCCCGCGTCGGCCGGCTCGCTGCTCGCAACCCTAGCGGATGGTTCGCCGGCGATCGTCGTGCCCCTCGGGCCCGAGAAACCGTATCGTGCTGCGTCATGACGGCGAGGGCCAGGTGACCGTCTCGCTCACGCTCGACCAGGTCAAGGAGCGGGCCCGGCGGGCGCCGATGGTCCCGATCTTCCGCGACATGCTCTCCGACGCGCTCACGCCGGTCACGGCCTACGCGGCGCTGGCGGCCGATGGTCCAGCCTATCTGCTGGAGAGCGTCGAACGCGGGGAACAGCTCGGCCGCTATTCCTTCGTGGCGGCGGATCCCATGGCCATCGTCTCGATTGCCGGCGGTCGCGCCACGGTTCAGGATGCCAGCGGTCGGCGCGACCTCGAGGGAAGCGATCCCCTGCGCGCGCTGGAGGGCTATCTGCAGACATTTGCCGCGGAGCCGGCGGAGGGCCTG
>VBFR01000017.1 GCA_005889345.1 Chloroflexota bacterium
CTCCAGGGGGATAAAGGCTCCAGACACAAAAAAGACCTAGCAATTGCTAGGCGAGTTCCAAATATAGCAGAGTTCGGCGAAATCGTCAATGACGTCTTCGCCTAAACCCCTTATATAAGTAAGGTATCGCGCGCTAGTACTGGACGACCACCGTGGTGCCGTTCGGAGCCCAGTTCCAGAGCGTGGCCATCGGACTGTAAGGCACATTCACGCAACCGTGGGTGCCGTTGTAGAGGTTGGCGCCGGGGCCGTACCAGGAGCGCCAGGGGGCGTCGTGAATGAAGTACCCGCCTCCGATGAACTCCATGGCAAACGAGGTCCATGCACTCGGATACCACCACGGACTGCCATAAGGCCAGGGCGAGATGAACTTGTAGGGCGAGTAGCGGGCAAAGATGTGGTAGACACCGGGCGGCGTCGGCAGCTGCGGGCGGCCGGTCGCGACCAAGGTCGTCAGGATCGCGTTACCGTCCTGGTAGGCGGTGAGCACCTGGCGCGAAAGCGAGATGACGATCACCTTGCCGACCCCGGCGTTGTACGCGACCGGTACGGTCTCCTTGAGGTAAATGGCGCTCGCCAGGGACTGCTTCTCCTGGTAGAGCTGCGCGGTGATGGACTGGAAGGTAGCCTGATCGGCGGCTCCGGAAAGCTGCCCGGCGAGGACGTTGATCGTCCCCGGGTGATTGCCGAGCGCGGCGCCGATCGACTGTGCGGAGGCCAGCGTCGAGCGCGTATCGGCCAGCTGATTGAAGGCGGCCGAGCGAGCATCGAGCAGGCCCTGAACGCCGACGGCCGCCTGCTGGACCTGCGCCAGGATCGGCGGGATACCGTCAGCGCTACGAACCGCCGCGAGCGCCGTGCTCGCGATGGTGAGCTGGTCTTTAAAGGCCGAGAGGCTGAGTTGCGAATACTGCCCGGCGGTCGCCAGAAGGCCGTTGGCGGTTTGCATCGCGGCGTCCACCTGGGCAAGGGCGGTTCGATAGGCTGCCAGCTTGCCGTTGAGGACGGCATATTGCTGACCCACGACGGAAGCGAGCGCGAGCAGCTGATTCGGTGTCGCCACCGCCGGACCGGCTTGCGCGAAGCGCGCGGCCTCCTCATCGAGACCATCCAATGACACACCCGCCGTTTGCGCCTCGGCCAGCATCGTGTTCCAGCGATGAAGTTGGCGATCCAGCGCGTCTCGGCTCTCATCGATTTGTTTCTGGTACGCCGCGCGCAGATCGCTATCGAGACGACCCAGGGCATCGAGCTTGCGGTGTTCCGTCAGCGGGAGCTGCCACCACGACGAAGTCTTGATGGCCTGGACCTGGACGTAGCGCCAGGTCAGGGTGTCGGCGGCCCCGGAATCCAATCCTCCGCGGACAGCGTCTGCCAGCGTCTGGTTGAATGCAACCTCCGCCCGCCGAACGCTGCTGGCGAGGAGGTTTTCGCTCGCGACGGCAGAGAGTGGGATGGCGGCCAACAGCCCGCCCACCACGACGACGAAGACCAAGCGCCGCAAGCCCCTCACCGCACCGCACCCCTCTTTCGTCAGGCAGCGTCCAGGACGACGCCCCTCCTAAGGCCGCCGGCCTCCACGCTCTCGCCGATTGCCATAACGTTACGCCGGTCTGGAGGTCACGTCACGCGGCAAAAAGTCACGACCGTCATCCGGCCGTCACTTGTGCGCCTTCCCTCCCCCGCTGGCGGGGGAGGGTCAGGGTGGGGGCCCTCGGACCTAGCGCTCGATTGGTGCGCCGATCAGGCTCCCCCACTCGGTACAGGAGCCGTCGTAGTTCCGGACGTTGGGGTAGCCGAGCAAATAGTTGAGGACGAACCACGTGTGGGAGGAGCGTTCTCCGATCCGGCAATAAGCGATGACGGCCTTATCCGGCGTCACGCCCTTGGCCTCGTACAGGTCCTTCAGTTCGGAGGCCGGCTTGAACGTCCCGTCCTCGCGCACTGCTTGCGCCCACGGGATATTGGCCGCGCCCGGGATGTGCCCGCCTCGCTGGGCGCCCTCCTGGGGAAGGTTCTCCGGAGCCAGCAACTCGCCGCTGTATTCCTTGGGGGAGCGGACGTCGACCAGGACCACACCGGTCTTCCCGAGGTCACGAACCACCTCTTCGCGCAGCGCTCTGATCGCCTTGTTCGGCTGGCCCGCCTTGTAGCTGGCCGGCTTGATGGTCGGCGCATCGGTGACGAGCTCGCGGCCCTCGTCCTGCCACTTCTTCCTGCCGCCGTTCATCAGCCGGGCGTCCCTGTGGCCGTAGTACTTGAGATTCCAGACGAACCAGGCGGCAAACCAGTTGTTGTTGTCGCCGTAGGCGACAACCGTGTCCTCGGTGCTGATCCCCTTCGACGAGAGCAGCTTCTCGAGGTCCTCCCTGGCGAGCAGATCTCGGATCGGCCGGGCCTGCAGGTCCTTGCGCCAGTCGAGCCCGATGGCGCCCTTGACGTGGCCGCTGTCATAGGCCGAGGTGTCGACATCGACCTCGACGAGCTTCACCTTCGGATCGCCCCCGTGCTCGGCCACCCACGCCGTGTCGACCAGCACCTCGGGATGCACGTAATCGGTCTCCTTGAGCTCCGTCGCGGACTTCGCCATTGGTGCCTCTCCTTAAAGTTGACTCACTGGATTCACAAACTCAACAATCTGGGTGTTTCAGTCTACCGGCGCAGGCTAGTAAAGGTCAACTCGTTATTCGACCCAGTCGACATGAGCCAGGCAGCCCCCTACGCGCCGGCCGGTCCAGACCAGCCTGCCCCGCGAGCGCGCCGAACCCGCCTTCTCGTCGTACCTGGGGGCATCGTCCTGCTGCTCATCGCCATCCCCGGCGCCACCTACGCGTTCGCCGAAAACCAGCTCTCCCAGGCCCAGACCTCGGAGGCGCGCGACGCCTACAGCCAGGCGCTGAGCCAGTACGGGACGGCGCAAACGGTGGCGGGAAATCCGGTCTCACGCCTCTTGCTTGGCGAGCTGGCCGACCGGGCGAAGACGGGCACTGCCGAGACGCACTACCGCTGGGGCGTTCAGCTCACAGAACAGAAGAAATTTGCCGACAGCGAGACGCAGCTGCGGGCGGCGATCAGGAGCGGCATCGCGGACTGGGCGGTGCGCGGTAACGGCGCGCTCGCCGATCTCTTCTATGCCTGGGCGCAGTCGCTGGTGGCGGATACACAGTTTCAGGCGGGAATCGACAAATACCGCCAGGTAGCTGCCGTAGATCCAACCGGAAACCTGACAGCCTCGACGAACGCTGGCCTGGCGGCGGCCTATGCCAGCTTCGCCAAGTGGTACCTGCAGCAGCAGCCGATCGATTACCCCAACGCGCTGATGTGGTACGAGAAGCTCGTCAAGGAATTCCCCGACAGCTCGGAAGCCAAAACGGCACAGGCTTCGTCCCTGCCGCAGACGCTCTACAACGCCGGGGTCGCCTTCGTGGGGCAGATGCGCTATCAGCAGGCGCGCGATGCAATGACCGAGGTTGTCCAGAACTATGCCAAGACCAGCTGGGCGACACAGGCCAACGCCGCGCTCGCAGCGAACCAGCCGCTGACCGGTCTGTTGATCATGAGCGATTCGAACCCGACGCCGGTCGCCAACCGTCTGGTGCGCATCGCCAGCCACTGGCGGATCGTCAGGGCGCACACCTACGACGATCAGGGCGGACACATCTATCAGACCACCACGGACGCGAAAGGCAATTTTTCGATTCCCGGAGGGGTGCCGCCGGCTCCGAACTATCTGATCACGTGGTGGGACCCGAGCCGGAATACGTTCGTCACTACGTTTCTGAGCGACAACGTCCCCGTCAACCAGGTGACGGTCAACCCCCTGGAGCCGGCGCATACGACCGTCGCCACCTCGTAAGCAAACACCCCCTTCCTCTACGGAGGCAAGCCGCTCATATAATCGGTGCGCACGCCGACGTAGCTCAGCTGGCAGAGCAGCTGTTTTGTAAACAGCGGGTCGCCGGTCCGAATCCGGCCGTCGGCTCCAAACTCCTGTGCGAATTCGGCTGATACACGACAAAACGTATTCGGCTGATGCTTTACACAGTTTCGGCTGATGCCTTACAGCGGTTTCGGCTGATGCTTGACACTCCCGCGCATGAAGGAGTTGAGCGTGGGACAGCAGCGATACAAGGCAGTCATTGCGGTCCTCAGCGGCGGGCGGACGGTGACGGAGGTGGCGCGGGAGGGGGACGTGAGCCGGCAAACGCTGCAAATGAACATCTTGAATTATGGAGAAGAGTCAGTTTCAGTAGCCATCGAAGAAGTGTCGTCAAAGAGTTGGGCCGAGAAAGTCTATAAACCCAAAATCCTGGACAACTCGGACAAGCTATACAAGAAACCGGGATACACGATGTAAGCAGCGCGTCCAGGAGAAGAAACCATGAAGGTCACGAGGAACAACATCAGAACGACCGAGGGCCCAAGTGAATGGTTCACCGGAGCCGCCTACATCGACGCCATCGCCTCGCCTTCACGTGTCTCGCGGCTGAACGCAAGCAGCGTCCATTTCACCCCCACAGCACGCACAGCGTGGCACACACATCCGAACGGACAGACGATCTACGTCACCGAGGGAATCGGGCTCGTCCAGCGACGTGGTGCGCCAATTGAGGTCATCCGCCCGAGCGACCGGGTGTTCTTCGAGCCTGGCGAGGATCATTGGCACGGCGCCGCTCCGAATCGGTTCATGACGCACCTTTCGATGGTCGAAGTCGACGACAAAGGCAACAGCGCGACCTGGGGCGTCCACGTCAGCGACGACGAGTATGCGGCGGCGCCCACGGTAGACGAGTCCTAGCCATCCGCGCAGCCGTGGCCGCACGATGCAATCGGGCGGCGATCGAAACTAAGGAGGCGTGCATGAACGAAGTGGGTGAGTGACGAGACGACGAGGATCGAAGGGCAAAAGAAGTCGAGATCAGGCCGGCTCAATGGCACGCTGGGAAAAGCGCGTGGCGATCTGGGTCGTTCCCGACATCTGGTCCAAGCTAGCCTGACGCGTACCACCAAAATACCACCAGACTCATGACTTGGATCTCAGTTCGCCGGTAGCTGAAGTTGACGGCACCCTACTAGCCCTGGCCGTGAACCCACCGCTGTCCCTCGCTCTCCTCGTGGCCGCTTCTCTCCATGTCCTGCTAATTGGAGACCACGCCTCAGAGTCCTCCTTTCTAGCCGCAGGGTTCCTTGCCGCGGGTGTGGGCCAGCTCGCCCTTGCAACCCTTGTAGCGGTGCAACCATCCAAGCCGGTCTACCGCGCCGCGATTGTCCTCGACGTCTCCCTCGTCCTTCTATATCTGGGCCACGTCCTAGTAGGGATCCCACTCCCCACGGGTAGCGGCTTTGAGTTCGAGTTCAGCCCGCGGGAAAGCCTGGACCTTGCCGGTGTTAGCACTGTGGTCGCCGAGCTCGTGGCGGTCGCGCTCGCATATGCCGGCCTACTTAGGAAGCCTCGTCCGCAAACCGCAGCTGACTGAGGCTCGCGACCGTGCCAGCGACGAGGACGCCCGCAAGAAGCACCCACCACGTACCAGCTGGCGACCTTCCAGTCAACGTGTAGCTGAAGAGCCCGTCATCCGTCGCAGCCAGAAGCATGCCGTGATCGTCCAGCACGCGCCAGACCGCCCCACGCGATAGCCCAGATCCCAGCCCGCTCCAGAACTGCGCGTCGGTGCGAATGGCGACACCGTCCAGCATGGTCGCCGCGATCGCACGCTCGTTTCCTGCCGTTACGCTCACCACATGGATCGCGCCACCACCGTGGCTGGCGAGCCCGTCATCCGCTGGGTGCCACCTCTTTCCATCGAACACCTGAATTCCGTCGCCCATCGAAGAAGCGAACAGCCTTCGACCATCGGCTGACGGGTCCAGCGACACCACCCACTTCTGTTGGGAACCGGACTCCCACTTGGCGCCGGTCCAACGATAGACGCCCAGAGCGTCGCTGCCGTAGAGACCACGTTGGAAATAGCTGAGCGCCCAGCTTGCCTCCGGAGCGCGCAGACCCTGTGAGGCATTCACCCAGTGCGCGCCGCTGTCGTCGGATCGCCAGATGCCTTGGCGCGAACTGGCCCAGATGGTACTGGGCTGGCCTGGTTCGACGGCAATTCCGTGGACCTCACGGCCGGGTAAGGGCAGCTTCTGGTATGGGCCGCCAACACGTCGGGCAGCATACAGGCCTGCCTCGGTGCCTACGTACGCTTCGGTTGGCCCCGCCGACGCGGCCAGGCCGAGGATTAGCTCCGCAGGAAAGTCCAGCCGGCGC
Organism: Chloroflexota bacterium; assembly: GCA_005889345.1. Classification (GTDB taxonomy): domain Bacteria; phylum Chloroflexota; class Dormibacteria; order CF-121; family CF-121; genus CF-13. The sequence continues at coordinate 6,266 of VBFR01000017.1, forward strand.
CACCCTTGTCCAGCCTGGCCGAGGAACAGTCCGTCGCCACCGGCGAGGAGCCAGCCGCCCTGAGGGCTGACAGCCATGCGATCCAGAGAGATGCCCCGCAGCGAACTCGGCGTCCAAACCCCACCCGCGCCCGCTTGAGCCAGAGGGCTCATTGCTCGGGGCATGGCGGTCAGCGGCACGGCTGGAAGCAGGACGATGACAAGCCCCAGCCAGTACCTCGACCGCACCCATTGCACCGATCCACCAACGAGCCCGTGGAGATTCGGCCGGGCTCTCCAGTAGTAGACCGCGCTTGGAGGTACTGACCAGACCGCGGCAAGCGAATGGACCGTGACGACGGACCGGCTGATCCCGGCACCGAGCGGCACGAGCAGGATCGCTCCTGTTGCGTAAAGGGCGAGATAGAGGATAAGCAAACTGCCACCGATCCACGGGGGCTTCCCGGGCGCATCAATGCACGGAAGCCGGCCCGTCGCCACAAGGGCTGCGAAGAAGGCCATGGAGGCGACCCCAACATAAATATGTACGGTGTCGACGATTGCCAGGTTGATCGCTACCGGGAGTCGCGTCCGCACGACGAGGTAGAGCATCGCCGAGGTCCATGCCAGGGCCAGCAGCCCGATGAACACGCTGCCCGCGGCGCTGATCGATAGCCTGGATCGGAAGGTCCAAGGGCGGGCTGACATTTTCGGTTTGTCGGGCAGCGACTGGTTCATTGGATTTCCATGAGGCTACGGCGCTTTCTTTACTATGGTGCCTTAGTGGCTCAAGGCCGGCCGTGCGCGGTTGGGACTGGAATGGAGGACGGCGAGTAGACGTTTTTCTGATGCCGCAAAATAGTTCGGCGCCCACATCGCGGCGTGCCGCGCCTGCCCGGCTCTTGGTGGCTGGCGTGGTATTCGGCCTGATCGTCATCGGGGCCTTTATTTGGATTCAGAGGATGTCCCCGGCATCGACAACTGCGACGGGCGTCATCGCCGACGGCGCGGTAGTCCCCGCTGTCGCCCAGCCGTCGACGACCGGGCAGGCGCTCTCCTTGGGGCAGTTCGCTGGAAAGAAAGTGGTCGTTTACTTCTATGAAGGGGCCGGTTGAGGGGCGTGCCAAAAGCAGCTCGTGGAGCTGCAGGATCAGTTGCCCCAGATCCAAGCACTTAACGGTCGGGTCGTCGGTGTCAGCGTGGATGGCCTGACCGAATCGACGTCGCTGACCGAGCAGCTGAGCCTCGGATTTCCGCTCGTCGAAGACCGAGACCACCGGCTCGGCTCCGCCTTCGGCGTTTTCCGCCTCCCGGGCGGGATGGACATGGGACCGGTTGACAGTCACTCGATCTTCGTCATCGATTCTGGCGGCCACGTGCGCTGGCGACAGCTTGCACCGGATACCATGCACGTCCCGGTCGACGACGTCATTGCCGCGTTAAAGAAGGTCTGAGCGTGGTTCAGCCCGGGATGCTCCTGCTCCTTGCGGTCGCGGTCGGGCTGCCGTTGCGGGAATCGCCGTGCAGTCGCCGCTGGCTAAGCTGAGGAGTATGCACATGACGGACGGCGGCATGATGTGGCTCGGACTGCTGATGATGGTCTTAGGCCTGCTGATCTTTGCCGGAATCATTCTGCTCGCGGTTTGGGCGGTGACTCGACTGACCAGTAGCGAGCGCAGCCGATCGAGCGTGCCAGCGAGCCCGGCCGAAGACCCGCTGGTCATCTTGCAGCGTCGCTATGCCCGAGGTGAGATCGGCCGCGACGATTACGAACGCATTCGCTCGGATCTCGAACGCAAGGCTTGATCCCGACAATTTTCAGAGCACAGCCTTTAGGCGAGCGTCAATGAGGGCGGCGTCCAGCGGAAACGGGACGTAGATCAGAGGTGCGCCGAGGACAGAAATGGTCGACGATGGTTGGACCGGCGCGCTGAGAGCCTCCAGAGAGGGCAGGGTAAAGATGGGAAAGTAGCTGTTCAGCCCCTTTTCCCAGATGCGGCGGACGCGCTCGGTTTCGGGGTCAAGCGATCGCTTATCCATAGGCCCCATACCTCGCGACCATACCCGGTGGCACACGCTTCCGCCCTCCTGTAATCACAGCCGACCAACCAAGAAGTAGGTTGTCATCGGTCCCTTACCTTTGATGTCGATCTGACCCCGGCACTCGAACCGGTGGGTCAGCGATAAGCGACGGTAGGTTTCCTCCGTCACCTGAATCCGCCCAGGTGCACCGCTCGACTCCATGCGGCTCGCGGTGTTGACGGTATCGCTCCAGACGTCGTAGGTGAATCGGTGACGGCCCACGACGGCTGCCATCGCCGGGCCGCTACTGACTCCGATGCGAAATGCGACGGCCCATTCGTGCTGCTGATTCAACCCGTTGACCCTCTCCAGCATGTCGAGGGCCATGTTGGCAACGGCCTCCGCGTGGTCCAGCCGGGGCACCGGCAGCCCACCCACCACCAGATAGGAATCGCCCGTGATGCGAATGGGCCGCAGGCCATGGTGCTGAGCCAACTCATCGAAGGCGCCGAGGAACTCATTGAGAACGGCGACCGTGACATCTGGGGCCTCCCCGGCGGAACGCTCCGTGAATCCGACCATGTCGGCGAACAGCACGCTGACGTCGTCGAACCGATCAGCGATCGGGTACTCCTGGCGTTTGAGCCGCTCGGCGATCTCGGGTGGAAGTACGTTGAGGAGCAGCCGCTCGGATCGTTGCATGGCCTCATCCCGCTGGATCCTGAAGTAGGCCAGGACGAGCGTGACGATACCGGCCACGCCGCAGAGGTTGAAGACGAAAAGCGCGGTCTGAGCAGCGTCGGGCAGTGGTGGAATGGATCGAGCTAGTGGCGCGTCAAACACGGCGGAGACGGCCGTCACGGCGACAAAGCCCACGAGCCACGCCCATCCGGCCCGCGGCCCGAAGAAGACCAGAGCACTGAGGGGAGCAAAAAATGACCACGTGATGACCGCGCTGCCCTTGACATAGCCACCGAGGCTCGCTTGCAGCACCGCCGGCAACAGCAAGATGAGCAGCAACATGAACTCGCGCAGCCGCCCGAGTTCGCGGCTCCGCACCAGTCGCAATGCAACCAGCGCCGCTACCAGCGCGAAGGCGCCCGGCACGGCCCCCGAAAGAGGACGGCCCAGCAGCGCATACGCGATGCCCCACAGCAGCCCAGCCGCAGCCCCCGACGCCGTCACCAGAAGGAACAATCCAGACGCGAGACGGTCGTCGTCACGCCCGCCCGGTTTGGCGGCCAGGTCAACGGCGCGCAGGGCCCATCGTGACGCAGTACGTCTCACCCGAGCGACTCCGCACGGTTGGCCGGTGCGCCGGCTCGAGGGTGCGTCTCGTACATGCGGACCGCGACGATGGCCGCCCCGACCGCCGTGACGGCGGCCACTGCCCAGATCGCCGCGACCAACCCAAAGACGTCCGCGATGACGCCCGAGAGCAGCGCGCCCACGACGAATCCGGCATCGCGCCACAGCCGATACACACCGACAGCCGAAGCTCGCCACGCCGGATGGGCCACGTCGCCGATCGCGGCGAGCAACGTCGGATAGGCCATCGCGGTCCCAATACCGAGGCCTATCGCTCCCCCGGCCCAGACGGCGAAGCCCTGGCCGAGGGCGATCACCGCGAGCGAGGTCGCCTGGACGGCTAGCCCCCAGGCAATCAGTCCCTTCCGGCCGATTCGATCGGAGAGCGCGCCCGTGCCCACCTGGCCGGCGGCCCAGACAAGGGGATAGATAGCGACAAGCGCGCCGATCTGCAGCAGCGACAGTCCTCGCTGAGCGAAGAACAGGGGGAATAGTCCCCACGCCATGCCGTCATTGAGGTTATTGGTCAACCCAGCCGCGCAACTGGCGGAAAGTGCCCGCTCCCGGAAGCTCGTTTCAGTGAAGATGCGGCGCATCATGACCCTAGGCTGCCAGCTCCCGTCATCGGTCGCACCGGCTTCGAAGCGTACGTGGCCGTGCGTCTCGCGCAC
>VBFR01000018.1 GCA_005889345.1 Chloroflexota bacterium
GGGTAGACCGGACGACTTTACGCCTTCAAAACGCCCGTGGCTCAGCCTCAGCGGTTTAGCGCGAGATCAGTACTGTTGCCATCAAAGCCGCGACGAGCACGCCGGTGATGATGCAACCGCCCTGGCCGAACGCGCGAGCATTGCGGAATCGTTCGAGGTCAAGCCACGCTCGGCGGGATAACGGCTTTCGCTCGTTCACTCCCGCAGTTTGAAGTACTTGAAGCCTTCCGCGACGGAAAAGTCCTGGCCCTTCGCCATCTCGGCAGCCCGCCCCCGAATCGTCTGCTCGAGCTCCGACCACTCGCCGACCTGGCTCTTGTGCTCGCGCAGGGCTTCGATCTTGAGGTCGATGGTGTCACTGATGTCGACCCACGCATCGGGCTCGTTGGAGCCGGTCAGGTAGATCTCTTTCACCTGGTGCGGTTCGAGCCCCTCATCGAGTAACTCGGGGAAGACGAGGCGCGTGTCCGATCCGGGGATGATCGCGTCCAGCGTTGCCTCGCCGGCGGCGCGATGGTCGGGGTGGTTGATGTAGCGCTGGCCGGTCCAGCGGCGCGTAGGATCGGGCGCCATGACGACGTCCGGCTTGGTGCGGCGGATCCAGCGCGTGATCTGCCGGCGCAAATCGAGCGTCGGCTGGAGCGAGCCGTCGTCGTAGCCGAGAAAGAAGACATCCTTGACGCCCAGCTTCATCGCCGCCGCCCGCTGCTCCGCGTGGCGGATCTGGGCGAGACGCTCCGCCGTCATCGCCGGGTCGCTGCTGCCGCGGTTGCCATCGGTCAGGATCAGATAGGTCACCTGCCGGCCCTCCTTCGCCCATCGCGCCACGGTGCCGGCGGCGCCGAACTCGGCGTCATCCGGATGCGCCATCACGACCAGCACGCGAGCGAGGCCGTTCGACGAGTCCGGCATCAGGCGGGCGTCGGGATCGCCGTCGAGACTTCGTAGTCGACGAAATCCTTGAAGTGGGCACCCTCGCCGCACACCGGGCACTTCGGATCCCGCTTCAGCCGCAGCGTCCGAAACTCGTCGGTCAGCGCATCGATCATGAGCAGCCGGCCGACCAGCGGCTCGCCGATACCGAGCAGCATCTTGACCGCCTCATTGGCTTCGAACAGCCCGATGATGCCGGGGAGGATCCCGAGGGTGCCAGCTTCATCACAGCTCGGCGCCAGCTCCGGCGGCGGCGGCTCTGGAAAGACGCAGCGGTAGCAGGGTCCGACGAAGGGCTGGAAGACGCTCACCTGCCCGTCGAAGCGGAAGATGCTGCCGTGCACCACGGTTTTCTTCAACAGGACGCTCGCGTCGTTGACCAGGTAGCGGGTCGCGAAGTTGTCGCTGCCGTCGACGATCAGGTCGTAGTCCTTGAAGAGCTCGATGACGTTGTCGCGCGTCAGCCGCTGCTGATAGGGGACCACCTTGACGTCCGGGTTGAGATCCTCGAGCGTCTGCTTGGCCGAGTCGACCTTGGGCTGACCGATCCGTTTGCTGTTGTGCAGGATCTGGCGCTGCAGGTTGCTCTCGTCCACGGTGTCCGAGTCGACGATCCCGATGGTGCCCACGCCGGCGGCGGCCAGGTAATAGGCGGCGGGCGAGCCGAGGCCTCCGGCGCCGATGATCAGCACCTTGGAATCGAGCAGCTTGAGCTGTCCCTCCTTCCCCACCTCGGGGATCAGCACGTGGCGGCTGTATCGCTTCTGTTGGGCCGGCGTCAACTCGCGTGGAACGACGAAGTTCAGGCCGGCGTCCTTCCAGGCGCCGAAGCCGCCCTTGAGCGAGGCGACGTCTTTGTAGCCCATCTGCTGGAGCGTTTCAGCAGCGAACGCGGACCGGTTTCCGCTGGCGCAGTAGGCGACGACCGGCGTCTCGTGGTCGGGCACGTACTGCTCCACGCGTGACTCGAGGTAGCCGCGTGGTACGTGGACGGCGCCGGGAATGATCCCCTGCTCCACCTCGTCCTGCTCGCGGACATCGATGACGACCGGTTTGCCGGAGCCGTTGCGCGAGGCGTCCAGCTGGCGGATGTCGACCTCACGGATCCGTGATTTGACGGCTTTGAGCATGTCGCGATAACTGGCCATGTTGCTTTTAAGTCTACCCGCGCCCGCCCCAAATCATTCCGTCCGAGTCTCTCCCCCGCTTGCGGGGGAGGGCAGGGTGGGGGCCTAAATCGTGGTGGGGGTGCGCGCCTTTTCCAGCCGGGCGACGATCGCCTCCGTCACCTGGCTGGTGCCCACAGCGGACGGATCGTTACGCTCCGCCTTCATGTCGTAGGTGACTGCGCGTCCCTCGCGGATGGTCTCGGCAATCGCGCCCTCCAGCATGTTGGCCGCGTACGTCTCGCCCAGATGGTGCAGCATCATCACCCCGGACAGCATCATCGCCATCGGGTTGATCTTGTTCGTCCCGGCGTACTTCGGGGCGCTTCCGTGGGTTGCTTCAAAGAGCGCGATCTCATCCCCCAGGTTGGCGCCGGGCGCCAGCCCGAGGCCGCCGACCAGGCCGGCGGCCAGGTCGGAAAGGATATCGCCGTAGAGGTTGGGCATGACGATGACGTCGTATTCCTTCGGGTTTTGGACCAGCTGCATCGACATGTTGTCGACGATGCGGTCATTGAATTGAATATCGGGATGCTCTTTGGCGATCTCCTGGGCCACCTGCAAGAAGAGGCCGTCGGTGAACTTCATGATGTTGGCCTTGTGCACGGCGGTTACCTTCCGGCGGCCATGGCTGCGAGCGTAGTTGAAGGCAAAGTTGACGATCCGCGCGCTCGCCGTCACCGAGATCGGCTTGATACTCAGCCCGGAGTCGGGCCGGATCGGCTTCCCGGTGGCGGCGCTGATCGCCTTGATCATCTGCTCGGTTTCTGGCTTGCCCTCCTGGAACTCGATCCCGGAATAGATGTCCTCGGTGTTCTCGCGCACGATGATCAGGTCGATGTTGTCGTAGCGGGATCGGACGCCGGGGTAGCTCTTGCAGGGGCGGACGAGCGCGTAGAGGTCGAGCTCCTTGCGCAGCGCGACGTTCACCGACCGGATGCCTTTCCCGATCGGCGTCGTCAGCGGCCCCTTGATCGCGACCTTGTTGCGCCGGATCGACTCAAGCACGTGCTCCGGCATGGGCGTGCCGTACTTCTCCATCACACCCAGGCCGGCGTTCTGCACGTCCCACTCGAACTGCACCCCGGTCGCTTCCAGCACCCGCCGGGTGGCATCACTGACTTCCGGACCGACCCCATCACCCGGGATCAAGGTCACGCGATGCGGAGCCAAAACAGGTCCATCGTAGCAGCGGCCCGTTGATATCCTTACTTATGTGGCGCAAGCCGGACTGCAGAGCAGCCCCTTTGAAACCCGGGCGCAGAGTCCGCTGGCGCAAGCCAACTATCAACTCTGGATCGAGCACGCGCGCGCCGAAAATCGTCGCGAGCTCGAGCGGCTGGTGGCGACCTTGCATGAAGACTGCGAGTACGCGGTGGTGCCCCTGGGGCTTCGCTGGCGTGGCAAAGACGAGGTTCGGGAGTTCTACCGCGGCCTCTGGCGCGGGATCCCGAACGTGAAGCTGACGCTGCTCAACCGCGTCGACGCCGACGATTGCATCGTTGAAGAGTCCGAGGTGTTCGGGCGGATGGAGGGCCCGCTCTTTGGCGTGGAGCCGAGCGGACAAGACCTCCGCTATCGCGTTGTCATCTTCTTCCCGGTGAGGGACGGACGCTTCACCGGCGAGCGGGTGTATTTCGATCTCGCGGAGTTCGCGCGCCAGGTCCCAGGGGCAAAGGCCTTGCTCGAGGGATCGCCCACCTGATGAAGGTCGGCGTTCCGAAGGAGACCCTTGCCGGTGAGCGGCGCGTCGCAATCGTGCCGGAAACCGCGCGCGGCCTGGTGAAGAGCAACATCCAGGTCGCGGTCGAGACCGGCGCTGGAGCGTCGGCGTTCTTCAGCGACGCCGCCTACATCGACGCCGGCGCCAACGTGACCGACGCGCCGACGGCCTTCGGGGGCGACGCGGTCCTTAAAGTGCAGCCACCAACCCTCGACGAAGTTGGCCGGCTGCGCGAAGGGAGCGTGCTGATCAGCTTCTTACAGCCAACCAGCAACGCCGACGCGATCGCCGCGCTGGCGAAACGGAAGGTCAGCGCCTTCAGCCTCGACCTGGTGCCGCGCATCAGCCGGGCGCAGAGTATGGACGCGCTCTCCTCGCAGGCCGGCATCGCCGGCTACAAGGCCGTCCTGATCGCCGCCAACCGTCTACCGAAGTTCTTCCCTCTGCTGATGACCGCCGCCGGCACGGTGGCTCCCGCCCGGGTGCTGGTGATGGGAGCCGGCGTTGCCGGGTTGCAGGCGATCGCCACCGCCCGCCGCCTGGGGGCGGTGGTGGAAGCCTACGACGTCAGGCCGGCAGTCAAGGACGAGGTCAAAAGCCTGGGCGCCACTTTCCTCGAACTGCCGCTCGAGGCCCAGGAGGGGACGGGCGGCTACGCCCGCGAGCAGTCCGAGGACTTCCTCCGGCGGCAGCGCGAGTTGCTCGGTGACCGGGTCGCCGCCTCCGACGTCGTGATCACGACCGCCGCCATCCCCGGCCGCAAGGCCCCCATCCTCGTCACCGCGGACATGGTCCGCCGGATGCGTGCCGGCTCGGTGATCGTCGATCTGGCCGCTGAGACCGGCGGCAACGTCGAACTGACCCGCGCCGGCGAGATCATCCAGGTGGGCGACGTCACGATCGACGGGACCCGTAACCTGCCGAGCACCATGCCGGTCCACGCCAGCCAGCTGTACAGCAAGAATGTCTCGACCCTGCTACTACTGCTGGTCAAGGACGGCGCCCTGAAGCTGGACTTCAACGACGAGATCGTCAAGGGGGCCTGCGTCACGTACAACGGCGAGGTGGTGAACCCGCGCGCCAAGGAGCTGGTGGAGGCCGCGACGAAATGAACGAGAACCTCCTCAATGAGTTCACCGTGTTTGTGCTCGCGATCTTCATCGGCTTCGAGGTCATCTCCAAGGTGCCGACGATCCTCCATACACCGCTCATGTCGGGCACGAACGCGATTCACGGCATCATCCTGGTCGGAGCCATCCTGATCGCCGCCACCGCGCGCGACCCGCTGGAGATCGCGCTCGGCCTGGTCGCGGTGATCCTCGCCACGATCAACGTCGTCGGTGGGTTCGTCGTGACCGACCGGATGCTCGAGATGTTCAAGGGCCGTCCAACGGCCAAACCAGCAGAGAAAACGCCGCCCGAGAAGACCACCGGATGACGGTCGCCGTCGCGCTCGCCTATCTCCTCGCCGCTGTCCTCTTCATCCTCGGCCTGATCCAGTTGAGCTCGCCGAAGAGCGCCCGCCGCGGCAACCAGATCGCGGCAGTCGGCATGGCGATCGCGCTGCTGGCGACGATCCCGCTGCTGCATTTCACCGGGGCCGGCATCGCGATCACGCTGATCGGCCTGTTGATCGGGATCCCCATCGGGGCCTTCGGGGCCCGCCGCGTGAAGATGACCGCCATCCCGCAGATGGTGGCGCTCTTCAACGGCGTGGGCGGTGGGGCCGCAGCCGTCGTGGCCGTTTCCGAGCTCCTGCTGCAGGGATCGCATCCGCCATTCGCGGTCGCGTTTCCCAGCGTCTTCAGCATCGTGATCGGCTCCGTGTCTTTCGCGGGCAGCCTGGTCGCCTTCGCGAAGCTTCAAGCGCTGCTAACGGGCACGCCCATCACGTATCCGGGCCAGCAGATCGTCAACGGCGCACTGGCGCTGGCGATCGTCGCGCTGGCTGTGTACTTGATCGCCGTCGCCTCGACGCCGCTCATCTTCGTGCCGCTGCTGATCCTCGGCCTGGTTCTTGGCGTCGCGTTCGTGCTGCCGATCGGCGGAGCGGATATGCCGGTCGTGATCTCGCTCCTCAACGCGTTTACCGGCCTCGCGGTGGCCGCGAGTGGGTTCGTCCTCGGCAACTTCGCGCTGATCGTGGCCGGTACGCTGGTGGGCGCCTCAGGCACGCTGCTCACCAGGCTGATGAGCGATGCCATGGGCCGCTCACTGGGCAACGTCCTCTTCGGCGCCTTTGGCACCGTCACGGCCGGACCGGCCGGCGTGGCCGGCGCCGAGGGCAAATCAGTCCGGTCCGGGACGCCGGAGGACATTGCCACGTTGCTCGCCTATTCGCGGAAGGTCATCGTCGTTCCCGGTTACGGGCTGGCGGTAGCCCAGGGCCAGCACGCGGTCAAGGAACTCGCCGATGAGCTAGAGAAGCGCGGCGTCGAGGTCGAGTACGCGATCCACCCCGTCGCCGGCCGGATGCCCGGCCATATGAACGTGTTGCTGGCCGAAGCGAACGTGCCCTACGACCAGCTCAAGGAGATGGACCAGATCAACGACGAGTTCAAGTCCGCGGACGTCGCGCTCGTCGTAGGGGCCAACGACGTCGTCAACCCGGCGGCTCATAACTCGCCGGGCAGCCCGATCTATGGCATGCCGATTCTCAATGCCGACGAGGCGAAAAACATCGTCTTCATGAAGCGCAGCATGCGACCCGGCTTCGCCGGCATCGACAACGAGCTCCTCTACGATCCCAAGACGGTCATGCTCTTCGGCGACGCCAAGGACTCGCTGATGAAGCTGGTTGCCGCCGTCAAGGCCGCCTGACCGACCGCTCGCGCTAGAATCCTCAGCCCGTGGATATCGCTGTCGAAACGCGTGCGCTTCGGCGCGTTTACCGGTCGCGCAACCAGGAAGTCGTCGCGCTCGATGGCGTCGATCTGCGAGTTGCTCGTGGCCAGCGCTACGGTGTGCTCGGCCCGAACGGCGCCGGTAAGACCACCATGATCAAGATCCTTGTCACGCTGCTCCTCCCGTCGTCCGGAGAAGCCCGCGTCGATGGGCTCGATGTCGTACACCAGTTCCGCGAGCTGCGGCACCGGATCGCGATGGTTTCCGGTGGCGAGAACGTCGGCTTCGGCATGCTCAAGGTCAAGGAGCAGCTATGGATGTTCTCCCAGTTTTACGGCATGCCCAGCGCGCCGTCGAAGCGGAGGATCGGTGAGCTCCTCGAGCGGCTGGGACTCAGCGAGGCGGCCGATCGGCGGGTCTCGGCACTTTCGAGCGGCATGCGCCAGAAGATGAACCTGATCCGGGGCCTGATCACGAATCCGCGCATCCTGTTTCTCGATGAGCCGACCGTGGCGCTGGACGTCGGCGCCGCCCGCGACGTGCGCGACGAGGTCCGCCGCTGGATGGCTGAGGATCCCACACGCACGGTCATCCTCACGACCCACTACATGATGGAGGCCGACGAGCTCTGCGACCGCGTGGCGATCGTCAACCGCGGCCGCATCGTCGCCGAGGGAACGCCGGCGGAGTTGAAGCAGCGGGTCCAGCAGAATGCGATCGTCGACCTCCAGCTCAGCCCGGGCGGCCGCCTGCTCGACGCTTTGCGCGCGGTCGAAGGCGTAGCCGCGGCGAGCGTCACCGAGCAGGACGGCCTCGACCGGTTCAGTCTTCAGCTCTCGAACGATGCCGCGCTGGGGGGCGTGATGCGGGTGGTCGAGGGATCCGGCCGCCAGATCCGCGGAGTGCAGAAGCGCGAGCCCACGCTCGAGGATGCATTCGTCAAGCTGGTCGGCCGTGGCATGGCCGAGGAGGAGCAGGCGTGAGCCATCCATCGGCAATGCGAATCTTCCTCAAGACAATCGTGGCCCGCGCTTATCCGCGTTTCGTCGCCGCCTATCGAAACCGTGCTTGGCTCATCACCGAGACGCTCCTGCCCCTCGTTGGCACGATCGCCATGATCTACGTCTATCGCGCTCTTCACGCACCCGCCCGCTTTCTCGGATTCGTGGTGTTGGGCGGCGTTTTGCTCGCCTTCTGGCAGAACGTCATCTGGGCGATGGCGACCCAATTCTTTTGGGATCGGGGGGCGGGTAACCTCGAACTATTCGCCATGGCGCCGACCAGTCTGGCGGCCATTCTCCTTGGGATGGCTCTCGGAGGCGCCTACGTCAGCCTCACGAGGGCCGCGACCATCCTGCTGGTGGCGTCGGTCCTCTTTGGCGTCAGCTACTCGTTGTCCGGTCTCCTACCCGCCCTCGGCGTTTTCGTCCTCACCATCAGTGCCCTCTACTGCCTCGGAATGCTGCTCGCGAGTCTCTTCCTCTTCTATCAGCGCGAAGCCTGGCAGCTGGCCGATGCGATGCAAGAGCCGATCTACTTCCTCAGCGGTTTCTATTTTCCCGTCCGCAGCCTCGGCGCGGTCGTCGGCGGCGTTGGGTCGCTGATTCCGCTGACCCTCGGGCTCGACGCGATTCGCCAGCTCATTCTGCCGGGAACGCCGCAGTTCATTCCGTTGTCGGTCGAGGTCCTCGCTGTGGTGGCGCAGATCATCGCCTATGCTGCGCTGTCGCAGATCAGCCTTCGCTACCTCGAGCGCCAGGCCCGTCAGGACGCCCGGCTCATTCTCCGATCCACATGAGCACCGCCATCCGCCAGTGGCGGGGTTTCAAGGCCGCGACTCGACTCGGCTGGCAGATCTCCAGTAATTGGACTCAACCGCTGGTCTTCGTGCTCTATTCCGTGCTTCGCCCCCTGTCGGCCGCATTCATCCTCGTCGTGATGTACCGCGTCATCAGCGGCGGCGGTGCCAACACGGCTGCCTACCTCGCCTTTCTCGTCAGCGGCGTAGCGTTCTGGTCCTTCGTCCAGTACGGCTTCGCCGGCCTGAGCAACGGCATCGCCGAAGACCGCGGCGAGTACAAGATGCTGAAATACGTCTACACCAGCCCGGCGCATTTCTACGTCTACCTGCTCGGCCGCGGTCTGGCCCAACTCGCCAGTGCGGTCGCGTCCGCCCTGATCGTCCTGATCGTGGCCACCATCGCGCTCGGCCTGCCGATCAACCCTCTGCACATCAACTATCCACTGCTGCTGGCTGCGTCCTCGCTCGCGCTGCTGGCCGTGATCGGACTGGCCATGGCCTTTGGCGTCTTGCTGCTTCAGGCGCGCGATGCGCACGGCTACGGCGAGCTCGGCTCCGGAGTCCTCTACGTGATCTCGGGGGCGATCTTCCCGATCAGCGTCCTTCCCGGCATCCTCGCAACGATCGCGTCCCTCTCCCCGCTGGTCTACTGGATGGAATCGATCCGGCGGAGCCTCCTCGGTTCGCAGGCGATTCGGATGTTTCCCAGCCTCTCGGATGGCGATGTCCTGCTGCGGCTGCTCGTGACCACCGCGGCGACCCTCATCCTGGCCCATCTCGTCTTCAGCTGGGCGGACCGGACGGCGCGCCAAAAGGGCCTGATCGACATGGAGACCAACTGGTAGGTCTCGAAATTCGTCTCTGCCAGCCGGTCGATGCCGCCGTCGTTCACAGACTGACCCAGATGGCCTTTCGCGAATATGGCTCGCTCGACCCCCCGAGCGGTGCAATGCGGGAATCCGAGGAATCCGTTCGCAATGATCTCGAGCGTGAAGGCGGTGCCGTGGCCCTGCTCGATGATCTGGCAGTCGGCTGCTTGCGATTCGATCGCGAGGCGGGTGCTCTTCATGTGCGGCGAGTCGCCGTCGATCCCGCGAGGCAGCGGCAAGGCATTGGGAGAGCCCTGATGGCCTGGGCCCATGACTATGCCACGTCCCTCGGGTACTCGGAAGTCCGGGTTGGAGTACGCCGCCAGCTTCCGGGCAACCTCCGCTTCTATGCAGCGCTCGGTTATACCGTTGTCGCCGAGCATTGCCACCCCGGCTACCACGAAGTCACCTGGGTCGAGATGCGACGGTCGGTCTAGGAGACGGGCTCCTCAGGCTTCAGGTCGAGCGCTGCCGAGTTGATGCAGTACCGCTGACCCGTCGGGTCCGGCCCGTCGTCGAAGACGTGCCCCAGGTGGGAACCGCATTGCTTGCAGAGGACTTCGGTCCGGCGCATGAAGAAGCTGTTGTCCGAGTGCAGCTCGACGTTCTCCGTGTTGACTGGCTCGTAGAAGCTGGGCCAGCCGGTACCGGATTCGAACTTCGTCTTCGAGCTGAACAGCTCGGCACCGCAGGCGGCGCAGGTGTAGGTGCCGTCGGCCTTGGTATGGACGTACTTGCCGGTGAACGGCCGCTCCGTCCCCTTCCCTCTCAGGATGTCGTATTGCTCTGGCGTCAACTCGGCGCGCCACTCCGCATCGGTTTTCGAGATTTTGGTGCTCACGTCTGGAGTCTACCCAGATTCGGCCGGGAGGTATCGAACGGCACCGGCAATGTGTGACGCCTGTCATCGGCGGCCCTGGAAATCAGCCGTATGGTCGGGCTGTTCAAAACGCACAGAAAGGAGAATTCCATGCAAGCGACTTTCAGACTGCAGCGGTCGTCAGGCGGCATCGTTGGAGCAGCCATGGTCTTTTTCGCTGCGCTGATCATGGGCGGAGCCGGTGGATACCTCCTGAAGAGCGCCACGGCTGTCTCCGTGAGCACAGCGACGGTTAAGTCGATTCCGGCCAGCGTATCCGCGCCCGCCAACCAGGTCACGACGGATACCTCGGGCGAAGCGCGACGCCACTTCCGACTGGCGAACTGAGCCAGGCAAGCTTCACGGGGCCGGGGAATTTCTCCGGCCCTGTGTTGAGGCCTAGGGGCGCGCGCGCGTCACATTTCCAGCCTCTGCGGTGCATACTCGTTGAGGAACATGAGGCGAACCCTGGTTGCCGTCCTGGCCATCGGATGGCTCGCGGCGTGCGCCGGTTTGAACGCCCCGGCCGCGTCCAAGAGCGAGACCCCCCAGCAGAGCCTTGCCGCGACCGGCAAGGAGATGGCGAAGCTGAAATCGGTTCGGTTCGACGCGAAAGCGACCGTGAGCCTGACTCTGCCGGCATCGCTCGTCGACCAGTTGCGAGCCAAGGCCGGCTCCCAAGGCAGCCTCTTGAGCAGCAATATGACCGTCGATCTGACGATCAGCGGTGCCGTCAACAAGCCGGACCAGCTGGACGCGACGATCGAGGCTAAGCTCGGCGGCCTGACGGTGAGCACGGAAGTGATCGCGGCCGGCGGCCGGTTCTACGCCAAGGACCCGATGACGGGCAAATGGAAGGCTCTGGGGCAATCCGGCCGGGCCGACTCGGCGCCATCCAAGGCAGGGCTGTCCTATCAGGCGCTTATCGATACCGCCAAATCACTGACCGAGCTCAACGACCAACCCTCGACGATCAGTGGCGTCGCCGTCGATCATTATCGGATCGTTCCCAACCTTGCCAGACTCTTGGCGCAGGTCACCAGCGGGAGCCCGTCAAAGGACTCGCAAGCGATAGTGGCGCTCCAGGGTATCTTGCAGAACGCGCAGCTCACGGCCGACGTCTGGACAGGCACCTCTGATCACTTGATTCGCCGGCTCAGCTACGACGCCGACGTGACCGCCGATCTGCATGTGTTATCCGCAGCGTTGCCCAAGGGACCGGGTCCAAATGGCCAATCCGTGCAGATCCCTGCCGGCTCAATGGCGCATCTGACGGCCCACGCCGTGATCAACCTCCACGACTTCAACGGCGCGGTCACCATCAAGGCCCCGACCGTCTCTTCGTAACGCGGACCGGTTCTCCGGATCGTCTATCGACCTACAGCCAGTTCCGTAGACCTCCACCGGAAGGGCCGTCGAGGGCTCGGCAAGCCCCGCCTGCGTGTGACGGGGCTTGCTGGCCTGAGCGAACGTGGAATACCGTCAGCCGGTCAGGGGTAGCTCACCACGGTGACCGGGGTGTCGGGGTTGGCCTTGGTCGACGATCCACCAACGTCGTTCACCACGTGCGGCGAAGATGTCGACACCCTGGTTGAAGAAGCTGTAGCTCCCCATGCCGTACCCCTTGAAGCTCGTCACCTTGGCACCAACCTTGAAGGCGGCCCAGCCGTCGACACCCGGGGCCTCCATCCAGGCGGCCTGGTTCGGTACGTCGTAAGGCATCTCGTTCTGGAAGAAGACATCCGTGCCCCCGTTCCCGTTCCAGATGACGTTGTACTTCTGGTAGTGCTCGACGAAGAGGCCGTATGCGGTCACGTTGTCTCCATTGACGACGACGCCGCTGTCGGCGGTGTTGGCCGTCCAGCCAACCCCATTGCCATGATCGGCCCTCCAGGACCAGATGTCGTCGAGGATGACGCTGTCGCTGTTGACGACCAGTGCGGTCGTCGCCCTGCCGGGCGTTGCGCCGCCGATCCGGAAGAAGACATCCTGGAGCGCCGACGGGTTAGCGGCATTATGGTCGCGCCCGTCGCCGTCGTCACCTTCGCTTCGGCCGCTTCCAACCTGCAACAGCACCGGTGAATTCTCCGGGCCCGCATCGAAGATCATGCCGGAAAGGTCGACCCCGCTGACATTGGAGACCTTCATGGCAACATTCCCATCCTCGGGCACCAGCGTGGGGAACCCGAGGCCGAGTACCACCGTGTCATCGTGCTTCACGCGAATGGGCTCGTCGAGGCGGTAGATGCCGGGACTGAGAAGGAGGTTCTTGCCCCTAGCGAGCTGGTTGTTGATCGTCGCCACGGAGTCCGTCGGTCGGGCAACGAAAAACCGGTCGATCGGGATCGAGGCGCCCGGCGTCTGGCCCGAGGCCCACGTGGTTCCGGAGGTGTTGCGCTGCACCGACGGCACGAACACGCTGTAGTTCCCAGCCGCGTCAAGGTAGAGATACGGTGCCTCCCGCGTCACCGGGCTGGTCGCCAGCGTCGTGTAGGTCGGGTTCGGGAAGCTCTGGGCCGGCGCGCCGATGACGCCCGAAAAGACTTGGTTCCACACCGCGTTGGTCCAGACATCGACGTTGCTGTTCCTGGTAATCCACTGCTGCTGCGAGCCGTTGATGACGAACTTGTTGTCGAACTCCGAGTCAGCGATGAACCCGCCGCTAGCGTAGGACGGTCCGGTGCAGTAATCCATGAGAGTCGTCCAGCCATCGACCCGAACGCGACGCATCGGTGCCGCCTGCGACACCGCCCAGAATTCGCCCGGCGAGCAGTAAGAGTGGTTCACCTTGACGGTCAGATTTGACATCGACCGCCAGAAGTTGTCGAGGGCGACGCAGTTGGTGTGGTTCGCGCCCAGGCAGCGGTTGTACACGTCGATCGAGCCGTTGATGACGACGTCGTTCGGCGACCGGCCGAGGCCGGCAACGGCCGTGTAGTAGCCGACCTGAAAGTTGAGTGGGTTCGCCTGGGATCCATAGTGTCCGGGCTTGAAGAGCAACGCATAGCGCTGCGGGCCGAATTCGTTGTTGACCTGCTGGGTGGCGATCGCATCGACAGTGGCCTGGATCTGGCTCTGCGGCATGCTCGCGTCGAATATGTAGACGCTCGATCCAAAGTTCGGCGCGCTTGGCTTCGGCTCGTTCGCGAGCGCCGCAGCGTTCGTAGACCATGCCAGTGCCAACGCGCCGGCGACGACCAATGAACGAACGGTTCGAAGTCTCATCTCTCTTACCTCCTATCGCAGAGCCACTGATGCGTTCAGCCTGATGTCTCGAGACGAGCGCCCGGCATGCAGCGTGTACGTGCCCGGTACCGGTACCCAGGCGCGTGTCGACTCATCGAAGCGCTGGAACAAACGCGCCGGCACGGTCAGCCGCGCGGTCATCCGTGCGCCGCCTTCCGCGCTGACCGAGGCAAATGCCGCCAGCACCCTGGCTGGCCGCATTGGATCCTTATCGGGCCCTTCCAGATAGAGTTGCACGACCTCGCGACCAGGGCGCCGGCCTGAATTGCGGACTGTCACCGCGCATGTGAAATCCTCGTTCGCGGCCACCGACGCGGCATCAGCGACTATCGCTTCGTACGTCCACTCGGTGTAGCCCAGGCCGTGGCCGAAGGCGAAATGCGGCTCGATCCCACTTCGATCGTAGCCCCGATAGCCAACGAGCAAGCCCTCGCGGTAAATGAGATCGCCGCCCTCCGGGCGCGCATGCAGGACCGGCGAATCGGCCTCATGGCGGGGCACGGTGAGCGGGAGCCGGCCGCTCGGTTCGACGACGCCCAGCAACGTGTCCGCCAGCGCCTCGCCGAACGCCTGGCCCGGAAACCACACCTGCATGACGGCCGCGACCTCGTCCGCCCAGGGCATGAGCATCGGCATGCCCGAGTTGACCACCACGATGGTGTTGGGGTTGGCCGCCGCAACGCGTCGCACTAGCTCGTCTTGCCGGCCAGGGAGCGCCATCGAGGTCTTATCCGAACCCTCGCTCTCGGTCCCCTCAGCCGAGCCAACCACGACCACCGCGACGTCCGATTCGCTCGCCGCACGTGCTGCCTCGTCGATCAACTGCTCGTCGTCGCGCATCGGCGAGATGCCGAGCCGCAGCGTCACGAATCG
>VBFR01000019.1 GCA_005889345.1 Chloroflexota bacterium
TGGGATATGTACGCCCGTGGCGCGATCGTCGGACTGACGCGTTACGTCACCCGCGCGCACCTGGTCCGGGCCACGCTCGAGGCCATCTGCTACCAGACGAAGGAAGTCGCGGACGCGATGGAGGCGGACTCGGGCGTCAAGCTCACCACCCTCAAGGTGGACGGCGGGGCGGTCAAGAACGACTTCCTGATGCAACTGCAGGCGGACATCCTCGGCGTCAAGGTGGTTCGGCCGCAGGTCCAGGAGACGACGTCACTGGGCGCCGCCTACGGCGCTGGGTTGGCGACCGGATTCTGGAGCACGCTCGATGAGCTGCGCAAGAACTGGCAGGTCGACAAGGTCTTCGAGCCGCAGTCGACGGAAGAGCAACGCCGGGCGGGGCTCGCCGGTTGGAAGAAGGCGGTCGAGCGGACGCTCCGCTGGGTCGAGAAGGAACCGACCCGCGAAGCGGTGGGCGCCGGCGCGAAGGCGTAGAAAAGCGCGCTAGGATGAGGGGAAAGGGCCGCGCTGGTCCTTTCCCCTTTCTGTTGAATGCCTGACACCAGCACGGGCGTTGTCGTCATCGGGGGTGGGTCGACGGGCGCCGGGGTGCTCCGCGACCTAACGTTGCGCGGCATCGAGGCTGTCCTGGTCGAAAAAGGCGACCTGGCATCGGGCACGACCGGCCGGTCACACGGCCTCCTTCACTCCGGAGGCCGCTACTGCGTCAACGACGAACAGGCCGCCATCGAATGCGTCGAGGAAGGGCGCATCCTGCGCCGGATCGCGCGCAGCACGGTCGAGGATACCGGCGGCTACTTCGTGTCGGTCACCGAGGAAGACCACGAGTGGGAGCCGAGGTTCGTCGAGGGCTGCCGGCGCACCGGCATCACCTGCGAGCGGCTTTCGCTGGATGAGGCGCGCCGGCGCGAGCCCGCGCTGTCGCGCCAGGTGCGCACCGTCTTCTGGGTGCCCGAGGATGGGCATCTCGACCCCTTCTACCTGGTCGTGGGAAACGTCGAATCGGCCCGGCGCCGCGGCGCGCGCGTCATGACGCATACGGAGGTCATCGGTTTCCTCCGCGACGGGGATCGTCTCACCGGTGTGCGCATAAAAGACTCGAAGACGAACGAGGAAGCATCGATCGCCTGCCAGTCGGTGATCAACGCGACCGGCGCCTGGTCCGGGCTGGTGGCGCGCCTGCTCGGCGTGGAGGTCAAGGTGGTGCCGGTCAAGGGAACGATGGTCGTGCTCTCCCGGCGGCTGGCGCACGCGGCGATCAATCGCTGTCACAAGCCGGGCGACGGCGACATCGTCGTTCCCGGCCTGAGCGTGTCGATTCTCGGGACCACCTCGGCCAAGGTGGCGCACCCGGAAACCCTCCCCATCGAATGGGATGAGGTGCGGCGCATGATCGAAGAGGGCGCCATGATGCTGGACGGCGTCACGACCGCACGCGCCATGCGCGCCTACGCCGGAGTGCGGCCTCTGTACGACCTGGGAGCGGAAGCGGAAGGCCGCGAGATGAGCCGCAACTTCGCCGTCATCGACCACCAGGTGCGCGACGGCATCACGGGCTTCACCTCGATCGTCGGCGGCAAGGTCACGACCTACCGCTTGATGGCGGAACGGGTCGTCGACGTTGCCGCCCGCCACCTTGGCGTGCGCACACCGTGTACCACAGCCGAGGTGCCCCTCAACGATCGGGAGGAACCCCTCGACCAGTTGCGCCACCGTCCATCGCTGCTCGGCGTCCCCAAACCGCACGGCGACGAGCCGCCCCTGCAGCCCTTGCTCTGCGAGTGCGAGCTGGTGCGACCGCAAGACGTGGCGCCCTGGCTCAAGGACCCCGCGGTACGCGACCTGGAGGACGTCCGCCGCCGAACCCGCTCCGGGATGGGCCCATGCCAGGCCGCCATCTGTTCCTACCGCCTCGCGGCGCGCCTGGTCAGTGATCGCGGCCTCGATGGTGCGAGCGCGACCCGGGCGATGGCGGACTTCCTCGAAACGCGCTGGCGTGGGGTTCGCCATGTCTTCTGGGGCAGCCAGCTGCGCAACATGCAAGTCACGACCGGGCTTCACATGGAGCTCTACAACGTCGACCGAGAGCTCATGCTTCAGCACTCCCCTCCCCCGCTCGCGGGGGAAGGTCAGGGTGGGGGCCGTGGCGCAGAACCCGCAGAGGTCGGGGCGCAGCGATGAAAACCGATGTCGCCGTGATCGGCACGGGCCTTTCCGCGCTGGCCGCGGCGCGAACGGTGCAGCAGGCGGGGCGCCAGGTGGTCCTGGTGTGGCCCGGCCTCTCCTCGCTCTACTTCCTCTTTGCGACCATTGACGTCATCGGGTACCCGACCGCGACCGCGACGGAGTCGGTTGCCGATCCGGCCGAGGCGGTGGCGCGGCTGATCACCCGCGAACCGAGCCATCCCTATGCGCGCGCCGGAATGGACGCCGTCCATGCCGGGACTCGGCTGATGCTCGAGTGGTTCAAGGAGGCCGGCCTTGCCTGGCAAGGCGCGCTCAACCGCAACTTCCTGCTGCCGACCGCCACCGGCACGCCCAAGCCGTGCTGCCTCGCTCCCGCGAGCATGACCGCCGGCGACCTGAGCCGGCCGGAACCGATCGTGTTCTGCGGATTCACCGGCTACCAGGACTTCGCACCCGAGCTCGCCGCCTCCAACCTCAAACGGCAGTGGGGCGCCGCCGATGTGTCGGCGATTCGCGTGACAGCCCCGGGGTACGGCCCCGATCGCCTCTTCACCTCGGTCGACCTCGCCCGCAGCTTCGAGGACGCTACCTTCCGGGATGCGGTTGCCGCTCAGCTGCGCGAGCACGTCAGCGGCGATGGCGCCCGCGTCGGCGTTCCGGGCGTTCTGGGGCTGACCAGACCCGGTGAGACCTTCGCCGCGTTCCAGGAAGCCGTGGGTCATCCGGTCTTCGAGATTCCGACCGTCCCGCCGTCGGTCATCGCGCTCCGGCTCTTCGACCGGCTCCGCAAGCACCTGCAGGAGGCGGGCATCGAGATCATCTGGGCGGCGCCGGCGCACGCCGCGCAGGTCACCGATGAGCGCTGCCGCAGCGTCCTGCTCAAAGCAGCGGGCCACGAGTTTCCTGTCGAGGCCGCATCCTATGTTGTGGCACTGGAGGACTGGGTCGATGGGGCGTTCCGCGCCGGCGTGCACACCGTGCGCGATCCCTTCTTCCACGAGCCGATCACGTGGAACAAGGTCCCGACGGATCGCACCGCGGAGTCGCTGTTTTCTACGCAACCGTTTGAGCAGGTCGGCTACGCGCTCACCGACCGCCTCCAACCAGCGGATGAAAACGGCAAGCCGCTGGCGCGAAATGTGTTTTGCGCCGGGGGCGCGATGGCCGGATACGATCCATCGGGGACCAAGTCGCGGGGCGGCATGGCGATCGCCACCGGGTACCGCGCGGCGCGGGAGGCGCTGGCCGCGTGATCACCGAAGAGTTCGAGCCGACGACGGACACGGTCGAAGAAGAAGCCTCCGTCGAGGCCTGCACCAAGTGCACCGCGTGCAACACCGTGTGTCCGGTTGCCCGCTCGACCGATATCTTTCGCGGTCCCAAGGCCCTCGGCCCGGACATGGAACGTTTCCGCTCGCCCCAGGAGGCGGCCGTCACCCCGGGCCTCGACCTCTGCTCCGGGTGCAAGCTCTGCGAGGTGACCTGTCCATCACAGGTGAGCATCCAGGAATACATCAGGCGCGCCCAGAACCAGGGGGCCAGAGAGAAGGGCCGCAGCCTTCGGGACTGGGTGCTGGGGCGAACGAGACTGCTCGGAAGACTGGGCAGCATGACCGCGCCGCTCGCCAACTTCGGGAATAGCAACCCGCTCTTCCGCGTGCTCATGGAGCGCTTCGTGGGGATCCACCGTCGACGTCCCCTGCCGAAGTACCAGTGGCTGACCTTCGAGCGATGGTTCAAGCGCCACCCCCGACCCGTCAAATCACGAAGGAAAGTCGCGTATTTCTACGGCTGCTGGGTCAACTACAACGACCGGCGCCTGGGCGAGCGGGCGGTCGCCATTCTCGAGCGCAATGGCATCGAGGTCGTCGTCCCCCATCAGCAGTGTTGCGGCATCCCCGCGGTGGTCAACTCCAACATGGACCTGGCCCGCCGCTATGGCCAGCAGAACGTCAGGCATCTGACTCCGGTTGCGCAGGAGATGGACATCGTGGCCAGCTCGACCTCCTGCGGGTTGATGTTGAAGCACGATTACGGCCATCTGCTCGACATCCCCGGATCGGAGCGCCTCGGGGCGAAAACCTACGACATCATGGAGTACCTCTGGATGCTCCACGAGGCGGGCGAGCTGGACACGGACTTTCAGACCGTTCCGATGCGCCTGCTTTATCACGCACCCTGCCACCTGAAGTCCCATGGGATTGGCTACCCGGCGATGCGACTGCTGCGGCTGATCCCCGGCGTCAAGCTCGAGGAGGTCGACGAGGGATGCTGCGGCATCTCGGGAACGTTCGGCGTCAAGGTCGAGAAGTACGACCTCTCCATGAAGATCGGGCGCCGCCTCTTCGACGCCGTCAAGGCCGCCGGCAGTGACTACGTGCTCGCCGACTGCGAGACCTGTCGGATGCAGGTCGAGCACGGCGCCGGCGCGACCTCCGCCCACCCGCTCGAGATCCTGGCGAAGGCCTATGGGCACGGTTAGCATGGTCCTCGTCTCGCACAGCCTCCAGCTGGCGGAAGGGGTGCGCGAGCTCGCCGCCCAGATGACCCAGGGCAAGGTGAAGATCGCTGTCGCCGGCGGCACCGCGGACGGACGGCTTGGAACCGATGCCACCGCGATCCTGGGCGCGATCGAGGAGGTCCGCGGGCCGGAGGGCGTGTTGATCCTCGTCGACCTCGGCAGCGCCGTGCTCAGCACCCAAATGGCGATCGAGCAACTCTCCGACGGCGACGGTCGCGTGCTGCTCAGCAACGCGCCCTTCGTGGAAGGTGCGGTGATCGCCGCGGTCGAGGCGTCGATCGAGAGCGACCTCGAGGCCGTGGCGGCAGCCGCGCTGGGCGCACGCGAGATGGAGAAGGTGTCCGGCCAGGATGGTTGAAGCCGCCGAACGCGAGGCCCGCCGGCGTACCGCCTTTGCGCGGCTGCAGCCGTCATTCCCCGTGTCGATCTCGGAGACGGACGTGGAACTGCCCGGCGGGGCCCGCCTCGATGACGACGAATTCGTCGTCCGCACGTCGAAGGACTGGGGCCTCTCGATCAAGCCGCTGATCCTCACAACCAAGCGGCTCATCTGCCCCAGCGACCTTACTGGCCGCCAGGCTGTCAGCCTCTGGCTCACCGACGTGCGCAGCGTCAAGCTGTCGAAGCACGCGATCGGATTCTCCACCATCGTGGTGGAGACCATCGACCAGAGGCCGGTCTCCTTTGCGACCCACATCAACGGTGCCGTGGTCAGGTCCGACATCGCCGCTACGATCGACCAGGTGCAACGAACCGCGGCGCCCAATCGGTCTGCCGCGGCGTCCTCACGCGTGGCGGGCGATCGCTATGAGCAGTTGCGACAGATCGGCGAGTTGAGGCAGTCGGGCGTGCTCTCGGAAGCCGAGTTCGAGAAGGAAAAGGCACGGATCCTCGAGCAACCGTAGCTTCCGGAATGGAGCTGCGCCCGTTTGGCTCCACCGGGCTCATGGTGACACCGATCGGGCTCGGCCTCGCCGCCGTGGGTCGGCCCGGCTATATCACCCTCCATCGAGAGGATGACCTGGGAAGCGATCGAAGTGTGGCTGCCCTGGAGGGTCGATCGCACGAGGTCCTGAGCGCGGCCTATGACGCCGGGATCCGCTATTTCGACGCCGCCCGTTCCTACGGCTTTGCGGAACGATTCCTCGCGTCATGGCTGCGCGAGCGCGGGCTCCCACCGGACGCGGTCACGGTGGGTTCGAAGTGGGGTTATACCTACGTCGGTAACTGGCAGGTCGATGCTCGCGTCCACGAGGTGAAGGATCACTCGCTCGCAGCGCTGCGACGGCAGATCGCGGAGAGCCGCGGACTGCTGGATGAGTACCTCGACCTCTATCAGGTCCATTCGGCGACGCTCGAGAGCGGCGTCCTCGACGATCGCGCCGTTCTGACCGAGCTCAATGCGCTACGGGTGAGCG
>VBFR01000215.1 GCA_005889345.1 Chloroflexota bacterium
GTCAGCGACCGGTTCCGCCGCCGCCCGAGGCTCTCCGCAAGGGTTTCGGCCGCCCCATGGTCGACTCGCTGGCCGGCGTGGCGAAGATCATCCGCCCGGCGGCGGTCTGCAGCACGGAGGTCACGATGACCCCGATCGTCTGGTTCATGTAGCGGCGCCCGTTCTCGACCACGATCATGGTTCCATCATCCAGGTAAGCGACGCCCTGGTTCTGCTCCTTGCCTTCCTTGATCACCTGGATATTCATCTCCTCGCCGGGGATGACAACCGGCTTGAGCGCGTTCGCCAGGTTGTTGAGGTTGAGGATGCGCACACCTTCCAGCTGGGCGACTCGGTTGAGGTTGTAGTCGTTCGTCATGATGGCGGCGTTCCGCTTGGTCGCCAGCTTGATCAACTTCATGTCGACTTCGGTGACCTCGGGCACGTCCTCGTCGATGAACTCGATGTCGACGAACGGCTCCTTCTGCAGCAGGTTGAGCACCTCCAGCCCCCGCCGCCCGCGGTTCCGACGGAGCGCGTCGCTGGAGTCCGCGATGTACTGGAGCTCGGCTAGCACGAAATGCGGGACCAGAATCTTGTCCCGAAGGAAACCGGTCTGCGCGATGTCCATGATGCGGCCATCGATGATCACGCTGGTGTCCAGCAGCACGCCGGCATCGACAGTCTTGGTCGGGAATACGCCGGCGGCGCGAGCCGGCCCGAGCACCAGTGCCATCATCTCGTGACGCCGGCTGAGACCAAGCGTCAAACCCCAGTAGGCGAAGACGAGGGCCACGATCAGCGAGATGACGAAGCCGAGGTGCCATGGCAAGGTCGCCAGGAAGACGCCAACAAGCGCCGCTAGCAGCAGCCCGACGAGAAGTCCGACGGTTGCCGCTACCAGGTCTGGCAGCGGCGTAACGTTTAGCTTATTTTCGAGCCAGAAAAAGGGCTTGGTCGTAACGTAGGGGAGCCCGAAGAAGCCAAAGAGCGCGCCGGCCAATGCGGTCAGCATCAGCACGATCGCTCTCAGCGTGTAACCGTCGATTTTGGCTGACGAGATGATGAATGAGGCGTACTCGACGCCCGCTATAAGTCCAAGCAACAGGCCCAGCAGCCGGAAGACGCGTTCCACGCGCATCGCTATCACCTCCTTTTCTCAGGATTGGGGATGCAATTTCGCGCAGGCGCGCAAAGAAGACTGCCATCGTGCCCTAATTAAAGCATGAAAACGAGACGCCGACGCCTCTTTTGGCCGCTGAGTCCAACCGCTGCTGCCCAAAGTCTCGAGCGGTCGTGCTGGCTGGCGGCCGCCGGCCTGGTCCTGGCGCTGGCGATCGGCACGACGCCCGGCGCGGCGGCATCGCCCCGTCCCTCAGCCGCCATTCTCCCCGAGGATCCCAATGTTCTGATACTGCAGCGGCGCTGCATCGACAAGATTCTCTCCCAGGCGGTCGGCAAGAGCGAGGACGACGTCGTTGCGCGAATCAACCAGCAGTGCCTGACTCCGCCACGAAGCCGGCCTGCGTCGGCGCCGCGCCTCGTCCTACTTGCCTGTGAGCGTCCGATTTTCGTGCGGTTCGCACCGGTGACCAAACGGGTCGCCGGTTGCCTTGGCGGCTAGGCTTACCGTGGGCAGAGATGGACCTGTATCGAGGATGGAGGCCGCGGGAAACCGACCCCGCCAACCTGGGAACGACGATCTTCACTCTCCTTGTCATCGCCGTGGCCATCGGCGGCGTCGGTTACGTGCTCCTGCCAGCACTGAGCGGCGTTGCCTCGATTGTCCTTATTGGGCTATTCCTGATCATCGGAGGGCTGTGCATTCTTCTCGTGGTTCGCATCATCCAGGTTCTGTTTGGATGGAGATAGGAGGCTAGGCAAAGCAGGCCTCGAGCGCGTCTGAGATCGTTTCAGCGCGGCAAAGTGTCATCGACGAGAGCTCCGGATCGCGGAGCTCGGCGGCGGCGGGGATAACGGCCCGCTTGAAGCCCAGGCGGTGTGCTTCCAGTAACCGGCGTTCTAGCTGGCTCACCCGGCGGACCTCACCGCTGAGGCCAAGCTCGCCGATAGCCACGAGGTCGGCCCCGGCGGCACGGTTCCGTTTGTTGGAGGCGATCGCCAGCGCCACGGCCAGGTCCGCGGCCGGCTCGGTCAGGCGAACGCCCCCCGCCGCGTTGACGAAGACGTCGTCCCCACCCAGATCGAGGCGCGCGCGCCGTTCCAGCACGGCAACCAGCATGTGCAGGCGGTTGAGGTCGATGCCATTGACGGACCGGCGTGGTGCGCCGAACCGGCTCGGCGTCGTCAGACTCTGAAGCTCGACGAGAAGGGGCCGGCTTCCTTCGAGCGCGACGTGCACGACATTGCCCACTTCGCTCAGGGAGCGGTCCTGCAGGAATGCGCGGCTCGGGTCGCTGACCTCGTGCATCCCGCTATCGCGCATCTCGAAGACGCCGATCTCATCGGTCGACCCAAAACGATTCTTCTGGCTGCGCAAAATCCGAAAGCTGTGATGGCGCTCACCCTCGAGGTATAGGACGGTGTCGACAATGTGCTCGAGCACACGGGGCCCGGCGATCGCGCCCTCCTTGTTGACGTGGCCCACGAGGAAGATCGGGATGTGGCTGCTTTTGGCCAGCAGCATCAGCCGGCCGGCGCACTCGCGCACCTGGCTGACGCTGCCTGGCGCGGACGTGACGCCTCCCAGGAAGACCGTCTGGATGGAGTCGATGACCGCCATCATCGGCCGCGCCTTTTCGAGATGCTCGACGATGCCGTCGAGGTCGTTCTCAGCCAGCACCATCAGGCGATCGCCCTCGATGCCAAGACGCTGCGCCCGCAACTTCAGCTGCTGCACGGACTCCTCACCCGAGACGTAGAGCACGGGGCCATAGGAGCCGGCGACTTCGCTGGCCAGCTGGAGTAGCAGCGTCGATTTGCCGATGCCAGGGTCTCCACCAACCAGCACCAGCGAGCCTGGCACGATGCCGCCTCCGAGCACCTGGTTGAGCTCTCGCATGGCGAGGCGAAGGCGGTTGGCCTGGGTAAAGCGCACCTCTGCCAGTGGCATCGGCTGCGCGCTCGAGATGCTGACGCGACGAGCACCGGTTCGCGATGCCGCTTCGACGCGGACCTGTTCCTCGACGTAGCTGTTCCAGTTGCCGCATTCGGGACAGCGACCCAGCCATTTCGTCGACTGGTTGCCGCACTCCTGGCAGGCAAAGATCGTGCGTGGCCCCGATTTCACGCTCGCCCTTCCACACCGGGGCTCGCTTTGGTGGTCTTCACGTTCGGCCGTAACTATAGGGATGGTTTGCGACAGCTATCTGTCCGACCTATGCGATGACCACTATCGGACCAGGCGCGCCACGACCGGCGCCTGGCACGCCGAGATCAGGAAGGCACCAAGGGCCGCCAACACGCTGATGTAGGCGAAGGCTGAATAGGCAAACGGTCGCAACGAGAGCGCGCTGGTCGCGGCCCCGGCGAGCCCGCCGCCAATGCCGGTCGCGGGGAGCCATAGCCAGGCCCTGTTGCCGACCGACGGCCGTAGAACCATCGCCTGGGCTGTGCCGATCACGAGGCCCGCGGCTGCCAGCGCAGCGCCACCGGCGATCAGGGGGTCGCTGGGATGGACCGCACCCAGCGGATCGCCGGCATGGCTGAGCACGCTGGGAATAACCACGATCGCGGTCAGCAGGGCCGCGATCACGGTCGCCGGCACCCACCAGAAAACATCGAGCCGGTAGCGGCGCAGCAGGATCCATTGGGCACCCGCGGTGACCGCCGCGCTAGCGATGGTGGCGATATACCGGAGCGCGTCAACGACCAGGGCCGGCGCGGAAAAGGTGATCAGGGCACGGACGCGCCAGGCGACCAGCGCTCCCAGCACGCCCCCGATCACGGAAACGACGACCCATGATGCCCACGCCGAACCCCGCCCGGCACGCGCGCTCACCGCGGCGATTATGCGCCCGGCCGGCGACGAAGGAGCCCAATCGGGCGGCCGCGCGCTGAATCCGCGATCAGGGTCGCCAGCCGCTTCTTCCGAGTCTCCTCCCGTTTGGCGCTGATCACCCACCAGGTTGCGCTCTGCCGGTAGCCGGGCGCCTGCGCCTTGAAGTAGGTCCAGGCTTTCTTGTTGGCCCGGAACGACCGCTCGGCGGCCGGATCCAGTCGGGCGGATTTTCTCTGCTCATAGCTGTAGATCGCCGACCGTTCTTTGCTGCGCCGCTCGAAGGCCTTCAGCCCTGCGGGATGCATCCGCCCGAGCCTGGTCAGTTCCTGCACGCGGGCAATGTTGATCGCGCTCCAGGTACTGCGCGGCGTGCGCGGCGTTATCCGGTTCGCATAGCTGACCTCATCGATGCCCCGGCGGACACCGTCGATCCATCCAAAGCAGAGCTCTTCGTCCACCAGCTCCTGCCACGTGATGCTCGGTTTCGCCGAGCCTCGTTTGTAGAAGCCGACAAGGAGCTCGGTCTCCGTCGCGTGGTTTCGTTCGAGCCACTCGCGCAGCTCCCCAGCCGTGGCAAAGAAGGTTGGTTTCACCTCGGCCAGAATAATCGGAGGCCGGCGATCGCGCCGGCCTCCCTAGCGTTTAGCTACCAGTCCGGCCGGTTTACCCGCCTGCCAGCTCGCTGGCCTGCTCGAGGATCACGTTTGCTTGCCGAATCAACCGGCTTATGTCCCCGTCGTCAGGGGTCTTCTGGTTGACTCCGGCGTCGTCGCCCGACCCGGACGTGGCCGACTCGAGAAGCCTGGAGATTTGGAGGGCGACGTTGTCGCGATCATTGGTGAGCGCCGTCAGGCGGTTCTCGAAGGCCTGGTACCGGCTGTCGTCTGCGGCCGAACCACTGTCGACTGCCGCAGTCGCGGCCCTGGCGGCCGAGATGCCAAAGGCGCCTACGGCGGCATCGAGCTGCTTGTAGACATGGCCGAGCTCGATGAGCGCATCCCGATTGCCTAGGACCTTCACCGCGTTCGTGTCGAGCACGTCGAGCAGGACACGGCCATCGCGGCGATAGTCATCGCGTAGCCCGACGATCGCCAGCGTGGTCGGCCGCGTGTCGGTGTGGTCTGACCAGACCGTCTCGTTGACGCCGAGATGGCGCACGCCCGGGCCCACGAGCCCCAGCCAGGTGGTCGTGATTTGGGGCTGGATGTCGCCGTGGTGCCAGGTTTCGACACCCGGGCACTGGATGACCGTGTCGCTGGGCGTGCCGCAATCGAGGCCGCCGGCGACTCCCTCGTAGTCGGGTTGGTTGAACTGCGTGAAGCTCGGCGTGCGCAAGGGATCGGAGGTGACCATGTGTAGGGCGCGCAGGGCCGTTCGATCGGCCATCAGATCGGTCATCCGTTCCCGCCTGCCCGTGAGCGGATTGGTGACCAGGAGTGTCCCCACGGCCCGCTCCATCTGCCGGGTCTTCGGGTCATTCGCGCCGGGATTGCCGTCGAGGTAGTAGTCGGGGGCGGAATCGCCCTTGAGGCTGAAGCCGGTGGTGATGCCTTGCCGCTGCAGCAGCGTGTCGACCGCGACCTCGACGCTGCCCAGCTTGCTGGGGTCGTAGCTGCAGGTCACCACGACGCCGTTGCAGCCAGGATTGCTGGGACCCACTCCAACGAAGTGGTCGTTCTCGTCGGCCGTCACGACGAACAGGGTGTTGGACTTGTTGATGCCGTCGGCGGCGAGCCGCGAAAAGAACTTGCCGAACGCCTCGTCGTAGCTGCGAAGGTTTTGTTCGTAGACCGGGTCGCCGGGGCCCAGTCCGGTATCGGCCTTCTCATGGACGGCCGACAGATAGGCGGTGGTGATGGGGACGCCGTGTTCCTGCATGGCTGCCACATACGCGAGGGACACGGCCGCGGTCGTCCCATTAAAGCCAGGGAATCCCGCGAAGGGTGTCCCGTCGGGCGCGATGTTGGCGATCACGTTCCCGTCCAGGTCGCGCATCGGGAGAGTCGCGCTGATTTGCGGTGCGACATACTTGTGGCCAAAGAGGCCGTTGAAGCCGCTGTAGCCGCCTGGCTCGGCCGGCAACCTATCGGCCACGCCGCGGTGGGTGGAGACGCAGAGGGTCGCCGCCTTGGCGCAGTGGATGGCCACGCCGATGAAGTCCGCCGTGGTCTTTGCCTGGCCGTTATCAGAAGTGTCCGACGCCTGGATCGCTTCTGGCGAGCCCGCCCCGTAGACCGTGGCGACGTTGGCGATGCGCTCCAGCTCGATGTTCGCCGTGCCCACGGCGCCGAAGTTACAGCCCGCGCGCGTGTATGGAACCCATGGAGCCGGTGGATTGTTGCCCTGGGCGTCCACCAGGTTGTACTTGTTCTCCGCGGTGCCGTCGAACGCCTGGGCGAGATCGGTCCAGTATGCGAAGGACAGAGCCGTATGCGCGGTACCATCCGGCCCGTAGAAGAGGAACGTATTGCTCACGGGTTGACCGTGGCGATCCGGGTAGACGCCGGTCAGCGTCGTGAGGATGTCGGTCCCGGTGTGCGAAATGACCGGCGTGTGGTGGTTGTTGAGGACGGTTCCGTTGCCCACCAGGAAGTTGTAGAGGTTGGGCATCTGCTCGATGTCCGATGGCACGTTCGGGTTGTCACGCCGAAAGTGGACGTTGTCGAACTGCAGCTGGATAACGTGCTTGATCGCGCCTCCAGCTGAGTTCAGCTGACAGCCGGACGGCTCGGCCGGTCTCGACGCCTGAGCCGTGAGCGGACCCGAACCGAGCGCTAACGAAGCGGCAGGAAGGACGGCCACCGCCACCACGCGGATCAGTCGTCGCCGGAGTCGAGTGCGGACTGAATACATTCAGCTCCCTCCTTGCGAACGGGGGCCGGCGCGCGCGCCGGCCCCTGTGGTCGGTTTGTTACCCGGCGGCCAGTGCGTTTGCCCGGTCCAGCAGCGAGTTGGCCTGGTCGATCCAGCCCTTCGCCTGCTGCTCGTTGAGCGCCTGTCCGTCGAACGCCGCGGCGTTAAGCGCGGCCTTGATCTGGCCCGCCAGTTCGTCGCGTTGCGTTGTCAAGTTCTCGATCGAGCTCTCGATCGATGCGTAAGTCGCGTCGTTGGGGCTAGAACTCTTCACCGCCCTGGTTGAGGCCGCTAGGAGATCCATCCCGAACTGGCCGAAAGCCGCGTTCACCTGCTCGTAGGCCACACCCAACCTGAGGAGGGTGGCACGGTGCGCGATGAGGGATTGTGGAAGCGCCTTGGTGTCGATGGCCTCGATCAGCACTCGGCCGTCATTGACGTAGTCGTCTTTCAGCCCAGCCAGGGCCAGCATCGTCGAGCGGACGTTGGTGTGGTCCGTCCAGGTCTTGGAGTCGATACCCATCTTTTTGACACCTGGACCCACCAGGCCAAGCCAATTCGTGGCGATTTCCGGCTGGATGTCGCCATGGCTCCATGCGAAGTGATAGTCGATACAGGGGTTGCTCGAGTTGTTACCACAGAAGGGACCGTTTTCTCTGACGAAGTAGTCGGGAATGGCGAATGGCGTGAAGCTGGGCGTCCGGGCTGGGTCGGCGTTAATCATGTGCAGCGCGCGTTCTCCGACGGTGTCAACCATCGCCAGGAACACCGGCGCCGGGCTGCTGCTCAGGTAGGGGTCGATCGCGTTCACCCCAAGCACATCCCGCTCGAGCTTGCGAAGTACCGGATCGGTCCGGTCGGGCTGTCCATTCACCCAGAAACTCGGCGCTGAGTCCCGATGAAGCGAGAAGGCCGGACTACCTGGCGGCAGTTTCGCCGTGATGTTCAGGTTGACCTCGCCGATCTGGTTCGAGGGGCACGCCGGGGTCGTGGTCCACGAGCAGTTCGCGTGCGCATAGGCCAGCGAACCATCCGGTTGCGCAATACCGGCGCCGCCGGCATAGTGGTCACCCTCGTCAGCGGTCACAACGAAGAGCGTGTTGTCTTTGGTGATGCCGTGGTTGGCGAGACGCTCGAAGAAGGCGGCAAAGGCGTCGTCGTACGCCGTGAGCTGCGCCTTGTAATCGGCTTCCCCAGGCCCGGAAGCGCGCGGGAAGTTGGGATTGGAGGGCGCCGGGAAGGACGAGGTGTGGTTGTCGTGGGCGTCCGAGATATAAGCGTAGGTGACGGGCACGCCGGCCTCCTGCATCTGGGCGACGTACCCAAGCGTGTTCTTGGCAAGAGCCCAGTCGAATCCCGGGAAACCGCAGCGACCGAATGGGTCGGTGACGGGAGCGCCGCTCGTGTCGTTCACGCAGACATTGTTGTTGGGCTGTGCAGGAACGCCAGGTCTGATCGCCGGGTCGACATATTTTGCGCCGTAGAGCGCCTGGTAGCCGGAGTAGCCGCCCGGCTCATCGGGAAGCCTGTCCGGTCTCGAGTTCGCGACATTCGTTGCGTTCGAGGCGCAGATGCCGCCGCCCTGAGCGCAATGGATCGCAATACCAACGTAGTCGGTAAGCGCCTTCGCGCGCGCCGCCGTCCCGGATGGCGCCGCGTTTGACGCGACAGCGTCACTCCACTCGGGCGAGCCGGTCCCGAAGGCCTCACTCATGTCGCCGAAGGGACCGGTGCCGGTGTTCTCCAGCTCGATGTTTGCGGTCGAGACGCCGCCGAAATTGCACCCCGCCCGGGTGAACGGCACCCAGGGTGCGGGCGTGTTCTTCTGACCATCAAACACCATATTCGGGAGAGCATCGCGCGTTCCCGTGGCGTCGTCCACGAGGTCGGTCCAATACTTAAAGGAGGTGCTGAATTGTGGGACTTTCGCGGGTGAGTAGTAGAAGTAGCTGTTAGACACGGTCTGACCCTGACGATCGGGATAGAGGCCGGTGAGGCTCGAGAGGATTCCGCCGGCGGTGTGGGAGATCAGCACGGTGTGGTCGTTCGTCATCAAGGTACCGTTCGAGGTCAAGAAGTTGAGGAGATGCGGCATCTGCTCGAGATCCGACGGAACATTCGGGTTGTCCCGCGTGAAATGGGTGTTGTCAAACACCAGGTAGATAACGTGCTTGACCGGGCCGGCCGACAGCTGACAGCCGGCCACCTGCGGGGATGGTTTGGCGGCCGCGACCCCGACCGCGGTGATGCCGGCAAGACTGGCCGGCAGTAAGGCGAGCGCGAGCAACCGGGCCATCGAACGTCCGAGCGCGGAACGTAGCTTCATGGGTCCTCCTTCCCTGATTCGACTCCCCTGGCACTCTGGCGGTCGCGTAGAAGGCTTTGGCGAAAGCCAAATGAATGTTTGGTTAAACCTCGGCGGAGACCGCTGTGTATTGTGGCAGAGAAGTGCGGATAGGTCTAGATGTCGCGCAGCACCAACTCCTCTGGCCGGAACTGGCGGAGAGGGTCCAATTTGCCGAGACGGCCAATTTCGACGGCGCCTGGATTTTCGACCACTTCACACCCCTGTACGGCGACCGGAATGGTCCCTGCATGGAGGCGTGGACGCTGCTCGCCGGCCTGGCCGCGATCACCTCGCGGATCCGTCTGGGGGTGCTGGTGACCGGGATCACCTACCGCCACCCATCGGTCCTGGCGACTGAGGCGATCACCGTCGATCACATCTCGAAGGGCCGGCTCGAGCTCGGCCTGGGCGCCGCCTGGCACCAGCCGGAACACGAGGAGCTGGGGATTCCCTTTCCGCCGCTCAAGGAACGTGCCGACCGCCTGGAGGAAGGCGTGCAGGCCATCCGGCTACTGATGACGAAGGACCGCGCAACCTTCAAGGGACGGTACTACCAGGTGGCTGGCGCGAGCTATCACCCGAAACCCGTGCAGCGGCCTCACCCGCCAATCTGGATCGGCGCCGGCGGCGAGCAGCTGATGCTGCCGATCGTCGCCCGCCAGGCGGACGCCTGGCATGCATTCGGCTCCGACGATTCGATGGCGCGCAAGTCACGGCTTCTCGACCAGCTGGCGGAGAAGGCGGGCCGTGACCCGAAAGCGATCCTGCGTTCGGCGTCCCTGTCGCTGTCGCGGCCCTGGGACCAGGTGCGCCGCCGCGCCGCGAACTTGCGCGCGGCCGGCTTCAGCTACCTGATCGCCGAGTGGCCGTCGGAGGGCAAGGGCCGTCTCAGCGAGTTTGTCGAGAAGGTCATGCCGGAGCTTGCCGGCTAGCTCAGGATTTCTTCGCCGCCTTCTGGCGCTTGACCTTGTTCGCCTGTTTGGCGAGGGCTGTACGGGTTTTCTTCGGCAGGTGCGCGATCGTTCGCTTTTTCTTGGCCGCCGCCCCGGCTTTCTTGATGTTCTTGCGCGCCGCTGCGCGCTGTCTCTCACTCGCCATGGTCTGACCTCCTTACGTCCTCCTTTGATCTTAGAAAGCGCGCGCCAGCCGGGCAAGCCGCGCCGTTGAGCTGGCGTCAGGAGGCGAGCGCGAGGGGCTCGACCGCCGCTGGCGCCAGTTCGCGTCGCAGCCGTTGCATCGCGCGGTAGACCAGCAGCTTGGCGGCCGCCGGCGACTTTCCCAGCACGCCGCCGATCTCCTCCATCGTCATATCCTCGGAGAACTTGAGGATCATGGCCGCGCGCTGCTGAGTGGGCAGCGCGTCGACGGCCTGCCAGATCGTCCGCAGCCGCTCGCGGTCGACCACCTCGTCGAGTGGATCGAGCAGCGGCGAAACGAGGCCGAGTTGATCGTCGAGCGAGAGCGCGGATCGCTGACCGCGATAGTGGCTGGCGACGGCGTTGACGGCGATCCGGTAGAGCCAGCAACTGAACGGTCGGCCCTGGTCCCGGTAGCCCTTGATGTGCCGCAGCGCGCTCAGGAAGACCTCCGCCGTGATGTCCTCGGCCGCGCTGTCGTCGCGAATGCGGGCGCGGACGAAGCGGTAGATCTGGCCGACGTAGCGGTCGTAGAGCTCACCGAAGGCGGCGGGATCGGACTTCGCGCGCTCGACAGGGTCGCGCCAGAACGCGTCGGGAATGCCGGCCGCATTGAGGGTGGTCATAGCCCGGCACGCTACTGCCCCGATCGCGCCCCGTCGTCACGGAAAGTAGTGAAAGTTAAGGGCGCTGGGCGGACGCCGCCGGCGGTTACTCCCGGATGCGCTGACGGCCGCTGTAGACGTTCAGGCTGCGGCCCCGCAGAAACCCGATCAAGGTCTGGTTCGAGGCCTGTGCCAGGTCGCGCGCCAGGCTGGAGGGAGCCGACACCGCCACCAGCACCGGGATGCGGGCCTGGAGCGCCTTCTGGACGATCTCGAACGACGTCCGGCCGCTGACCATCAGGATGTGGCGATCGAGCGGGAGCAGCCGCCGCTCGACGGCGTGGCCGACAATCTTGTCGACGGCGTTGTGCCGCCCGATGTCCTCGCGGACCGCCACCGGCTCGCCAGAAGCGGTGAACAGGCCGGCGGCGTGCAGGCCGCCGGTGCGCGCGAAGATCGCCTGCTCCGATCGGAGCCGGGCGTCGAGACCGTAGATGGTGTCGCGGTCGACCACCAGGCCGTCCTCCGGCAGAGGCGGTGCCGACTCGTGGATGGCCTCGATGCTGCTGACGCCACAGAGTCCGCAGCTGGACGCCGCGAGGAAATTCCGTTGCCACCGGCGGTCGACGCCCGGCGCATCCCGAGTGAGCTCGACATCGATGACATTCTCCAGGTCGGGATGCTCGCCGTTGGGCAGGATCCGCATCTGGGCCACATCGGCGGCCTGGCGAATGATGCCCTCCCCGTAAAGGAACCCGAGCGCCAGCTCGCGCTCGTGCCCGGGCGTGCGCATCATGACTGTCAGCGGGGTGCCGCCGACGCGGATTTCCAACGGCTCCTCTGCGGCCAGCTGATCGTCGACGCGCACGCCGGCCTCATCGCCGTAGCGAAGCACCCGCGCGCGATGCGAGCTCCGATCGTTCAACGGATTGATGCTAACGAACATCCTCCCAGCGATAGGCGAGGGTACCGCCGCTGAATGGCACCTTCAGCCCGGATCGAACCAGGTACGGCTCGACGCCGCTGTAAAGAGGGATCACCCAATGATCCGCGAGCGCGATCGCTTCCGCGCCCTGGTACGCCTTGATCGCGTCGTCCCAATTTGGCGCGGCCTTGGCCTGCGCCAGGGCGATTTCGATCCGTGAGTCAGTCAGATGGAGGTTGTTGAACTGTGAATTGAAGCCGAGCAGGTTATCGAGGACATCGGACGCGTAGGGAAAGTCGGCGCTCCAGGTATCGATGAAGACGGGCAGCTGGTCGAGCGCGGCGCGGTTGAAGAAATCGCCGGTCGGGTGGAGATTGACGGTGCGCCCCGTCGCGCTGCTGATCTGATCCTGCAGATCTCGGGCGACCCGTCCGACAGTCGAATTCGTCGAGAAGTAGAGCCCGATCTGCGCCGGGAATCCAGCCTGGTCGAGACCGCTGCGGGCGGAGGCGGGGTCGAAGCCGGTCAGCGACCGATCGATGTGGCCGGCCACACCAGGCGGAATCAGGTCGGTTGCCGGAGCCGCCAGCATCGACCCGTAGAGCGCGAGGTCGGTGAGGCGCCCACGGTCGATCGCCTGGGCGATCGCCATCCGCTCGGGCGGGCCATAGCCGCTGCCCGCGATGGTGTTGAAGCCGAGAAAGGTGGTGCGGGTGTTCGCCACCTTGTGCACCTGCGCGAGATGGTGCGGGTCGCGGGCAAACGCGAGCAACTGGGGGCCGGTAAAGCCGTGGGCGATGTCCACCGCCCCGCTCGTGAATCGGTCGAGGCGCTTTGGATTGTCGGGCTCGATCTCGATGTCGATGCTGCGCACCTGGGGTCGAGGACCCCAGTAATCGGAGAACGCGCTGAGATGCAGGCCGCGGCCGCGATCCCACTTATCGAGGTGGTATGGGCCGCTCCCCGAGGAGACTGCTCCGTTGAGGCCGGGATCCTCGAGCCAGAAGGGCGGCAGTGCGAGCCGCGTCAGCAGCGAGCTGTCGGGCTGGGCAAGGCGCACCACGAGGGTCTTCTGGTCGATCGCCTGCACGCCGGTGATCGAGTCTCCCGGATAGCTGGCGCCGAGCGGTGTGAAGAACGTCGTCAGCGGGCTCGCCGTCTCCGGCGCCAGCACACGCTTCCAGGCGGTTAGCGCATCCTGGGCCTGGACCGTCGCGCCCGATTGGTACTTCGCCGCGCGCAGGTGGAAGGTGTAAGTACGCCCCGAATCCGCGATTTCCCAACTCTGGGCCAGGGACGGCACCGGACGAAGGGTCGCGTCCAGCCGAGTCAGCCCCTGGAAGAGCTCGGCCCCGATCGCCAGCGAGGTGGGATCGTCGATCAGCGCCGGGTCGAGCGTCTGCGCATCTTCAGCCTCGCTCAACTGCAGATGCGAGACTCGACTCGTATTCGCGGGCAAGGCAGAAGCTGACGGCGTGGGCATGCCCGGGAGGTTGCACGAGCTCAGCAGCAACGCCAGCGCCGGCCCCACCGCGCAGCTGGCGCGGCCGACCATTTTTCCGATACTAACAAGGTGTCGCGGCGCCAATTCCCCCTCCTGATCGCGCTCGCGGTCCTCTTGGTGTGGACTCTCCCCGGAGCACCGGCAAGCGCCGCCGGGACGGCGACGTTCGTGAGTGGGACGGTCGTTCCCCACAACCCGCCGATGGATGGCGTCGTGCGCCTCGACCTCCGCGTGCGCAACGACACGCCGAGCGCGTGGGCCGCCAGCGCCCTGGTCCACCTGACCTGGAAGGGCGCCGATGGCAAGCCGGTCGCGGCCGACGCCCGGCCATTGGGTCAGGCGGTCGCTCCGGCCGCGACAATCGACCTGACGTTGGTGACGCTCTCCCCCACGGCAGTCGGTGACTTCACGTTGACGGTCGAGCTTGAGACCCACGGCAGCCGCCTCCAGATTGGCGATCCCACTCCTTTCCATCTGGCCGGTTTCCTTTTCAAGGGCCGGGGCAACGGCCACGGTCTGGGGATGAGCCAGTGGGGCGCGCGCGGGCGCGCGGGTGCGGGGGATGACTACAAGAAGATCCTCGCCGCCTACTACAAGGACAGCCGCATCGACAGCCGCGACACATCCGGAATGGTGCGCATCGCGCTCACACATGGCCCCATCGACCTGGCTCGCCCGTGGCCGCGGGTCTTCGGTGCCTTGCCGACGGTCGCCGGGCTACTGACGGTGGACGGTTACCCACAGCTTTCCGCACCCGAGGGCGTGGTTCTCGGCTTCGATGTCGGACTGGGCGGAAAGCCCGAGGTCTTGATGCAGCCGGTCAACGGCGCGCCGCAGATCTCTGTTCCCTTTGACCGCCCGCTCGTCATCCACAGCATAGGCCCCGCCGGAATCCGAACCAACATCCTGCAGACCATGGGTGGTGATTTCCGGACGGGCGCCGAGCAGTGGCGCTATAGTGGCGAGCTCCGCATCATTCCCAAGGGAGGGGCAAACGTCCTGCCAGTCAGCGTCTTGCCGATCGAGGACTATCTCAAGGGCGTCGTCCCCGCCGAGATGCCGCCCTACTGGGGTGTCGAGGCGCTCAAGGCGCAGGCAGTCGCCGCGCGCACCTACGCGATGCGCAAGATCTCGGGGAGCGGCGACTTCGATCTCGAGGGCAACCAGTTCGACCAGGCCTACAGCGGGCTGACCG
This sequence comes from Chloroflexota bacterium, assembly GCA_005889345.1. GTDB lineage: Bacteria > Chloroflexota > Dormibacteria > CF-121 > CF-121 > CF-13. Next base: position 14,506 of record VBFR01000215.1, read on the forward strand.
AGCAGGTGAAAGCGAGCAACGATGCCGTCGATGCGACGAAGGGTCAGGTACTGACCTACAACGGCCAACTGCTGAGCGCGCTCTACATGGCGTCCGGTGGGGGTCACACGGAGAACAGCGAGTACGGCTTCATTCACTGGAACCACGGGCTGAAGCCGGCGGCCAACCTCCCTTACCTGCGCGGCATCGCGGACCCGCTGGACCGGGCACCCTCGTGGCAGATCGGTCCGCTGTCCGCCGCGGATGCCGCCCAGATCCTGCGCAACAACGACGAGGACCTGGGCGACCGGCTGCTTGGGATCGACATCCTTCAAAGGGGCCCATCCGGGCGCGTGCTGGGCGTTCGTTTGCGTGGCAGCAGTAGCAGTGATGAGGTCAGCGGCCCGGTGCTGCGCGCCTGGTTCGGGCTTCCCGACACGCTCGTGGAGATCGTTGGCGGCGGCTGAGGAGGATCAGGCCGCGCGCTGATCCGGACCGGTCGGCGTCTGTTGCTGGGCGGCCGCCTTGCGCTGCTGCCGCAGGAGGTTTAGCGAACCGAGGCCCTGCAGCAGAAACACCAGGATGACGATGCGGACGATGGCGAAGTGGCCGGTCCAGAAGAGGAGGGCCGTGTCGAGCGCGTAGAGGCCGATCGTGATCCCCATGGCGACCATCGACCCACCACGGATGAAGTAGGCCAGGACGAGGAAGACGACGCCGACCCCAACGGAGAACCAGTCGAAATAGTTCAGGAGCGGGGTGATGTTGGCCGCCTCCGCGAGGATCCCGACCCCGATGTTGAGTAGGCCGATGGCGGCGATGAATTGCCAGGCCTCACGGACCTTCTTCTGGGCTTTCTTGAGGTCAGCGGGAAGTGCCGGTCGCGCAGCCCCTGACGCCGCTGCCCAGCTGGCCGCTGAGGCCGACAGCTCGTGTGGCGCGGCGGCCTCTTTTGGCGGCGTCCAGACGGGCTGGGCCGGTGCGACGGCGTCAACCGCGGCACACATGTCGCAGCTCTTGCGTCCGATCGGAATGGCGCAGCCGCAGCGCTTGCAGACGGCCATGGACCTATATCGGACGAAGCGACTCGATCCCCCGTGACGGTTGTGCAACAAAAAGCCCGCCGGCATGGCCGGCGGGCACGATCGCGCTTAGTCGGGTGGCACTAGCTCTCGAGAGACTGCTTGAGCTGCTCGGTATCGCTGGCGATCCACGCTTCGCTCACCTTGCCTTCGTCGTTGACATGGAAGACGAAGACCTGGTGGTCCTGGTACGTCTTGCCGTTACGCGTGACGGTGGCGGTCACAAGCGCCGCGACGTGGTTGTCGTTCCCCAGGATATCGTGCACATCTTGCTTGATGTCCTGGTAGGTCTGCGCATACTCCATGATGTTGGCCAGCGTCGCCTGCTTGCCTTTAAAATCCTTGCCGAACTTCGTCGAGCCCCGTCCGTGCCATACGGCATCCTCGGTAAAGCTGTCCCCCACCGTCTGCAGGTCGCCTCGGCCGAACGCATCAAAAGCGCGCCGTACACGTTCGATCTTCTGGTCGACGTTGAGCTTGGTGCCGGTTTCTGCCATCTCCGCCCTCCTTTGAGCCCGTAGGCTCGACCCGGCCGCAGGCCGGGATGACCACCCCTCAGGGCGACTATAGACCGGCGGCGCAGCCTGTCAAGACAATCACTGCGCCTGGCCCCCGCTGCCAGGCGCGGACCAGGTCACATTGTTTGCCTCGTCCATCACGGTCGTGTTCGTGTAGGAAACGCGCCAGGCCTGGATCGCGTAACCGGAGGGACAGCGAGGATTGGCCGGAGCCGGTGGTCGGAGGGTGATGACGGCATTCACTTCACCCGATGCATCCGCTGTCAGCGCTTTCCGCGCCGAAACCTGGCCGGTCGCGACTTGGTTGCTGCCCTGAGCCGCATCCAGAGTGCCATCTGTGCGCATGCACTGATAGTTGGCGGTACCCGTGCCGCTCACCAGGTAGGAGACCGATTGGCCGGCGCGCAGGCCCACTTCGTGAAAGGCGACGAAGTCCCAGAAGGCCGCGTCACCGCCCGCATTGATCGCCGCCATCTTTGCGGCCGATGGCTCCGGTGCCACGAAGTGCGCGGCTTCCGGCGTCGGGCTGGGTGAAGGAGTGGTGGTGGGCGAAGGAGTGGTGGTGAGCGAGGTCGAGGTCGAGTGCGCGACCGGCGCTTGACCACAGGCGGTCAGCAGTAGGGCGACCGCCATCACGACGCGTCTCATGCCCGTAAAACGATCGGCCGGTTCAAAAGTTACAAGCCACCCGCCAGGAGACTGGCGACAGACGCTATTGCCGGTCGCGCGAGATGACCAGCGTCGTCCAGCGCCTTTCGAGCACCCGGGCATCGGATGTTACCTGAGCGCGCCGGTCTTTCGGGTAGGCAGAAATCCGCAGGGCGTCAGTTCGCGGCCGACCGGCCCGTTCCCAGGCTTCCAGGTGGGAATGCATTCGTTCGACGAGCGCCGGCTCCGCGCGAAAATTGACAATGGAGAGCGGCACTCGAGCCTCTTGGAAGTCGTGCGCGGTCTCCGATGGACGGGCAAGAGCGACCAGCCCACCCTTCCCGAGTATCGCTCTGGTCGACCGCTGTTTCATGTCGCCGGCGGACCACTCGATCAGAAGTGGGACGGCGCTGCGGTCGACGACCGAAGGGTCCGCGTAGATGCTGAGCAAACACGAATCGGGATCCTCCAGGGCGAGCCATAGGCTCAGGCTTCCGCATGCCTCTGCAACGGTCGCCCTGAGGCCAGTCGCCATTTCCATAGGGGCGGTCTTCAAGGCTTCCGACAGGGCACTCGGATCGATCGGACGGTCTCCTTCTACCACGACGAACGGGCCGGACGGTTGGCTCAGCGCAACTACTCGCTGAGGGCCGGCGAAGTCTCCCCGCAGCGGCATGAAACCACAGTCGGCGACCGAGACACTTTCGAGATGATCCTGGTGCCGCTCGAAGGCCACCGACTGCTGCACCTGGCGAAGGCTCAAGGGCAGTACGAGCCGACCGCCCAGTGTCAGCTGCTCGAACCACGCCGGCGTAATGTCCCAGGCACTCGCGGTGAGAATGATTCGATCGAAGGGTGCCCCCTCGGGATCCCCATATCCGCCATCGGCGCAGCGCACATCGACGCGATCGAACCCTGCAGCGGCAAGATGCTGCCGCGCCGCGACCACCACATCCTCGTCGATATCGATCGTGACGATCTGTCCGCGGTCGCCGACGAGATGCGCGATGAGTGCGGCGTTGTACCCGGTGCCGGCGCCAATCTCGAGGACGCGCTGACCCGGTTGCAACGCGAGCTGTTCGAGCATGATCGCCATGATCGCAGGCTGCGACGAGGAACTGATCGGCTTTCCGTCCGCGTGCTTGGTCGGGAAGGCCCGATCGGTGTAGACGTCGTCGATTCCCACGTCGGGCAGAAAGGCATGCCGGGGCACTGCTCGAAAGGCGGCCTCGACGGCGGCCGTCCGAATGTAGCTTCCCGCCTTCAGGCCTTCGACTAAACGCGCGCGGAGGTCGGTCGGGTTAGCTTTCGCCCTTGCCCTTGCCGGCGACGGGTTCCTTCGGCGGCTTCTCGGGCTTTTCTGGCTTCTCCGCCTTCGGCTCGCGCTGCTTCTGGATCGGCGTGAGCTTGATCTGGCCGTCCGTCAGCTCGACAAGCACCGAGTCGCCGGCGCTGAACTTCGTCGTCAGCAACGTCTCGGACAGCGGATCCTCGATCAACCTCTGGATCACGCGCCGCAGTGGGCGGGCGCCGTAAATCTTGTCGTAGCCTTCCTTGGCCAGGTAATCCTTGGCCTCGTTGGTGACATCGAGCTTCATCTCGTGCTCCTCGAGCCGCTGTGCCACCTTGATGACCAGCAGATCCACGATCTGCCGCATCTCGGCCGGCGTGAGGGCCTTGAAGACGACCACGGCATCGACGCGGTTGAGGAATTCGGGCCGGAACGTCTTCTTCAGCTCGTCCATGATCTTCTCGCGCATCTTGCCGTGCTCTTTCTCTTCCTGGCTGGTGCTCGGCATCGACGGTTGGAAGCCCATCGAGGTCGTCGCCTGCTGCAGGTTCGACACGCCGATGTTCGAGGTCATGATCACGATCGTGTTCGCGAAGTTGACCTGCTTGCCTTTCGCGTCGGCGAGGCGGCCATCCTCCAGGATCTGCAGCAGCATGTTGAAGACTTCGGGGTGTGCCTTCTCGATCTCGTCGAATAGCACCACCGAGTAGGGCCGCCGGCGGATCGCCTCCGTCAGCTGACCGCCTTCGTCGTAGCCGACGTAGCCGGGCGGTGAGCCGACCAGCCGCGCGGTCGAGTGGCGCTCCATGAACTCCGACATATCGAGGCGGACGATCGCCTCCTCGTTGTCGAAGAGGAACCGGGCCAGCTGGCGGGCCAGCTCCGTCTTGCCGACGCCGGTCGGCCCAAGGAAGATGAAGGAGCCGATCGGGCGGCGCGCATCCTTGAGGCCGGCGCGCGCCCGACGGACGGCCTGGGAGATGACCTTGACGGCATCCTCCTGGCCGATCAGGCGCGCGTGGATGTCATCCTCCATGCGGAGCAGGCGGGTCGACTCCTCCTCGACCAGGCGGGACACCGGTACGCCGGTCCACGAGCTGACGATCTCGGCGATGTGCTCCTCGTTGACCTCGGGGACGGTGGCGCCCAGCTTGTCGCGCCACTCCATCTCTTCCTTGACGTACTTGTCCTTGAGCTTCTTCTCCTTGTCGCGGAAGGAGGCGGCGGTCTCGTAATCCTGATTGGCGATCGCCTCTTCCTTCTTGATCTGAAGGTCGCGGATCTCCTTCTGCATCGTCTTGAGATCCGGGGGTGTCGTCGTCAGCTTCATGCGGACGCGGGCCGAAGCCTCGTCCATCAGGTCGATCGCCTTGTCCGGCAACGAGCGGTCCGAGACGTAGCGGACGGAAAGTTCGGCCGCGGCCTTGATGGCCTTGTCCGTCACCGTGACGCGGTGATGCTTCTCGTAGAGCGCCTTGACGCCGTGCAGGATGGAGATGGTCTCGATCAGGGACGGCTCGTCGACGAAGACCGGCTGGAAGCGGCGCTCGAGAGCGGCATCCTTCTCGATGTACTTGCGGTACTCGTTGAGCGTGGTGGCGCCGATGCACTGGATCTCGCCACGCGCCAGCGCGGGCTTGAGGATGTTGGCGGCGTCGATCGCGCCTTCCGCGGCGCCCGCGCCCACCAGGGTGTGCAGCTCATCGATGAAGAGCACCACCTCGCGACTGGAGCGGATCTCATCGAGGATCTTCTTCAGGCGCTCTTCGAACTCGCCGCGGTACTTGGTGCCAGCGACCAGCGCGCCCATGTCGAGGGTCAGCACCCGCTTGCCGCGCAACGACTCGGGGATGTTGCCCAGCACGATCTGCTGGGCCAGGCCCTCGGCGATCGCGGTCTTGCCCACGCCGGGCTCGCCGATCAGCGCCGGGTTGTTCTTGGTGCGGCGGGAAAGGATCTGCACGACCCGCTCGATCTCGGTCTCGCGGCCAATCACGGGGTCGAGCGTGTTCTTGGCGGCCAGGTCGGTGAGGTCGCGGCAGAACTGGTCGAGCAGCGGCGTCTTGGACGGCTTCTTCGCTGTCGCTGCCTCTTCGTCGAGGCCGCTCTCGTGGAGCAGGCGGTCGATCTCGCCCCGGACCTTCTCGAGATTCGCACCCAGGTCCTCGAGGACGTGGGCCGCAATGCCCTCACCCTCGATCAAGAGACCAAGAAGAAGGTGCTCGGTACCGACGTAGTTGTTTCCCATGCGGCGCGCTTCTTCGAAGGAGATCTCGATGACCTTCTTGACCCGCGAGGTGGGGATGATTTGCTGGATGATGATGCGTTCGTTCCGGCCCAACACCGACTCGATGGTGGCGCGGACCTTGTTGATCTCGACCCCAAGGTTGTTCAGCACCTTGGCGGCGAGGCCTTCGCCCTCGCGCAGCAAACCAAGAAGCAGGTGCTCGGTGCCGATATAAGAATGGTGCGAGCGCTCGGCCTCTTCCTGGGCCAGCGTCAGGACCTTCTTCGCTCGCTCCGTAAATCGCTCAAAGGGGTACAACCAATATCCTCCGACTAAGTTCTCTGCTACTTGTTACGATACCCGGAATCTCGAAAGACTTCCCGGCTGGAACTGCGGCCGACTCCGCCTGCTGAGACGTTAGGGAATTACCACTGCTCGGGTAGGGCTAAACAATCGTTCTCGGAAGCATAGCGCAAATTCAGTTTGAATACGCGCCAAATCTAATAATCCCTTAGCGAAACCCCCACCCTGCCCTCCCCCTCAGGGGGAGGGAAATGTAGGCGAACTCCCCCGTTTGGGGAGGTCGCCTTAGAGGTTCCTCCCCGTTTGACGTAGGGCGGGGGCCCTATTCCTGCGGGGCGGCGCTGACCTCGGCGTAGACCGGCTGACGTTCTGGCTGCGGTACCCGCTCGATCTCTCCCGGATAGTCCGAGACCTCGGCCTCGTCGGTGCGGCCTCCCGGCGGCGGCTCTTCCGCTTGCTTCAGCGAGAGGCTGATGCGGCGGCGGCTGCGATCAGCCTGGAGCACCCGAACCCGTAGCTTCTGACCCACCTGAACCACATCTTCCGTGTGCTCGACATGCTCCCACGCCAACTCGGAGATGTGCAGCAGGCCCTCGATGCCGTCGCCGATCTGGAGGAAGGCGCCGTACTTCTTGATCTTCGTGACTTCGCCCTCGACGATAGCCCCGGGCGGGAAGCGCTTCTCGATGTGGTCCCAGGGATCCTGGCCGAGCTGGCGGAGGCTGAGGGAGATCCGCGATGTGTCCGGGTCGAGCTTGATGACTTTGACGCGCACATCCTGTCCGATCTGGAGGACATCGCCAACGTTGGCCACGCGATCCCAGGAGAGCTCGGAGATGTGGATGAGGCCGTCGGCCGCGCCCAGATTGACGAACGCACCATAGGTCGTCAGTCCGGATACCTTGCCGTGGATCTCGTCGCCGATCTTCAGCTTTTCGAAGAGCTCGCCGCGCTGGCGGGCCCGGTCTTCGTCGAAGGCCGCCTTCTGGCTGACGATCAGCCGGTTGCGCTTGCGGTTGACCTCGAGGATCTTGACGCCGATGCGCTGGCCGACCAGTTCCTGGAGGTTCGAGCTGTACGTGCGGGAAACCTGGGAGGTCGGCAAGAAGCCGCGCAGGCCCAGGATGTTGACGATCAAGCCGCCCTTGTTCTGCTCGCGAACCTCGGCGTCCATCATCTCGCCGGAGGCCTGCTGATCCTGCGCCTTGATCCAGACCGACTCGGCGCGGGCACGTCGCAGCGACAGGACGACGTTGCCGTCCTCGTTTTCAGGCTGCAACACGAAAACCTTGATGTGGTCGCCGGAGTGCAGGTCGGGCGTTCCTGCCTCCCGGGTCCCCAGCTCCCGGCTGGAAATGACCCCTTCGGATTTCGAGCCGACATCGACCAGAACTTCGTCGGGATCGACCCGGACGACGACACCATCGATGATGTCTCCGTGGGCTAAGCGCTTACTGGAAGCTTCCTCCTGGTTGAGGAACTCCTCCATCGTCGCGGCGCTTCCGTTCTGCGAGTCGGACGAGTCCTGAGAAAGCTCGAAATCAGACAAACCAGTAGGCCACCACCTTGTGTTATTGGAACTCGTTGGTCGTCAAGTTGTTAGCAGGGGCGCGAGTCAACGAGAAGTATAGCAAGCTGCCTTTGTCATCATTTTCGAAAACGAGTTCCAACGTAGACGTCGATGACGATCTATGCATAAACTAAAACTGTCATGCTGCCCTGGCGACGCGACCGAACGGCATTCGCGATTTCTGGTGGCGGGGCACGGGGAGCAGCCCAGGTGGGGATGCTGCGGGCCCTCATCGAGCGCGGCATCACGCCGGACCTGATCGTCGGCGTCTCGATCGGCGCCTGGAACGGTGCCTGGATCGCCTACCGGCCTGAGTTGGACTGGGTCAAACAGCTGGAGCAGGTCTGGCGCCAGGTCAGCCGCCGGACGCTGGACATGGTCTGGTGGCGGGCGGCGCGGAACATGGCGCGCCGGAGGCCGTCCCTCTACGAAGGGAATGGGCTTTCCCGCTTTGTGGCCCGCCACCTCCAGGTACACAACTTCGAGGATCTCGCCGTCCCGCTCCACACGGTGGCGATCGACCTCACCCTGGGTACGAAGGCCGTTTTCTCTCATGGGGCACTCGCGCCGGCAGTGCTGGCCTCCTCGGCCATCCCGGGCGTCTTCCCTCCGGTCGTCATCGAGGGGCGGCAGCACGTCGATGGCGGCCTCGTCGATCCAACCGGGCTGGACACCGCCATCGAACTGGGTGCTCGGCGCGTTTACGTGCTGGACTCGGGCTATGCGGGGCGTTTACCGGCGCCGCTCGGGTCGATGAACGCCATCGTCGATCACACCTTCCAGATCGCCGCGCAGCACCGCACCCGGTGGACGATCCAGCAGATGGGCCGGTCGGTGGAGATCATCCACCTGCGTCCGGATGCCGGATTCCTGCGCAACTCGATGGACTTCGGCGCCACAGACTTCTATCTCAACGAGGGCTATCGCTTCGCCAGCGAGGCGCTCGACACCCGCCTCAAGCGCCGCCGGGCCTCCGAGGTGGCGCCGATCGTGGCGCCCGCCTACCACTAACCGACTTACCAGGCGTTCCAGCGGACAAAGTCCTCGGGCTTGACCGCGCCGCGCTTGAGTGAGGGCGATGGCGTGTCCGGGAGCGGGTAGCCAATGGGCATGATCCCGACCGGGGTGAAGTGCTCCGGGATGCGCAGCGTCGAGCGGATCAAATTCATACCCTTGGGGTGCGGAAATGGTCCGGCGAACCCACAGGCAAGGCCTTCATCGATCGCCGCCAGGATGATCAGCATCACCGTGCACCCGATGTCCATCCACCAGTAGGGAACCGGCCAGGTCAACTCCTTGCCCTCCTCCAGCTTGTCGGGCTGCTGGTAGCGCTCGTGGTACAGCCGCTCGCTGACGCACGGCACGAATTGGGCGCCGCACTGGCTGACCCAGCGGTAGTAGCCGATGTCGGCGTAGTCGTCCTCGTCCGCCCCCTGGGCGACTCGCGCCATGATCGCCGGGTCCGTGACGATGACCAGACGCTGGCCCTGGCTAAAGCCGGCGCTCGGCGCGCGTTTTGCCGCACGGGCGATTCGTTCGAGGGATTCCCGCGGAACCGGATCCGTCTTGAAGCGACGAACCATCCGCCGCTTCTTCAGGAGGTCGACGAAGTCCATTTACCGCGAGACGCGGAAGCTGAAGTCGAACGCCTTGACCGACTGCGTCAGCTGGCTGACCGAGATGTAGTCCACGCCGGCGAGGGCATAGGCGCGCGCATTGTCGAGGCCGACCTTGCCGGTGACCTCGACCTTGGCGCGACCCTGGACCAGCGCGATCGCCTGGCGCACCTGGCCCGGCGGGAAGTTCTCGAGCAGCAGAACGTTGACCTTGGCCGTCAGGGCCTGGTCGAGCTCCTGCATGTTCGTGACAGTGAGCTCGATGCGCTTGCCCTGATGGGCTTTGCGCAGCTGGCGAACGATGTTCGGCACGCCCTCGCTCAGCGCCAGGTGGGACTCGGTGACTACCAGCCGGTCTGAAAGCCCCTTGTGCAGGCTGACGCCGCCGCCTACCTCGACCGCGTACTTTTCGAGGAAACGCAGCCCTGGGGTGGTGCGGCGGGTATCCAGGATTCGGGTCTTGGTGCCCTTTACCGCGTTGGCGAACTTGGCGGTCTGGCTCGCGATTCCCGACAGGTGCTGCAAGAAGTTCAGGGCAGTCCGCTCCGCGCGCAGGACACTGACCGCCGGGCCGGAAACGCGAGCCACGAGCTGGCCGCCCGCGAGCGCCATCCCATCAGTGGCACGCGGCTCGAAGCTGATGCTCTTGTCGACCAGCTCGAAAACGCGCTTGAAGATCGGCAGGCCGGCGAGGACACCTTCCTCGTTGGCGATCAGCTTGCCGCGGGCCTTGACCTTGCCCGGGAAGAGCGACTCGGTGGTGAGATCGCCGTCGCCGACGTCCTCGGCGAGCGCCTCCTTGACCAACTTGTCCACCGCGCTCATGGGGAAGCGCATGGTGACGACCGGGACGGCCGCCGGGCGGGGCTGGGCCGCGGGTGTGGGGTGCGGAACCGGTGCCGGGCGCGGTGGCATCCCCGGCGGACGGCCGGCGGTCCGCCACGGTGACCCGAGGCCGAGGATAGTCGGCCGGGGGAATGGCATGATCGGAACCCCCGGGGCCAGCGGGGGCTGAGCCGGTGCCGGCTGGGCGGCCGGCGGGCTGCTCACGACGGGAACCTGGGGCGCGGGCTGGCTCCGGGGAGGCGCGACCTTAGGCCGGGGGGCGACGGCCGACCCCGTCTTGCGGGCTACCGACGAGCCGTTCTTGGCGGGGGACGCGAGTTTTGGGCGTGCCGGCTTGGCGGTCGGCTTCCCTTTGGCTTTTGAAGTTGTGACTCGCCCCTTCGCCTTCGAGCGCCGTTCTGAACTCAGAGGCGCTCCGCTCCCAATACCACGTTATCGATCAATCTGATTGATCCAAGTTTAACAGCGACCGCCAAAACGCTGCCCGGGATGGCACGTTCCGGACGACTCAGCGTGGCGCCGTCGACGAGGGCCACGTAGTCGACCGCCAGGCCCTGGGCGGCCGCGAGGCGGCCGCGGGCCAGACCCTCCAGCCGGAGCGGATCTGTTTCACCGGCAGTGAACGCGCGTGCCGCCTCCGTGAGAGCCTGCTGGAGGGTGGGCGCGAGCTGTCGCTGACCCGGGTCGAGATAAACGTTTCGGGAGCTCATCGCGAGGCCGTCCGGGTGTCGGACCGTCGGCACGGCGACGATCCGGACGGGCAACCCGAAATCGCGCACCAGCTGGCGCACCAGGACCACTTGCTGGAAGTCTTTCTGCCCGAAGTAGGCGCGCTTCGGCTGGGTCAGATTGAAGAGCTTGAGCACGACCGTCAGCACCCCGGCGAAGTGGCCGGGACGGCTCTTGCCTTCGAGGACGTCGGCGAGTGGGCCCGGATCGACCCGGGTCTTGAACGCCGGCGGGTAGATCTGGTCGACCGGCGGGTGGAAGATGGCGTCCACGCCGAGCGCTTCGAGCCGGGCGCGGTCCTGATCGAATGGTCGCGGGTAGCGTTCGAAGTCCTCGTTGGGGCCGAACTGCGCTGGGTTGACGAAGATGGTGACGATCACGCGCTGGTTTTCGCTCCGTGCGCGGGTGACCAGGCTGTCGTGGCCGGCGTGAAGCGCCCCCATGGTTGGCACGACGCCGATGTCGTCGCCGGCGTGCCGCCAGGCGATCGCCTGCTCCTGCATGGCGTTCGCCGATTCGATGACGGCGGCCTTAGCGGGCGGAGTACTCGTGCTCAGGGGTGGGGAAGGCGCCGCTGCGCACGTCCTGGTCGAACTGGCGCGCCGCGGCTTCGATCGCCTCGCCCAGCCTGGCGTACTGGCGGACGAACTTTGCGACATGGTCGGGGTTCAAGCCGAGGACATCCTGGATCACGAGCACCTGCCCGTCGCAGTGAGGTCCGGCGCCGATGCCGATCGTCGGAACGGTCAGTGCCTGCGTCACGCGCTCTCCAAGCGCGCTGGGAATTGCCTCCAGCACCACGGCGAAGGCGCCCGCCTCCTCGAGGGCTTTGGCGTCATCGAGGATTTGCTCCGCTGCCTCGTCGCTGCGGCCCTGCACCCGATAGCCGCCAAATTGGTTGACGAACGTCGGAGTTAGCCCCAGGTGCCCCATCACGGGGATGCCCATGGCGGTCAGCTGTTTCGTGTAGTCGATTACGCGTCCACCGCCCTCCATCTTCACCGCGGCGACGCGGGCTTCCTGCAGAAAACGGCCGGCGTTTCGGATGGCGTCCTCGGCGGAGGCGTGGTAGGCCATGAACGGCATATCGCCGATGACGAGCGCAGCCGGCGCCCCGCGGACCACGGCACCCGCGTGGCGGATCATGTCGTCCATCGTCACGCTGAGGGTATCCGGGTAGCCGAGCATCGTCGTTCCCAGGCTGTCGCCGACGAGCAGCACCGGGATGCCGGCGCGATCGAGCCAGCGCGCCGTGCTGTAGTCGTAGCAGGTCAACATCGTGAACTTCGTGCCTTCGCTCTTCCACCTGCGAAGGTCGCGGACGTTGGTCGTCATGCGGCCGCCTCCTTGTTGGAGCTGAGCAGTTTCGTGCGATCGGCGAGGAGCCGGTAGAGGCGCTGGAGTTGCGGATCTCGTTTCAACGCCTCGAGGTGTCGCTCGACGGTGCCCTGATCGCCGCGCGAGGCGGGCCCGGTGATCGCCTCGGCCGGAGCGAGCTCGCGAAGGTTGTTGACGGCGCCGGCGAGCAGCGTGGTCATACCCTGGCGTGCGGTCTCAGCGGGAAGCCCGGCCTCGACCGCCAGCGTGATCGCTTCCGCCAGCAGCGTCGTCGGGTAATTCGCGGCAAAGACCGCCGCAGCATGGTAGAGGGCGAGATCGATGCCGCTCAGGTCGAAGGGATGGCCATGGAGATCGCGTGCCAGCTGCATCAGCTGCTCGCGTAGCGGCGGGTCGGCTTCGATTCCGAAGTACGTACCAGCCACATTCTGGACAGCCTCGGCGCCGCGCCGAAACGTCTGAAGCGGGTGGAATACCCCGGTACGAAGGCTTCCCTGCTGCGCGAGCGGCCGCAAGGCAGCCCGATTCTGGGCGCCACTGAGGTGGACCGCGGCGTGGCCGGCAGCCGAACACAGCGAATCGACCATCTCGGTCGCCAGGGAGAGGATGACGTCGTCGGGGACAGCGAGGATCGTCAGGTCGGCCAGGTCGATGGTGGTCGCCGGGCTCTGGCAGGCCTTCGCGCCCAACTCGTCCGCCAGGTTGCGGACGTTGTCAGGGTTGCGGCCGCCGATGGCGGCGACGGTGTATCCGGCCTGATAGAGAGCGCGCCCCAGCGCCGATCCGGCGCGGCCGGGTCCGATGATGGCGATGGTCGGCTTCTGCATGGTTCCGTCTCGGTCCCGGGGATCCAAGCGGGCGCTTTCAATATAACGCGCCGGCGGCCGATCCTCCTATGCGAGCGGGCGGATGCCCGATTTAGGCGGGCGTCGGCTCCAGGCGGCCGGGCGGGATCTCGGGGCCTCGGTCGTCAGCCTTGGGCTGCGTCGGCGCCGGGCGCGGCGTTTCGGCCTTGGGCCGCTCCGGCACGGGCGGTACCTTGCCGTCCGGCGAGTTGATGACGGCGTCCATCTGCCAGCCCTCGATCGTTTCTTCGGTCTTCAGGTACTCGGCGAGCTGGACGAGCTTGTCGCGCCGCTCCGTCAGGATCTTCTTGGCACGCTGGTAGCCGGCATCGACGAGGCGGTGCACTTCCTGGTCGATCTCGCCAGCGACCTCTTCGCTGTAATTCCGCTGCTCGCCAAGATCGCGGCCGAGGAAGACCAGCTCTTCCTTGTGGCCGAAGGTGAGCGGACCGAGTTTCTCGGACATGCCCCACTCGGTGACCATGCGGCGCGCCAGCTTGGTGGCCTTGCCGATGTCGTCGGAGGCGCCCGAGGTGATGTCGCCGAAGATCAGCTCCTCCGCGACGCGACCGCCGAGGATCACGGCCATGTCGTCGTTGAGCTCGCTGCGCGAAACCAGGTAGCGGTCCTCGGTGGGCAGTTGCATCGTCCAGCCCAACGCCATACCCCGCGAGATGATCGAGACCTTGTGCACGGGGTCAGCATTGGGCAGCGACTTCGCGACCAGCGCGTGGCCGATCTCGTGGTAGGCGATGACGTTCTTCTCGCGCTCGGTGATCATGCGCGACTTCCGCTCGGGGCCGGCGATCACGCGCGCGATCGCTTCCTCGAGCTCGAGCTGGCCGATCGCCTTCTTGTTGTTGCGCGCCGCAAGGATGGCCGCCTCATTAATAAGGTTGCTCAGATCGGCGCCGGAAAAGCCGGGTGTCTGGCGAGCGAGGACCTCGAGGTCCACCTGACCATCGAACGGCTTGTTGCGTGCGTGCACTTCGAGGATCGCGCGCCGGCCGCGGATATCCGGGCGATCGAGCGTTACGTGACGGTCGAAGCGGCCGGGCCGCAACAGCGCCGGGTCGAGGACGTCGGGACGGTTGGTGGCTGCGATCACGATGACGTGGGTGTTGGTCTCGAAGCCGTCCATCTCGACCAGCAGCTGGTTGAGCGTCTGCTCGCGCTCGTCGTGACCCCCACCGAGACCGGCGCCACGCTGACGGCCGACGGCGTCGATCTCGTCGACGAACACGATGCACGGCGAATTCTTCTTCGCCTGGTCGAACAGGTCCCGGACGCGCGACGCGCCGACGCCGACGAACATCTCGACGAACTCGGAGCCAGAGATGCTGAAGAAGGGGACGCCCGCCTCGCCGGCGACCGCCTTGGAGAGCAGCGTCTTGCCCGTCCCCGGCGGGCCGACCATGAGGACGCCCTTGGGGATGCGCGCGCCGAGCGCGGTGAACTTCTCGGGGAACTTGAGGAACTCGACGATTTCGGTCAGCTCCTGCTTGGCCTCCTCGACGCCGGCGACGTCGTTGAAGGTCACAGCTGGCTTGTCGCCACTGAGCAGGCGGGCGCGGCTGCGACCGAAGGAGATCGCCTGGTTGTTGCCGCTCTGGGTCTGGCGGAGCATGTACCACATGAAGCCGCCGATCACGAGGAAGAGGATGACGTTCGGCAGGATGACCGAGAGCAGCAGGTTGGAGGAGCTGGGCGCCTCGGTGCTGAAGTTGATTTTGTCGTCGCGAAGGATCTGCTCGATCTGGAAGGTGTCACGGAAGATCGTCTTGTAATGGTTGCCCTGGTAATCCCACGCGATCTCGGTGCCGTTCGACTTGATCGTGGCGTGGTCGATCTGGTGGCTGTCGGCCGCCGCGATCAGGTCAGCCGTCGATTTCTCCTGGGGCGCGGCGATGGTGTTGAAGCTCTTGTAACTGGCCCAAATGATCGCCAGCAAACCGGCGAGCAGCACGAAGTAGAAAATGTTGCGGTTTCGGCCTCTCATGGCCACGCTATCTTAACACCGGGTTTTTAAGAATCCTGTTAGCCAACACGAAGTAGAACGAGTTCAGCGGGACTCTATTTCGAGGTGGAGCTGGCGGCGTGTAGCGGAGGTGACGCGCTTGCTCTCCGCCACCGTGACGCCGGGGATCCAGACGATTTCTTCGCGGTCAGAAATGACCGGTAGGCTGTCACGAACATGTCGCGGGACGTGGGCGTCGACAAGGATGTCCTGGAGCCGTTTGACCATTTTCAGGCCGAGCGGTCGCATCCGGTCCCCCGGCCGTCGGGTGGCAACGACGAGCGGCGGCTGGACGAGGTCGCCATCGAGATGCCCGACCTGGTCGCGCGCCTTGAAGGTCGTCGGATCACAGGCGCAGGTCGTGACCGCAAGGCGCGTGGTCGGCGCAGAGTCTGTGGTGGTGCTAGCGGGCGGCTCGCCGCGACGAAGGGCTTCGACCTCGACGAAGCCCGCGTCGGGGACCAGCCGCCGGACGAGGCGCCGCTGCAAAGCCGGCGGCAGCTTCGCAAACGCGACGCGGTCGTGGACGAGGTCGTCCGGCACGTGGGCGATCGCGTCGTCGAGATAGCGGTCTTCCTCGCCCAGGATGTCGGCCGTACGCGCCAGGAGCTCACGCGCCGCGGGGTCGAAGGCATCGATCGCCGGGAGCAGCTGCTGCCGCAGCCGATTGCGAGTGAACCGCGGGTCGTCGTTGCTCGGGTCCCGGCGCGGCGTGAGGTGGAGTCGTGCCAGGTAGGCCTCGATCTCGCGTCGGGAGATGTCGAGGAGTGGTCGTGCCAGCTCCCGGTCACGGCGCCGCATGGCGCCGAGCCCTCGCGAGCCGCTGCCTCGGAGGAGATGGAGCAGGAGCGTCTCGACCTGGTCATCCTGGGTGTGGCCCATGGCGATGGCGGTGCTGTTCGTCTCGGCGGCGATCCGCCGCAGGAAGGCGTAACGGGCGGTGCGGGCTGCGCTCTCGGTGTGTGGCGTGCCGTCGGCGGCGCGGGCCGCGTGGAAGGCGTAGCCCCACTGCGCCGCCATCGACGCCACGAAGTCGCGGTCGTCCTGGCTGTCTTTACGCCAGCCGTGGTCGAAATGGGCCACCGTCAGGTGCAGGGGAAGAGCCGGGAGGATCTCGCGCAGGATCGAGAGCAAGGCCAGCGAGTCCGGTCCGCCCGAGACCGCGACCACGACGCGCTCGCCCGGCTCGAAGACGTGATGAAGGCTGACGGCGATGGCGACCCGGCTGGGGAGCATCATGGAAATGGCGGAGGCAAGGATCGAACTTGCGACATACCGGGTATGGGCCGGTTGCTCTACCACTGAGCTACTCCGCCCAGAGCATCGGTTAGTTTAGCAAGGATGTCGCCGTCATTCGCTGAGATTGCGCCTCGATACGACGCGCTGCGGCCGCTCTCCGCGGGCGATCGCGCGCGGCTGGAAACCATGCTGCGCGAGGCGACCTTGCAGCCCGGTGACCAGGTTGTCGAGGTCGGCTGTGGCACGGGCCGGCTGACGCTGCCATTGTCGGCGATGACGGCGGCGCGCGTCATGGGCGTCGACGCAGAGGCGCGCATGCTCGACGTGGCGCGAGCCAAGGACACGGCCGGCCGCGTCGACTGGGTTCGCGGGAGTGCCTACCGATTGCCGCTGGCCGAGGGCGCGGCCGCGCTCGTGATGATGGTCATGGTGGTCCATCTACTGCGCCAGCGGGTACGTGCGTTCAGCGAGGCGCGGCGCATTCTGCGAGCCGGTGGGCAGCTGAGCGTCTGGACGTTCACCCCGCGGCACGTCGAAGAGTTCTATCTGAATCCATACTTCCCGAGCATCGCGACGATCGACCGGCCGCGCTTTCCCTCGGCGGCGGTGTTGAGCGCCGAACTGCGACGGGCCGGGTTCGATCAGCCGCGAGTCCAGTTGATCGACGAGCCGCGGCAACTGGACATCGCCGATGTCGTCGACCGCGTGCGCGGTCGCTACATCTCGACGCTGGCGATGCTGCCGCCACTCGAGTACCGGCTCGGCCTGCAGCAGCTCGAAGAGATGCTGGCGCGCGATCGCGCGATCCGCCTGACTCAGCGCTCCGAATGGGCGATCATCACCGCCCGGAAATGAAAGAGGAGCCCGCGGGCTCCTCTGTTGCTAGCTTGGTTGCGGCGGCGAGATTCGAACTCGCGACCTTCGGGTTATGAGCCCGACGAGCTTCCACTGCTCCACGCCGCGCGCAGCCTCACATCGAGGCGAGAGCGTCATTCTAGGCGCGTGGAATCGCCCCCGTCAAGCCGATGGCCGGCCTACTTGAAGCGGCCGCCTCGCTTGGCTTCGATATTGCGCTTGATGTCGAGCAGGCGCTCTTCGCTGGTCTTCAAGAACTTTGAGAGCTTCTCTTCGAAGATCGGGTCGGCGCCCTCCGGCAGTTCGCGCTTGCCGCGGCCGCCGCGCCGGTACGAGCGCGGCAGGACGGGCGCGGACATCCCGACCGGACCGTCCGGCACCGCCGCCTGCTTCAACGACAGATCCATCTTTCCGTTGGTCACGTCCACATTGAGGACCTTGACCTTGACCTTGTCGTTCATCTTCACGTGGTTGTTGACATCGCGGACGTACTCGTTCGCGATCTCAGAAATATGAACCAGTCCCGTCCCCGATCCCTCGATCTGTACGAATGCCCCGAAGTTCGTTATCCCGACGACCGTCCCTTCTACCACCGTTCCAGGCGTTACTGCCACCTAACCCGCAGACCCTCCTAATGCCATAAATTCCTCCACCAATTCTCGATTCTTCCGATTACACCGCCGCCGTCTTGCGTACTGGTCGATTGCCTCGCGCTCGGTGCCGCCACCGGGGTTGCTGATCCAACGACGGCCGCGGTCGCCGAGTCACTTGGCTTAACGATGACATAAACCTGCTCCCCCGGCCGAGCGAAGCCGGACTTGCGGGCGGCTTCCTCCATGGCGCCGGGCGAGCCGACGATGGCGAGCTCCTTCTTCGTCTGCTCGTTGGAGGCGGCGAGCTGCGCGTTTCCGTCGCGCAACGTCTGCACCTCATGATTCAGCCGCAGGTTGAGCACCAGTTCCGATCCGAACGCCCACACTCCCCAGAGAACAATCACCCCGACGACAAGCCAAATCAGCCGATCGGGCGCGGCGAGGTGGACCTTCGCGCGGGAGGCTTTGGGTTCGGAAGTGCTCAAGACGTGGTGTGGGATCGTTGCAAGATCAAGCCGGCCCGAAAACGGACCGATTATAGGGACGGTTCCCCAGGTTGGCAAGGCCGACAACTCCCGTTGGCGTCATCCGTTGCGCTTGGCGGCCTCCCAGTACTGGTCCAGCTCCTCGATCGGAAGGTCCTTGAGATCGCGTCCCTCGGCCTTCGCCTTCTGCTCCATGATGCGAAAGCGCGCCTCGAAACGGCCGGTCGCGGAGCGAAGGGCGTCCTCGGGGTTCATGCCGAGCTTGCGGGCGACATTGACGAGGCTGAACAGCAGGTCGCCAAACTCCCCCTCGCGGGCCTCCACCGTGAGCGCGTCGCGAACCTCTTCGAGCTCCTCGCTGACCTTGTCAAGCGCGCCGTCGACGCTCGGCCAGTCGAAGCCGACGTTAGCGGCCCGGCGTTGTAACGACCACGCCCACTGCAGGGCCGGCAACGACCGCTGCACCCCGTCCAGAGCCGACTGCCGTCCGTACTCGGCCGCCTTCAGCGCCTCCCAATTCCGCACCACTTCATCGGAGCCGCTGACGGCCGTGTCGCCAAACACGTGGGGATGGCGGCGAACCAGCTTCTCACGCACCGCATCCGCCACGTCGCCCAGGGTGAAATCACCGGCCTCAGCCGCGATGTCGGATTGCATCAAGACCTGGAGCAGGACGTCGCCCAACTCTTCGCGTAGCTTGGGCATCGACTGCTCGTCGATCGCCTCCAGGACCTCGTAGGCCTCCTCCAGCATGGTGGCCCGCAATGAGGCGTGAGTCTGCTCGCGGTCCCAGGGACACCCCTTCGGCGAGCGCAGGCGCCGGACGACATCGACCAGCTGACGCAGGCGCTCGACGTCGTCAGCCACAGGTTTAGTCGGCGGCACGATACGCGGTCGCCTCGATCTCCACCAACCATTCGGGGTCGAGGAGGCCGCGCACCCCGACCAGCGAGGTCACTGGCTTGATGGCGCCGAAGACCTCGCCATGTGCGCGGCCGATCTCGCGCCAACGGCGCGGCGCCGTCGTAAAGATCCGCGTGCGCGTCACGTCGTCGAAGCCGGCTCCCACGCCGGCCAATGCCTCGCCGATGACGCGCAGGCATTGCCGCGTCTGCTCGTAGATGTCCCCCTTGCCCACCGTCGAGCCATCGTCCGCGGTCGGCGCGCAGCCGCAGATCTCGATCGAGGGACCAATCCGAACCGCGCGCGCATAGCCGACGATGGCCTCCCACTTGCGGCCCGTGATGAAGACGCGACGCGGCGGCACCGGATCATGCTAGGTGATCGCCGCCGCTAGACAGCGACGGCAACCCGGCCCAGGCGCTCGATCTCGCCCAGGACGTCGAGCAGGCGCTCCTTCCACTGGGCGCCCGCCTGCGTCATCGAGATCCGCACCTTCCCGAAGCGCACGTAGAGGATCGACCGAAACTGCGACTCGAGTCGTCGCTCGTCACCATTCCAGCCGGCCGGCAAACGCATCACGAGCCAGTCGCCATCAGTCTCGACCGCCGCGATCCCCGCGGTGCGGGCGAGCAGCTTGACCCGTAACGCATAGAGAAGGTTGCGCACCGGTGCGGGCGGCTTGCCGAAGCGGTCGGCCAGATTACGGTCGGCCGACTCGAGGCCCTGTTCGTCTACAACAGCCGCGAGGTCGTGGTAGACCTGCAGCCGAAGTTTCTCGTCGGGCACGTACTCGCGTGGCAGGAAGTGCTCGATGGGCAGGTCGAGCGTGAGCCCGGCCGGCATCTCGATAGGCGTCCCGGTCTTTTGCGACTCGACCGCGTCGCGCAGCATCGAGTTGTAGAGCTCGAGGCCGACGGCCGCAATGGCGCCGTGTTGCTCGACTCCGAGCAGGTTCCCCGCCCCGCGGATCTCGAGATCTTTGAGGGCGAGCTTGAATCCCGATCCCAGGTCGTGCAGCTCGGAGATGACGTCGAGCCGCTTGTCCGCGTTCTCCGAATGCGAGCGCAGCGGGTTGTAGAGGAAATAGGCATAGGCGCGTTGCCCGGCACGCCCGACGCGCCCGCGCAGTTGATACAGCTGCGCCAGCCCCATGCGATGGGCGTCGACCACCACGATGGTGTTCGCATTCGGGATGTCGAGCCCCGATTCGATGATCGTCGAGCAGACCAGCACGTCGGCCTCGCCCTTGATGAACTTCAGCATCACGTCGGCGAGCGTCGACTCTGGCATCTGCCCATGGCCGACCACTACCCGCGCCTGCGGAACCAGCCGCTTGACCCGCTCCTCGGCCTTCTTGATGGTTTGCACCCGGTTGTAGACGTAGAAGACCTGGCCGCCGCGCTGCAGCTCGCGCTGGATGACCTCTTTGATCAGGTCGTCGTCGTCCGCCGTCACGAAGGTCTTGATGGGCAGGCGCTCCTCGGGCGGCGTCTGGATCACCGATAGGTCGCGGATGCCGGCAAGCGCCATGTGGAGCGTGCGCGGGATCGGCGTTGCGGACAGTGAGAGGACGTCGACCGAGGCACGGAGCTGCTTGAGCTTCTCCTTCTGCATCACGCCGAAGCGCTGCTCCTCGTCCAGCACGACCAGGCCGAGGTCCTTGAAGCGCACATCCTTTTGCAGCAGCCGGTGGGTACCGATCACGATGTCGACCTCCCCGACCATCAAGCGGCGCAGGACGTCGGTCGCCTCGGCGTCCGAGCGAAAGCGCGACAGCATGTCGACCTTGACCGGGAACGGCTGGAAGCGGTCGCGGAAGGTGAGGTAGTGCTGCTGCGCGAGCACGGTGGTCGGCACCAGGACAGCCACCTGCTTGCCGTCCATGACGGCCTTGAAGGCGGCGCGCACCGCGAGCTCCGTCTTGCCAAAGCCAACGTCGCCGCAGAGGAGGCGGTCCATCGGACGCGAGTCCTCCATATCCGCCTTGATCTCCTCCAGCACCCGAACCTGGTCCGGTGTCTCGTCGTAGGCGAACGACTGCTCGAGCTCCTGCTGCCAGGGCCCGTCCTCCGAAAAGGCATGACCTTCCACGAGCTGCCGCTTCGAATAGAGGTCGAGCAGGTCGTGCGCGACCTCCTCGACGGATTCGCGCACCTTGCGCTTCGCCCGGTCCCACTCGCCCGTCCCGAGGCGTTGCAACTTCGGCGCCGCATCGCCACCGCCGACATATTTCTGAACGCGATCCAGGTGCTCAACCGGCACGTACAGCTTGTCGCCCTCGGCGTACTCGAGCTGCATGTACTCGCGCTCCTGGCCCTCGTCGCCCATCAGCCGCATGCCGGTGAAGCGCCCGATCCCGTGGTCGACATGGACGATCAAATCGCCGGGCTCGAACTCCAGCTCCCAGGTCGCCGAGCGCGCCCGCACCACGCCGCGGCGGACCCGCTGGCGCAAGCCGCCGAAGAGGTCGGTGTCGCCGTAGACCTCGAGCTGCTGGGAGGGAACCCGGAAGCCTTGCGCCACCGGCTGGTTGCCGAGGACGACCAGGCCCGCCGCCAGCGGCGTCTGCGACCAGAGGAACACGCCGCCGGCCGGGTAGACGTCGCGATCCTCGAGCAGCTCTCGCAACCGCGGTTCCTGCTGGGTCACGATCAAGAGGCGCGATTTCGCGCGGGCGTCCGTCCGCACCCGGTCGGAGAAGGCATCGATCCGGCCGGCGTAGGCGTCGACCGGCTCGAATCCGAGGTCGAGCGAGCCGAGCTCCGCGCCGCGGGCGACCTCGATTCGGCGCCACCCCCCGGCGGCCTGCCGCAGGCTCGCGATCGACACCAGGCCCGGTCGCAGTCCGTGCGGCAGCTCGCCCCGCTCGATCTCCACGGCGACCAGCTCCTGGAGTTCCTGCTCGCGTTGTTCGGCCTGCGTCAGCGATCGCCGCCCGTCGAGGGAGAGGATGAGGGCATCCTCCGGCAGGTGGTCGAACAGCGTCGGCTGCGACGGATCGAGATAGGCCTGGAAGCCCTCGATGCCATCGAAGTAAGCACCGGAGCGGACTCGCTCGATGTCGGTCAGCCACTGGTCGCGCACCTCTGGAAGGGTGCGACTGAAGTCGATCTCGCGCAGCGGCTCGTCCGCGCCCGCCACCGCCTCGGGTGTCAGCATGATTTCCGCCGCCGGGAGGATGCGGGCGCTCGCGATGTCACCCACCGAACCCTGCGATTCCACCTCGAACTCGCGGAGCGACTCGAGCTCGTCGCCGAAGAATTCGCTGCGGAGTGGCCGCCGCCGGTCGGGTGGGAAGCAATCGAGGATGCCGCCGCGCTGGCTGAACTCGCCGCGTCCCTGCACGAGCGCTTCCCGCCGGTATCCCAACGTCGTGAGGCGGCGGACCAGGTCGTCGACCGCGTACGTTTGCCCGGGCTTGAGCGTGAAGGCCCAGCGTCCCAGCGCCTGAGCCGCCAGCGTCGGTCGCGTCATGGCCGCCCAGGAGGTAAAGCACACCACGGGTTCGCCGGCGCCGAGCGCGTCGATCGCCTCGAGCCGGCGCCGCACAGTCTCCTCATCGGGAGCGAGGCGATCAAAGGGAAGCGTCTCGACGGCCGGAAACACGACGGTCCGCACGTCCTCTCGGAACCAGGCCCCGGCTTCCTGGAACGACCCTTCCGGGTCGGGCACGAGCGCGAGCAGCGGCCGCCGGGCTCGCCTCGCCAGCCACGCTGCGAAGACCGGCAACGCGCTGGAGGGAAGCCCGTGGGCGTCGAGGCTGCCGACGGGCGCGTTCCACCACGCCTCGAGCCGGTCACGGGCCGGGAGGCCGTCGAGCAATTCGAGCAGGGTCTGCGTCATCGATTTCGAACCATGCAAAAATGCGCCCTCGGCACCGTGCCGGGGCGTTCGCTGGTCAGCTTACCATCGGGTCGGCAGCGTCAAACGCATCGAGTCTGATGTCTCAGCGGCGGCGCATCGTGTACCAGTGCGAGCTAAAGGGATCGGTGCCCGGCCTCGCCTCGACGAGGTCGAACGCGGAAAATCGTGCGCGCACCTCATCGGGCGTGACCCCCCTGGGAAAAAATCGAGGCCGCCGCTGCGCGGACTGCCGCCCGAACGCGTAGAGCAAGAAGGTCCCCCCGGATCGCGCCATCCGCGTGACCTCGAGCGCGTAGACCGGCTGTGCCGCCTCCGGCAGCGAGTGGAAGCATCCCTGGTCGAAGAGCAGCTCGAAGCCCGGCTCGATCGGATACTCGTGGAGCCGGGTCACGTCGCCGACGAGGAACGCGATCGGCAGCCGGGCGGTCGCTGCCTTTGCGCGAGCGGTGCGAATCGCCCTGGGGACGAAGTCGACACCGGTCACGTCCCAACCATGGCCCGCCATATAGACCGTGGTGGTTCCAGTCCCGCATCCGAGGTCGAGCGCCCGACCAACTGGGAGGCGGCGCGCACCCTCGATGACCTCGATCAACTCCGGCGGCGAAACGCCGCGATCCCACGGCGTCCAACCGCGCCGGTACATCAACCGAAAGCGGAGATTGGTGAAGAAGCTCATCGCGGGTTCTGCAGGCCAGCTTAGGGCCACCCGGCATTTAGGACGAGCCGGCGAAGCCGTAATCGAGCAACGCGGCGGCTTCATCGAAGATCCGTGGGGAGGCCAGTAGGACCACCATGAGGTGCCGGCCGTCGCGAGTCGCGGTGGCGATCAGACAGCCTCCCGCGTGCCCGGTCCAGCCGGTCTTGAGCCCCGTCGCGCCGGGATATTTTCGGACCAGCTCGTTGAGATTGTAGAGGCTATAGGCGTGGTGGGTAGCGGTCGCCGGCAATGTCAGGCTGGGCGTTGCGGCCATCGCCGCAACATCCGGAAACCGCCGCATCAACTCGGCCGCTGCCCTGGCCAGATCGGCTACCGACGTGTAGTGGCCGGGATCGTCCAGACCGATCGGATTGACGAAGTGCGTGTCGGTCATGCCGAGCCCGGCCGCGCGGGCGTTCATGAGTGCGACGAACGTCGCTCGCGGCATAGCGGCCTCGGACAAGGTGATCGCGGCGTCGTTGCCGGAATTCAGGAAGAGCCCGTAGAGGAGCTCGCGCACCGTCAGCCGCTCGCCGGCGCGCAGTCCCATTCGGGTCGAATCCCAGGGGAGTTGGTTGATCGATACGGGGACCGTCACCGCCTGGTCGAGGCGAAGATGGTCGAGAGCGACGAGCGCGGTGACGACCTTGGTGAGACTGGCCGGCGCGTGGCGTCCGTGCGGATCGAGCTGAAACAGGGTCTTGCCGGTATCGAGGTCGAGCAAAATGGCCGAGCGCGCCTTGATGACCGGCGGTGGCGGCGCCGTAGGGGCTAGCTCGTAGAGCTCGACCGCCGCTGGCCCGGTGGCCGGTAGGTGCGATTGGGTGGTTACGGGCATCAGCAACGCCAGCAGGAGTAGCCAGATCGGCATCTGCGCATCAAAGAACCATGGGGCACGCGATGACGCAAGGGCCGGGCGGCCCAACGACGTCGCGGCGATCCGGCTCAGGCGGCGGCCGCCGCGTCTTCTCGAACGTCGAGGTCTGAGTCGTCGTCGGTGACACCCTGGGCGGCAGCCGCAGCCGGCTGGCGCAGCATCAGCATCGCCACGAACCAGGCCATGCCGATCGCGATCAAGATGTCGCCCGCGCTGGCGATGCCGGGAAACGGCGGCGGCAACGTGAAGCGATCGTCCAACCAGGCAAAGTTCGTAAGCGGACCGGCGAGGGCGTAGGTGTCAGCTCGACTGTTCACCGCCGCCAGGACATCGTGCCCTTCGACCGGCATTCGTCCCCCATTCGCGGCCCGGACGACCTCGTTACAGTAGGCGCCGAGCGCGCCGCAGGCGATCGGATAGATCTGCCGCCAGACCGCCCAGATGCCGGCGGTGACCGCCAGCCCGAGTGGGAGCAACCAGGAGAGCGGGCCCGGCGTGAACTCGCTGAGGACGAGGACCGCGCCGACCGCCACCAGTGGCCGAACCGGGACCGGCGCGCCCGGCGCGAGGACTCGGCTGGCCCGGCCGCCGAAGATGAAACCCGCGAAGATGCCGCCGACCGTGACGAGCGCGCCGTCCGCAACCTTCAGCGCAGCCGGCTCGAGCCAGGAAGTGCGCCAGGCGAGAGCGAGCATGGCGCCAGCGGTAAGCATCGAAATCGCCAGCCGCCGATGGAGCGCAAAGGCACTCCCGAAATCGGTGCTGGTCATGGTGGCCTGCAGGCGGGCGCTGAGCGCCGGTCCGAGCGCGTAATAGACAGCCATCAACGCCCCGGTCGCCGCCAGGAAATGCGGCGTGTCACCGAAGCCGACCAGCCGGAACGTGAACGCCCCGATGACGGCGGCGAGGACCCACTGCGCGGTGGCCGTCAGCTGAGTCGACCATGTCTGGCCCTTCAGCAGGCTGCCGAGCGGTGCCGCCACGAGCGCCACGAGGAGGGTGACTTCGGGATGCCGCCGGAACACGATGATGGCAGCCAGCAGGGTGATCTTGGGCAGCTCACCCCAGCGGGCATCGTCCTTCGAGCCCAGCAGGAAGTCGTCGACGATGCACATGCCCATAAAGCTGATCCAGACCCAGGGGGCCGGGTAGGGCTGGGCCGGCAGTACCCAGCCCCCGATGGCGGCGAGCAGCGCGACCAGAGCCGCGACCCACAGCAGGGCGCGAATCGACCGAGCGTTCACCCGACGCTGTAGGAAACTCAAGGCTGGCGAGAGTGCAACGCAGCGGCGGGCTCGCCTTTTGCGTGCTTTACGCTACGGGGCGATGTTCCGCCGCAAACCGGCCCTCCCGGCGCCGTCGGACCGCTGGCTCGTGATCGGGCTGGGCAATCCGGGCCGCGAATACGAGCGCTCCCGGCACAACATGGGCTTCCTGGTGATCGACGAGCTGGCTCGCCGCCACGGCGCCCGCGTGACCGATCGGGCCGCCAGGTCCCTGACGGGTCGCGTCCGCCTGGGTGATCGCGAGCTGGTCCTCGCCAAGCCGCAGACCATGATGAATCTCTCCGGGGTGGCGGCCAAAGCCCTGCGCGCAAAGTACGGAGTCCCCCTCGAGCGCACTCTGGTCATCCACGACGAGCTCGACCTCCCCTTCGGCCGGCTGCGCATCCGCAAGGGCGGGAGCTCCGCCGGCAACCACGGCATGGACTCGCTAATCGCCTCCTTTGGCAGCAAGGATTTCATCCGGTTCCGGGTGGGGATCGGCCGTCCGCCGGGCAACGGCGTCGACTACGTGTTGAGCCCTTTCACCGCCGCCGAGCAAGCCCAGGTCCCCGACGTCGCGTCCCGGGTCGCTGACGCCGTCCTCGTCACGATCGACCAGGGTCTCGAGCGCGCGATGACCGAGTTCAATCGGATCTAGAGAGGAAGAAGACCAGGACAGCGAGGCCAGCCAATGCCGTCAGTGCTCCGCCGAGCCAGACTGCGGCGGACGGACCCAGGAAGTGGGCGACGATGGCGGCGAAGACATTGCCGATCGGCGTCACCCCGATGAACAGCATCGAGTAGAGGCTGACCATACGACCCTGCATGCGGTCGGGAGAGCGCAGCTGCACGAACGTGTTGGTGCCGATCGAGTAGACGGCGAACGACCATCCGATCACCAGCAGCAACAGGACCGCCTGGGTGAAGTCGGGGATGACCAGGAACAACAACTCCATGCCGGCGAAGAGCAGCGCGCCCATCACGATCCGGCGCGGCTCGAGCAGGAAGCTGCCGGCGAACGTCATGGTGAGCGCGCCGACCAGCGACCCTACCCCCTGTGCCGCAAACAGATAGCCGAGCGTGTCCGCGTTGGCGTGCAGGACGATGCGGGTAAACAAGGGCAGCACCAGGTTGAAGTTCGCGCCGAAGGTGCCGGCCACGAACAGCAGCGCAAACAGCCCGGCGAGAGCCGGCGTCTGGGCGACGTAGCGGAACGCCTCGGCGATGAGCTGCAACGCCGTCTGCGGGGGCCCGGCGGTCAGCGGCCGGCGGCGGATGGTGAGCAGCGCCGCGATCACGCCCAGGTAGGTGATGGCATTGATCCAGAAGCAGGCCGCCACGCCGAGCGTCGCGATCACGATGCCCCCCAGCGCCGGCCCGACGATGCGGGCGAGGTTGAAGGCGATGGAGTTCAGCGCCACCGCACTGACCAATTCGCCCCGACCGACCATCTCGAGAACCGTCGCCTGGCGAGCGGGGAAGTAGAGCGCCTGGTTCACCCCCAGGGCCGCGGCCAGCAACAGGACGATGGGCAACGTGATGATGTGCGTGGCCGTGAGCCCGGCATACAGGGCGGCGCCGGCCAGCGAAACGAACTGCGTGAGCAACAGCACGTCTCGATGGGCAAAGCGATCGACCAGCGTTCCCGCGTACAGGCCGAAGATCAAGACCGGGCCGTAGCTGAAGGCGCCAAAGAGCGCGAGCGCCAGGGCCGAGTTATGCGAAAGCTGAAGGACGAGCCAGGCGCCGGCCACCGATTGCATCCAGGTGCCGACCAGCGACACCGCCTGCCCGATGAAATAGCGGCGAAACTCGGGGTACTGGAGCGCGGAAACCTGCACGACCGCGCGACGGCGCGGCTCGATGGCAGTCGGAGTGGCGATAGTGCTCAGTTTACTTGCGTATGCCCGAGGTCAGACGGCGACCAGGGCCTGCATCAGTTCGGTGAACTGCGCCGTGGCCTGCGCTTGCGCGTGATGAATGACGATCGGCATCCGTCGTTTGCTCGCGGCGGAAAACTCGTCGCGCTGGTAAAGGATCATCGCCGCCACTTCCAGCTTCAGGGCCGCCGCCACTTCGGTCCGGCTCAGCTGCAGGCTGCCGTGCGCGTTCGAGATGACGAGCCGGATGCGGTGACTCAGAATGCCGGTCTCGTGGAGCCGCTCGAGGAACTGCCGGGTGAGCTCCACGCCGATGATTTCCGGTTCGACGACGACCAGGATGGCGTCGGCCTCGCGCAGCAGCGGCGGTGCGAACGGCGACGGCTGGTTCCCGAGATCGACGACGATGGTTTGCGCCAGCCCACGTAAGGAGGTGGCGAAGTCGCTGATCGCGGTCGAAGGGATGTCGCGGTACGCGGAGTCGCGGCGCACGCCGGGCAGCAGCCGGAGCGGCACCTGCGGGTTTCGCATCAGGTAGTTCGAGAGGCGATGGGCGCTCGCCGCGCCGTCGCTGAGGACCTCGCCCCAGGCCCAGCGATCGGGAACCTCGATGTTCAGCATGCTGCCCAGGGTGCCGACCGGGACCGCCAGGTCGGCGAGCACGACCGCGTCGGCGCCTTTGCCACCAGCGTGCAAGGCAGCCAGGTTCATGGCGACGGTGCTGGTGCCGATCCCACCCTTGGCGCCGGCAACGACGGTGAGGCGCCCACGCGCCTGCGCTCCCCGCTGCCGAAGCCGCGCCCCGCGCTCGAGCATCACCTTGAGACGCGTCACCAGTTCGCGCGATTCGACCGGCTTGACGAGGTAATCGTCGGCGCCGAGCTCGAGCGCCCGGACCTTGCCATCGAGTTCGTCGAGAACCGAGAGCACGACGATCTGGACATCGGCGCCCGCCGGGCCGTTGCGAATCCGCTCGCACACCATGAAGCCGTCGACCCCCGGCATCATCAGGTCGACGAGGACCAGATCGGGGCGCTCCTTCTCGACCAGCGCGACGCCCTCGTCGCCATCGGCGGCCGCCTGCACGTCGAAGCCGGCCGTACCGAGCAGCGTCTGCAAGTAGGCGCGGTTCGGGGCCTCGTCGTCGATGACCGCGATGCGCCCCGTCACAATGCTGTAACGCCCGG
>VBFR01000216.1 GCA_005889345.1 Chloroflexota bacterium
GGGTTCGCGTTACGACCATCGACGGTGATCCGGCGAGAGTTAACGAGGCCATCTCCGACTACAAGGCCAAGGCCGTACCGACCGTCCAGAAGCAGCCCGGGGCTCGAGCAGCCATTCTCCTGGTCGACCGCAAGGCCGGCAGGAGTTTCTCGGGCACGATCTGGGACACGGAGAAGGATCTCCAGAACAGCGAAGCTGCTCTCGCTGGGATCCGCAAGGATATCGCCAGCAAGGTGGGCCCGCGGGCGCCGAAAGTCGAGGCCTTCGAGGTCCTCTATACCGAGATTCCGGCCGCCGTCGTCAGTCGCTAAAGCAATCGGGCTCAGGGACCTGGTGGGTTCCTGAGCCCACTCTGACCGCTTTTCCGAGGCGGACGCAAGACCTGGGCTTGCGCGGCGAACATATGTTCGCTAAGATGCTCAGGCATGTCGGTCGAGATCGTGCTGGATCGACTTCTCGTTCAGGATGAGTTCCGCCGCCATCTGACGCTCGACCACACCTTGCCAGCCCGTCAGCCCCGCTACGCCGGATTTCCAGATTCGCTGGATATGCGGTTGGGTCAGGCTCTCGCCGCCCGCGGCATCACCCGTCTCTACACCCACCAGGCCGAAGCGACCAGCCTGGCGCTGGCCGGCAGAGATCTGGTCGTCGTGACGCCGACCGCCTCGGGAAAGACCGCCTGCTACAACCTCCCGGTCTTGCAGGCGATGCTCAAAGACCCGGAGGCACGCGCGCTCTACCTCTTTCCGACGAAGGCCCTGGCGCAAGACCAGCTGGCCGAGCTCCATGGCCTCGTCGGCGAGATGAAGGTCGATCTCAAGACCTACACCTATGACGGCGATACGCCGGTCAGCGCTCGCCAGGCGATCCGTCAGGCCGGCCACATCGTCGTCACGAACCCCGACATGTTGCACACCGGCGTGCTGCCCCATCACACGCGCTGGGTCAAGTTGTTTGCCAACCTCCGCTATGTCGTGATCGACGAGCTCCACGCCTACCGTGGCGTCTTCGGCAGCCATCTGGCCAACGTGCTGCGCCGTCTGTGGCGCGTGTGCGCGTTCTACGACAGCCACCCGGTGGTGATCTGTTGCTCGGCGACGATCGCCAATCCGAAGGAGCTGGCGGAGCGGTTGACGGGCCGGGTGATGACGCTCGTCGATGACAACGGTGCCCCGAGCGGACCCAAGCGGCTGCTCTTTTACAACCCGCCGGTCGTCAATCGCGAGCTCGGCATCCGGCGCTCGTCCACGCTCGAAAGCCAGAAGATCGCCGAGGCGTTTCTGCGCGGCGGCGTGCAAACGATCGTCTTCGGCCGCACCCGTCTGCAGGTCGAGATCCTGCTCAGCTATCTGCAGGAGTCGCTCGCCAATCGGCTGGGCAAGACGGGGACGATCCGCGGCTACCGCGGTGGGTATCTGCCGTTGCAGCGTCGCGAGATCGAGCACGGCTTGCGCGACGGGTCGGTCCGCGGCGTGGTCAGCACCAATGCGCTCGAGCTGGGGATCGACATCGGGCACCTGGATGCCGCCGTTCTCTGCGGTTACCCGGGGACGATCGCGAGCGCCTGGCAGCAGATCGGCCGCGCCGGCAGGCGCCGCGGTGCCGCGGCCGCCGTCTACGTAGCCTCGAGCAGCCCGCTCGACCAGTACCTCGTCAACCATCCGGAGTATTTCCTTGGGAGAGATCCGGAGCAGGGACTGATCGACCCCGACAACCTGCTGATCCTCAGCGCGCACCTCCAGGCGGCGACGTTCGAGCTCCCCTTGTCGAACGGTGAGCCGTTCGGTCAGGCGCCCGTCGCGGAACTTCTGCGCATCCTGGAAGAAGACGGCGCTGTGCACCAGGCAGGCGATAGCTGGCATTGGAGTGCGGACGCTTTTCCCGCCGAAGGCGTGAGCCTGCGCAGCGCGAACGCGGACAACGTCGTCATCGTCGACGTTACCCGGGGCGCCAGCGTCGTTGGGGAGATGGATCAATTCTCGGCCCCGGTCTTCCTGCACGAGGAAGCGATCTACCTGCATGAAGGGATGCAGTATCACGTGGACCGGCTCGACTGGGAAGAGAAGAAGGCCTATGTGCGGCCGGTGAAGGTCGACTACTACACGGACGCCAACCTGGCGGTGAGCATCAAGGTGCTCGAGACGTTTCAAAGTCGCCCGCCGGATCCGCTCGCGGTCCACCACGGTGAGGTGCGCGTGACGGCGCTGCCCACCATCTTCAAAAAGATCCGTTTCCACACCCACGAGAACGTCGGGTCTGGCCCGATCAGTCTGCCCGAACAACAGCTGCATACGACCGCCTTCTGGCTCGAGATACCCGCCGACGTGGCGCGCCAATTTCCCCGGGCGGCGATGCAGGGCGGGCTGCAGGGGTTGGCGAATGTCGTCACCCAGGTGGCGTGTCTCTTCCTGATGTGTGACGCGCGCGACCTCGGCGCCTATGCCGAGACGCGCGCGCCGCATACCGGGACGCCGGCCGTGTTCGTCTACGAGCGCTACCCCGGCGGCGTCGGGATGAGCGCGCGGTTGTTCGAAACGGCGGGCGCCATCATGGCAGCGGGGCACGACTTGGTCTCGCAATGCGGGTGCGAGAGCGGGTGTCCATCGTGTGTTGGCCCGGCGTTGGAGGTGGGGGAGGAGGGGAAGGCGGTCGCCTTGCGCCTCCTCGAACTGGCCGCGCTGGTTCCCACGCCGGTGAGGTGACCGCCGACCTCGTCGCGCTGCGCGAGCGCATCGCGGCCATCACGGCGCGGCCCCCGCGAAGCAGTCAACTGCCACCCTACGCTCCCCCGCAGGTAGGGGAGGGAGAGTTTGAGCGAACCCGGGGCCGGCAGGGAGCATGCGGACGCCTACCCGACCATTGCGTCGAGGAGCCAACCCCGTTCGGGCCGGTCGTCGTACGCCGCGAATGGTTGCCGGACGAGGGGGACCGCGAGACAAACGCGCTCTCCACGTTTCTCGGACTGGCCACGGACGACCTGCAACGGCCCCTCTTTCTCGACACGGAAACGACCGGTCTATCGGGCGGCACCGGCACGGTCGCCTTCCTTGTCGGTCTCGCCTGGCGCGAAGCGAACGGTCTCACGCTTGCGCAGTATTTTCTCCGGGACTTCAACGAGGAGAACGCGCTGCTCTGGGCGGTCGGCCAGTGCGTGAACGACGCCGGCGTGCTCGTCAGCTACAACGGCCGCTGCTTCGACTGGCCGCTGTTGCAGACACGCCTCGTGATGCGGCGCGCGGCGTGGCCGTCACCGCCGCACTTCGACCTGCTCACACTGGCCCGGCGCATTTTCCGGCCGCGCTTGCCGGACTGCGCCCTGCAGACGATCGAGCAGGCGATCCTCGACCTGCATCGCGCGGATGACTTGCCAGGGAGTTTGATCCCGAGCCGGTACTTCGCGTGGCTGCGCGACGGCGATCGCTATGCCCTCGATCCGGTCTTCACCCACAACCGCCAGGACGTGCTGTCGATGGTGCTGCTGCTCGCTCGCTTCGAGGCACTTCTGCGCAGCGCCGACGACCTTCATCCACTCGATCGATTCGGGCGAGCTCGCTTTTTGGAATTGCGTGGCTTTCACGACGACGCGATTCTCGCCTACCGCCAGCTCTGGCAGCTTCGCCCAAAAGGGGCGTCGCCGGTATTGGGTGGAGCGCTTGGCTTACGACTGGCCCGCTTGCTACGACGGCAGGGGCGATGGGAGGAAGCCCGGTTGATCCTCGAAGAGTGCTGGCGCACGCAGTCCTACCCCTATCCGGTCGCGATCGAGCTGGCGAAGTTGCTCGAGCACCAGGCCCGCGACTTCGGCGCGGCTCGCCGCATCGTCGGGGACGCGCTGCGTCTGCTGGCCATGGCGGCGGTGCCCAACCCGCACTGGCGGGCCGATCTGGAGCGGCGCTTGCAGCGGCTGGACCGGCGCCTGCAGGGGTCGGCGTCCCTCAGGCTTCTCTATGCGGGCTGAGCCGACTTGTCGTTAATCTAGACGGCCCAGCGAGTGAGCGTAACGGCGAGGGATCCCCACGACGCCCAAATCTGGAGTCCCGTGCGGCGACCGAGTCGAAATATGTTCATGCCCTTCGAGATGGGAACGGCGTCGCGGCCCGCGAGTTACGCCTGACTACTGGTTAAAGCTGTTGGGACCGTTGGGCGGCAGGTAGGGGAGGGGGTTGGTCGGCTGGCCACCGTAGCGGTACTCGAAGTGGACGTGCGGCCCGGTCGAGTTCCCGGTCGACCCCTCGTAGCCGATCAATTGGCCCTGGCGCACGCTGTCTCCGGCTTTCACCTGGAAGCCCAGCAGGTGGCCGTAGAGCGAGAAGAAGTTATTGCGATGGGCCACGATGATGTAGTTGCCATAGCCGACCAGCTGGCCGTTGAGCAAGCTGGAGCCGGCCGCCACCACGACGCCATCATCGGCGGCAAGGATGGGAGAGCCCTGCTTATAGGCGACGTCGACTCCGGTGTGGAAGTGGGGGTAGCCAAACCCCGGAGGCTCGAACGACTGCGTGCAGGGGCCGAACACGAGCGTGATGCTGCCCTGCTGCAGCGGCCAGATGAGCGGGTATTTCGTCGAGTGGTTCGTGCCGGCATTGGGCAGCGTGAAGAGGTTGTGCTGCATCCAGAACTGCGCCTGCTGCCACGCGGCCTGCTCGGCCTCTGCGATCAGCTGGTCCTGGCGAGCGATCTCCATGTCGGCAATCCGTTGCGCGAGCGCCGCCGACTGGCCGTTGATGGCCACCAACTCCCACTTCACCTGGGCAATGCTCTGGCGCAGCCGGTTCTCGAGATCCTGCTGGTGCGCCTGCTGCGCGAGCAACGCGACCTTCTGATCGACGAGGTCCGCGCGGTTCTTGTCGGCTTCTTTCTTCTTGGTCTTGACCCCGTCTTGCTGGCTATGCAGCAAGAGGTCGACCTGGTGGATGTGGTCCATCAGCCGGTTGGAAAGGTAGGTCAGGTGCTCGATGGCGACCGCCCGGTTGAGGAAGCCCTGGAAGTCGGGCGCCGCGAGCAGCAGGGCGAGAGGGTCGGCGTTGCTCTTGTAAACGCTGCGGACAAAGGTCGCGTACTCAGCCTTGGTCTTTCGCAGTTCTTGCTGCTCTTCGGCGATCTGGGCATCGAGCGCCGCGATCTGGCGCTCCAACTCCGCAATGCGCCGTTCGGTGGCGGCAATCTTGTCCATCGTCTGGTTGATGGTGTCGCGCGTTTCCTGGAGTTGCTGCTCCAGCGCAATCTCCTGGGCCTGGGCCTTCTGCAGGTTGTCCCTCAGGTCGCCCTTCAGTTTGTTGATGGTCCGGAGCCGGGCCTGGGCGTCCGAAATGTCATCGGCCGCCGTCGGCACGGCCGTGGCGAACAAAAGGCTGACCCCCACGCCTCCCGCCACGAGCAAGCGGAAGGCGGTCCCCCTCAGACCCATCGTGAAAGTGATAGCGCTGGAGTCTTACGGCCTTCCCCGCGGCTCTGTCACGGAGCCGCCACGTACCGGTGACGCCGGGTCGCGCTAGCCCCGTATTGGCCCGATCCCGAGATCAGTGCTGGCTATAATGCGTGACGCAACGCGGGAGTAGCTCAGTTGGTAGAGCGCAACGTTGCCAACGTTGAGGTCGCGAGTTCGAGACTCGTCTCCCGCTCCAAGACGCAATCCCCGAATCAGCTGTACCCGCTCATCTCAAGCGGACTTACGAGAAGCCAGAGCATCAGCGGTACCTCGCCGAGGACGCCGAGGACCTCGACGAGAACTGTTCCTAACGAGCCACAACAGGATCGGAAGAGGACAAGTGCAGGGATGAGGGGTGCCGATACCCCTCATCCCTATTGCGCCCGATGGTTAGAACTCGCTGGCGACGACGTCGGTGCGATTGGTGAGGTTGCCGGTGTTCGTGACAACGAAGACGGGATGGAACTCGGTGCCGTTGTTCACGAGTCCCTCGTAATCACCAAGGAAGAAGCCGCCCGCCTGGGGAGCCGTTGTCATATCGAATGGACCGGTGATCAGCGACGCCGCTCCGAAGCTTCCGCCCTGGTTGGAGGAGGTCTTGTCGAAGACATCGGTAGGTAGCGATGAGGGCGACTGACTCAGGAACTGGTAGTAGGTGACACCTACTTTCCCGACAGAGTTGACCACCACCATGGGCGTGAAGGCCGGCTGGCCCGTGTTGTCGTTGACCCGCGCCGGTGTCGACCACGTGCCCCCGCCGTTCGTAGAGGTGGAGATCGCTACCTCGTCGTAGTTGAAGCCGTTGAAGCGGGAGTCCTGCCAGACAACGTAGAGCTGACCGGTCGCCGGATCGATCGCCGGCTCCGGGAGGATGTCACCGGTGCGGGTGTTGGGCACCCCAACTGTCTGCTCGTTGGCGATGATCTGCGGGTTGGTCCAGCTGCTTCCGCCGTCGGTTGACTTGACGAAGGCGACGTTGAAGGGCGAGGGGCCGGTCGGGGGCTTGCCGTGGTTCTTGCCCACCGAATTCGTCCCCAGGATCAGGTCGAAGAAGTCATAGAGCGTGCCCGTCCGTGGATCGATCACGATCACGTTGCCGATCGTTTGCGTGAAGTTCCCGGTGTGGACGATGATCTTCGTCCCGCTCCAGCTCCGGCCGCCATCGGTGGTCTTCGAGAGGATGGCATCGCCCTGGAAGCCGAGGACGTGACGGTTGAAGAACCCCGCAAACGGGGAGGAGACGTCATCCCAGATGGCATAGGCTGTCCCCGCGTGCACTGGATCGGCGGTGATCGAGTTCTTGTCGTTGAGCTCCGTGCCAGTCATCGTCTTGTCCAGCTCGATGAGCTGCGTATTGCCCCACGTCTTGCCTCCGTCGGTTGACGTGGCCGCGGAGATGCCGTTATTGAAGTTGGCGCCGAGGTTGAAGCTCAGCGCATCGGCGTAGGCGGTGCCGTCCGGACCGATCGAGATCCAGGGGTCGGAAGCGCGCTCGAAGGGTAACCCACCGGGGGCGCAGGCATCGAATGGCAGCGTCACCTGGGTCCAGCTCGCGCCATCATTAATCGAGTAGCCGGCCGCCAGCCCGTGGGCCCCACCGTTCGACCACCGGTCCTGCTGCCAGACGGCAATCAGGTTGCCTGATGTGTGCGGATTATTGGCGACGTATGGCTCGACCTCGGCGTTCGGATAATTCGTCCCACCGGCCGCCGGCGGGCTGCAGTTGATGTATGGACTTGGATCGTGTGATACCGGGACCGTGCCCGAAGCGAGAACTCCGGTCGGCATCAGGGCTGCGGCCCCGAGACCGATGAGCGCATATCTCATTCGCCGCATGACTTCTCCTCCTCCGCGGGGCTCGCCCTCGATCGTGCCGGAAGGCTAACTCCGCTCGACACGGACTGATGGAATCCGCGATCAATATAGCAGCGCTGTCATGGAGTCTATTGAATCGCTGTCACTTGATAAGCCTATCGCGGGCTGGCGCTCGCCTTGAAAGCACGCTCCTTCGGGTTCCACGTCCGCAAGCCTCGGCCGGGTAAGCCCTACTATCGGCAGAGAGACCAATCACAGCGCCTTGAGGAGGAAACGGATCTATGGATTGGAAACTTGAACTGGTCGCGGTGCCGGTATCGGTCGTGGACCGGGCCAAGGCTTTCTATGTCGAGAAGGTTGGTTTCAACGCTGATCACGATCAGCAGGTGAACGAGAATTTGCGGTTCGTGCAGCTGACACCGCCGGGGTCGGGGTGTTCGATTTACATCGGCACCGGACTGACGAAGATGAAGCCCGGCTCAATCGAGGGCTTGCAGATGGTGGTGCCGGACATCGAAAAAGCGCACCGGCAGCTCGTCGAGCGTGGGGTTGCCGTCAGTGAGATCGAGGATTTGTCGTGGGGCCGTTTCGTGTACTTCAGCGATCCCGACGGGAATAAGTGGGCGGTCCAAGAGTTGCCGAAGCGGAACTAAGGCATGACGTCCACCGACAAGATCCCGGTTTCGGAACACATCAAGAAGATCCCGCCGGCCGTACGTCCGATCGTGCAGGCGGCCCGCCAGACGGTGAAGGCCGTCGCTCCAACGGCCGACGAGATTAGTTATCAAAGCCAGCCTCCGCGCTCGAGCACCTACATGTGGAAGATCGTGCGTTACGCGGTGGACGGCGCGAATGTTGTCGGAATCGGCACGTACCCGAGGCACTCGACGATGTTCTTCTACCGCGGTCGCGAGCTCGACGACGGCAGCGGACTGCTCGAGGGCTCCGGAAAGGACTCTCGTTTCATCACGCTGCACACGCCGGCGGATGCGGCGCGCCCTGCGGTCAAGCAGTTGGTCAAGAAGGCGTTCAAGCTGGGCGGTTGATGTGCGGTCGCATCTCGTTCTCGTTCAACCGGGCCGACCTGCTGGCCACTTACGCGTGGCTCAGGGACGCGCCCGATGAGGACGCTCGCTACAACGTCGCGCCCACGGATCCGGTCGTGGCCGTCGGCCCGCACAGTGCCGACCTCGTCCGCTGGGGCATCGACGGCAGAAAGGGCGGCCTCTTCAACATCCGCTCGGAAACGGCGATCGCCAGCCCCTACTACCATCGCCTCCTCCTCGGCCAGCGGATCCTGGTGCCGGCAAATCACTTCTACGAGTGGCGCACCATCGATGGGCGCCGGCTACCGGTCGCCGTCTCGCGAGCGGACGGCAAGCTTCTCAACCTGGCCGGGCTTCTCGGACTCTGGGAGGGCAAGCGTGCGGCGACCATCTTGACGACGGCTCCCAACGGCGACATCGTGCCCCTTCACAACCGCATGCCGGTCGCGCTCGACGACGATGACGCCGCGACCTGGGTGCTCGAGGACCTTTCGCTCGAGCAGATCGCCGACTTCCTCAAACCCTGCCCGGATGGATGGCTTCGCCTCGCACCCGCGTCGCCCCTTGTGAACGACGTACGCAATCAGGGGCCGGAGCTCCTCGATCCAGACGCGCTGCCGCCACAATTTCAGCTCGACCTCTTGCCGCCGGGTTAGCACGTGTCGATCCGGCCGGAGGCCGTTCGTATAGGGGCTGAAGACGGCCTTGGAGCCGGCGGTACTGTCAAGGAGGATTCACCCATGGGCAAGATCGTTGCGTTCACGAACCTCACCCTCGACGGAGTCATGCAGAGTCCGGCGCGGCCGGACGAAGACACCCGAGGCGGCTTCACGCATGGGGGCTGGGCGGTGCCGTACGGCGACTCTGTAATGGGCAGCGTTTCAGCACAGAGCGGGTCGACTGCGGGCGCACTACTGCTGGGGCGACAGACATACGAGGACTTCTACGCGGTCTGGCCGAAGCGAACCGATGACAACCCGTACACCGGCGTATTGAACAACGCGCAGAAGTACGTGGCCTCGACCACCTTGAAGGAGCCTCTCTCCTGGATGAACTCCACGCTTCTCCGGGGAGACGTCGTGAAAGCTGTTGCCCAGCTCAAATCAGATTCGCAGAAGGACATCGTCGTGTTGGGGAGTGGAACGCTGCTGCAAACGCTGATGGCGCATCACCTTGTCGACGAGTTCATCCTCTTGATCTACCCGCTCGTTCTGGGCGCCGGACGCCGCCTCTTTACCGACCGAGGCACCTTCGCGAAATTGCGACTCATCGATGCCAAGACGACCACCACCGGCGTCGTCATCGCGACCTATCACGTGGCTGAAGGGATCGCGAAGAACGAGCTCAGTCCGACCGGCAGCAGGGCGTCGACTCATCAGGAGAAAAGCTGATGACCCGCTACTTGCTCAGCATCAATCAGCCAGACGGGCCCCCTCCGCCGTCCGTTGACCTGAAAAAAGTGATGAGGGATGTCGGCGTCGTGATCCGTGAGATGAAGGCGACCGGGGCGTGGGTCTTCAACGGCGGTTTGCACCCGGCAACCACGGCGACCGTCCTTCGGTTCCAGGCCGGCGAGGTGCTCATCACCGATGGCCCCTACGCCGAAGGCAAGGAGCACGTCGGTGGGCTCTGCATCATCAACGCGCCCGACCTCGACGCCGCCCTCGAGTGGGGTCGCAAGCTCGCGCGGGCGATCACCCTCCCGATCGAGGTGCGGCCGTTCCAAGAGGAGGACGGGGACTGATCGCAGGCGGGAATGCCCTTGCGGCATCGGAGATTGAACGTGTCTTCCGCGAGGAGTACGGACGAGCGGTCGCCGTACTGGTCCGCGTCTTCGGTGACATCGACATGGCCGAGGAGGCAGTCCAGGACGCGTTCACGGCCGCCGTGCAGCGCTGGCCCACGACCGGTCTGCCTCCGAGCCCGGCCGGCTGGATCATCACCACCGCCCGCAACCGGGCGATCGACCGCCTCCGCCGCGAGGCATCCCGCGACGACCGCCATGCCCAGGCCGCCCTGCTGCAGGCCGCCAACGATCGCGTCGAGGAGGGCGCCGTGCGCGACGACCGACTGCGCCTGATTTTCACCTGCTGCCACCCGGCGCTCGCCACCGGCGCGCAGGTTGCGTTGACGCTTCGCCTCCTCGGAGGGCTCACCACCGCCGAGATCGCCCGCGCCTTCCTCGTGCCCGAGGCGACCATGGCGCAGCGGCTGGTTCGCGCCAAGGGCAAGATCCGGGACGCGCGCATCCCCTACCGGGTGCCGAACGAGGCCGACCTCCCGGCCCGGTTGCGCGGTGTCCTCGCGGTCGTCTACCTGATCTTCAACGAGGGTTACGCGGCAAGCTCGGGTGACCGCCTAGTACGCGGCGAGCTCTGTGCCGAGGCGATCCGGCTGGGACGCCTCCTCGTGCAGCTCGTGCCCGACGACGCGGAAGTCCTGGGCCTGCTCGCGCTGATGTTGCTCATTGAGTCACGCCGGGCCGCCCGCACGACACCGGACGGCGATCTCGTTGTGCTGGCCGACCAGGACCGCGGCCGCTGGGATCGCGACCTGATCGCCGAAGGGCAGGCGATCGTCCGCCGGTGCCTCGAGCGCAACCTGCCCGGTCCCTACCAGATCCAGGCGGCGATCAGCGCCGTGCACAGCGACGCGGCTGATGCGTCGGCGACGGACTGGTGGCAGATCCTGCAGCTTTATAACCAGCTCGTATCGATCGACCCGAGCCCGGTGGTGGCGCTCAACCGCGCCGTTGCCGTGTCCGAAGTCGAGGGACCAGATGCGGCGCTCACGCTCGTCGACGGCCTCGAGCTCGATCGTTATCACCTGTTTCATGCCATCCGCGCCGACTTGCTCCGCCGCCTTGGACGAAACACCGAGGCGGTGAAGGCCTACGAAACAGCGATCGCCCGAGCCGAAAACGCGTCCGAGCGCGAGTTCCTGCGGCGCCGTCATCAGGCGCTCATTGGACGTAGCGTCAACCTGCCCCAAGGAGGCTAACCATGTTCAAACCGAAAGCGGCATTCAGCGGCTTTTCCGTGAGCGACCTGGCGGCGGCACGGAGGTTCTATTCCGAGACGCTGGGGTTGAGAGTCGAAGACGACGGCGTAGGAGTGCGGCTACAGTTGCCCGGCGGTGGTTCCGTGTTTGCCTATCCCAAGCGTGATCACCAGCCGGCGACGTTCACCATTTTGAACTTTGGGGTCGATGACATCGATGGGGCGGTGGACGATCTCACGAGTCGAGGCGTCCGCTTCGAGCTCTACGACAGCGGTCCGAAGCAGGATGAAAAAGGCATTTTGCGCGGCAGGGCGCAGAATAGGGGCCCGGACATCGCCTGGTTCAAGGACCCGGCCGGGAACGTCCTGTCGGTCATCCAGGAGGGCTGAAGGAGACAAACAATGAACGTCGAACAGATTCGCGGACTCAAGGGCCAGACGGTCACGTTGCGTCTCTTGCCGGACGCGCCAGGAGCGCCGGTCGTGACCGGGCGCGTCCTCGGGATGATCGAGGCCGCCGACGGCCTCGTTCTGACCGTCGAGCCGAACGGCGCCCCGGGGAAACGCATCACCGTCCACCACCAGCACATCACCTCCGCGATGCCGGCGTAAGCCTACGAGGTGAGCTGTTTGCTCATCTCCCAATCGTGGCCAAACGGGTCGGTGACGCGCCCCGTTCGCCAACCGTAGTCTTCGTGGATCGCTGCCACTGCCGTCGCGCCTGCGGCGACCGCCTGCTCGAACACTGAGTCCGGATCGTCGACCGACAGGATCATCCGCACCGATTCGGCGCCTCGCCGCGCAACGCTGGCGTTGCGGTCGGTTTGGACCCAGAACACCGCGTCCCCGACCGAGAGTTGCGCAACGGCGAGGCTCCCGTCGTCGGCGGGGAGACGGTATCGCTCGACCGCGCCGAACGCGGCCTTGTAATAGTCGACGGCCTTCTGTGCATCACCGACGGCGAGCCAGGGGGCGATGCTCGGACTCCTGGTGGAGCTCATCGCTTGATCTGCCTATCTCGTGACGAAAGCGGCGGCTTTGCTCGCTCGTCCCTGAGAAACGCGCAGCTCGCCAGGGTCACGCAGTCGCAGTCACGGCTCTCGCGAAGGATGCGTTCGACCCCGCGCGCCGCGTCGATCAGACCAGCAATCTCGTCCAGCTTGCCATCGACGAGTCGTCGCCAGTAGGCTTTTGCCCGACTTCCCGTGGGAGTGGCGAGCAGCTCGCGTATGTCGATCAGTCGCATTCCCAGGCGGCTGCAAAATCGAATCAGCGTGAGACGATCGATCGTGTCTGGGTGGTAGCGGCGTTGGCCGCTCACCCGATCTGCTTTTGGCAGGACGCCGGCGCCTTCGTAGTAGCGAATCGCCGATGCGTGGAGACCGGTGGCGGCCGCGACGTCACCGATACTCAGAGACGCCGCAAACGTGCCATTCGGTCGGGATTTCGTATTCATATTTGACTTCAAGTCTACTTGAAGTGCGAGCGTAGTGACTATGCAAGAGAACGATCTGGTATGCACCCTGACCGCCGCCGACTATCGGCACCGAGAAACCGCGTGGCTGAGGGTCGGAAGCTACATGAGCGCGTCCGCCGCCATCCCGGGCGGCCTGAGTTTTCGTTTCGCTCCAACTCGCGGCCTTGGGGACTCCCTCACCGAGCTTGTCCGATTGGAGTCTGAATGCTGCACCTGGATGGCGTTCGCGATGTCGGAGTCGCAGGACGGGATCACGCTTTCGATCACCTCGAATGGCGAGGATGGCGAGCGCGCCGTCCGCGAGACGTTTGCCCCTCTGGTTCGCGCCTCAGGCGGAGCGTAACTGGCAGACCGGGCGCGAACAGCGATCAGTTTGGCCAGGATGTAGCGGCCCGATTGCATCGTGGCAAGCGGGAAGCAGGCCACGACCTGCCCGACGGCCTTTCCTTGACATCCGGTTGCGGAGATGGTTAAACGGTGGGAACGCGGCAACCCGACTCTGAGGAGGGGAACATGGAATACGCTTGGCTTCGGCGACTCGACTTCCTGGCCTGTGCCGGCCAGTTCGAGGGGGACGGCACATGAAGCGGCAGCTCGGCCTGCGCCATCTCGGCATCCTGGCTGGTGCCCTGACCCTGCTGACCGCCTGCGGCGGGACGAGCAGCTCAAACACGAGCGCGGCTAGCGCCAAGTCCGCCGCCGACATGGGTGGGATGGACGCCCTGATCGCCGCGGCCAAGAAAGAAGGCACGCTGAACGTCATCGCGCTCCCTCCTGACTGGGCCAACTACGGCGTGACCATCGCGGCGTTCCAGACCAAATACGGCATCCACGTCAATTCCGCGGCTCCCAACGACAGCAGCCAGCAGGAGGTGGACGCGATCGGCACCCTCGCCGGCACGACCCGCGCTCCCGACGTGGTCGACGTTGGGATGGCGGTCGCTCTGAAGAACGTCGACCGCTTTGCGCCCTATCAGGTCGCAACCTGGAGCGACATTGCCACGAGCTCGAAGGAGCCCAGCGGCCTGTGGGTCCAGGACTACAGCGGCGCCATGGCGATCGGCTACGACTCCAGCAAGGTGCCGGCGATCACGTCGATTCAGGATCTGCTTGGTCCGGCCTTCAAGAGCAAGGTTGCCCTTCCGGGCAACGCGCTGGGCTCGAACCAGGCGGTGAACTCGATCATGGAAGTGAGCCTCAACAACGGTGGTTCCCTCGATGACATCAGCAAGGGCGTCGATTTCTTCAAGCAGCTGAAGGCGAAAGGCAACTGGGTCAACGTGATCGGGACGACGGCCACGGTCAAGGAAGGCACCACCCCAGTCCTCTTCGAATGGGATTACAACTCCCAGACGCACGTCAAGGACGTCTCGACGTGGAAGCTCTTTTTGCCGAATAACCCCGTGGTTGCCGCCTACGCGCAGGCTATCAACAAGGGCGCACCACACCCGGCGGCCGCGCGCTTGTGGGAGGAGTACCTTTACTCGAACGCCGGCCAGAACGAGTTCCTCAGGGGCGGTGCACACCCGGTGCGCATGGCGGCCATGACAGCGGCGGGGACCGTCGACGCGGCCGCAGCGGCGGCACTACCGCCGGTGAAGGGAACGCCGGTCTTCATGAGCGATGACCAGGCGGCAGCGGCCAATGCCTACCTCAAAGACAACTGGTCCAAGGCGATGGGTTGATCGCTGCCGGTCATCCGGACGTCAAGACGGCGCGCCGCCCTCGAGAGGGCGGCCGCCGTTTCCCGCTTCACTGGATCGGCGCGCTTCCCTTCCTGCTCTACGTCGCCCTGTTCCTGCTGCTGCCCACCGTGATCGTCGTCGTGGGCGCGTTCGCGGGCAAGGATGGCCCGACCCTGTCCAACATCACCGACCTGAACCAGCAGTTCGTCCTCAACGCCTTTGTCAGTAGCCTGTTGATCTCCACTGCAAGTGCCCTCGTTGGCGCCGTGGCCGGTGCGCTGCTGGCGTACGCGGTCGCCACCGGAAACCCCCGGGGTGTGCTTCGTCGCGTCGTCTCGTCGGCGTGTGGCGTGCTCGCCCAGTTCGGCGGCGTGACGCTGGCCTTCGCCTTCATCGCCACCATCGGCAGCGTGGGCTTCATCAGGCTGTGGCTTCAGGACCGCGGCATCGACATCTATTCGAATGGCGTGTGGCTCACTGAGCTGCCGGGTCTGGTGCTGGTCTACACCTACTTTCAGATCCCGCTAATGGTCCTGGTCTTCCTGCCGGCGCTGGACGGGATCCGCCCGCAATGGCGGGAGGCGACCGAGAGCCTCGGCGGCGGCACCTGGCACTACT
This sequence comes from Chloroflexota bacterium, assembly GCA_005889345.1. Classification (GTDB taxonomy): domain Bacteria; phylum Chloroflexota; class Dormibacteria; order CF-121; family CF-121; genus CF-13. The sequence continues at coordinate 15,069 of VBFR01000216.1, forward strand.
GGCGTTACGTCGCCGGTCCGCTTCTGGCCCCGGCCTTCCTCGGCGCCACCTTGCTGCTCTTCGCCAACGCATTCTCGGCCTACGCCACCGCGGCCGCCCTCATCAGTCAGGGCAATCCCATCGTACCGATCGCGATCAGCAACTTTCTCACCAGTGAGACCGGGCGTAACAACCCGGGACTCGCACAAGCGCTCGCGCTCGGCATGGTCCTGATCGTGGCGATCGTGATGACGCTGTATGCCTTGCTTCAACGGAGGACGTCGCGGTGGTTGCGATGAACCCAACCCAGCAGGCCGGCCGATGACGCGCGCTCGCCGCCTCAGGCTACGCCTGTTTCGCGTGATCGTGCTCGTCCTGGGCGGGGCCTTCTTCCTCGTTCCGATCGGTGCGATGTTCGAGTTTTCCACGCGAGGCAACCGGGTCGGCGCTCCACGCACGCTGGAAGCGTGGACGACGATCGTGACCTACCCCGACCTGCTTGGGGCGATCCGCGACTCGTTGGGCCTCGCGGCGATCACATCGGTCGCGATGCTGCTCCTGTTGCTGCCGACGATGATCTGGGTCCGCCTCCGACTGCCACAGCTGAAGCGGACTATCGAATTCCTCTGCCTTCTGCCACTCACCATCCCCGCGATCGTCCTCGTGGTCGGGCTATCGCCCGTCTACCGGTGGATGGCGATCAACCTCGTCGACACGATCTTCCTGCTGTCGTTTGCGTATGTCGTCCTGGTGCTGCCGTTCGCCTACCGCGCGCTCGACGCCGGTCTTTCCGCAATCGACGTCAAGACACTCTCGGAGGCGGCTCGCAGCCTGGGGGCTGGTTGGGGCACCGTGATGTTTCGCGTCATTGCGCCGAACATGTCTGGCGCGCTCCTCAATGCGAGTCTGCTCTCGGTCGCCCTGGTGCTGGGTGAGTTCACATTCGCGAACCTGCTCAGCTACCTCAACCTCCAGGTCGAGATCTTTCAGCTCGGTCTGGCCAACGCGGGGACGTCGATCGCGGTCTCAGTGGCGTCGCTGATGTTCGCCTTTATCCTCCTCGTGATTCTGTCGTTCTTCGGCCGGGCGCGGGCGCGCGGTGCTCATGAGCGCGCCGGTCTACCGTTCCCGGGCGCGGCGGGAGGAGGTCTGAGGTGACGAGTGCGGTCGCGGCCGCCGGGTTGGGGACCGCCACGCGCGCTGGGGTCGAGGTTCGGCTCGAGAACCTCCGGCGTCGCTACGCAGGAGTGACCGCGCTCGACGGCTTGAGTCTGACGATGGCTCCCGGCGAGCTGGTCGCCCTGCTCGGGCCCTCCGGCTGTGGCAAAACGACGGCGCTCCGGCTGGTCGCGGGTCTCGAGCAAGCCGACAGCGGACGGGTGGTCGTCGGCGGTGAGGACGTCACCGGGCAGCCGACCAACAAGCGTGATGTCGGCATGGTGTTCCAGGCGTATTCGCTGTTTCCGCACATGACGGCCTGGCAGAACGTGGCCTTCGGGCTGCAGATGCGCAAGGTGGGCGCCAGCCAGCGGCGCCAACGGGCGGGCGAAATGCTCGAGCTCGTCGGGCTCGGCGGCTTCGCCAATCGGTTCGCCCACCAGCTTTCGGGTGGTCAGCAGCAGCGTGTCGCCCTGGCCCGAGCGCTCGCCATCCAACCCAAGGTTCTGCTTCTGGACGAGCCATTGTCGGCCCTCGATGCGAAAGTCCGAGCTCGACTGCGCGACGAGATCCGTCGAGTGCAGCTGGAGGTCGGAATCACCACGCTCTTCGTGACACACGACCAGGAGGAGGCGCTCGCCATCGCCGACCGCGTCGGGGTGATGCAGTCGGGACGGTTGGAGCAGCTGGGACCGCCGACGACGATCTACTCGCGGCCGGCAACCCCGTTCGTCGCCGAATTCGTTGGACTGACGAACCGGCTTGCCGGCGTTGTACGCGGGGGCGACGTCGAAGTGAGGGGGACGAGACTGCCGCTGGTCCAGCCCGACGCCGCCGACGGTCCGGCGGTGGCGTTGGTGCGTCCCGAAGCGGTGACCTTCGCCAATAACGAGGATACCGGGCCCGGGCCGCTGGTCGGGACCGTCATCGCCACCGCTTTTCTCGGTGCTACCAGCCGCGTCACCGTCGACCTCGGCGACGTGACGATCCTCGCTCAGCTGCCGACGTCGGAAGCCTCGGCTCATCCGGCCGGCACCCGCGTCCGCCTCGCCCTGCGTCCGGACCCGGTGCTGATCGCGCGGGACGAGGCTGCCGCGGGGCGCGCCTAAAAGACTCCTCGACCGGGAATCCGCAGCAGCGCGCGCCCGTCGGTTTTTTTGAACTCCCGCCCTGCTTTACAGATTGTTGACCTTGGGGTGAGGCTGCGCTAGGCTATTTGCCGGAACGGCTAAGGGGCTACTCAACCCCGGGGAAGGAGGAAAACCTTGTTTAGACATCGTGTTGTGACGTCGTCTGCTGTCCTGGCGATCCTTGGCAGCGCCATCGCGATCGTGCCGGCGACGCCGGCGGCCGCAGCCGGTGGAACTCGACAAATTGCAGCCGGTGGCGTGACGTCGATTGGAGGCGCTAGCCTCGGCCCTGACGTCCTCTCGCAGCCCGAAATCCGTGGCGGTGGCGAGACCGGAGGTCTGGCCGCAGCCGGCCCCAACCCGCCCAGCGCCGGCGGCGTTGACCGCAGCGCGTCAAAGCAACGCGGCGATGAAAGCGGAGCCGTGGGCGAGAAGGACAACAGCGAACGGAGCAGCGCGCCGCTCAGCGTGCTCGCGAGCTTCAACGGCCTCAACCACCGGAACCAGCGCCTGGCAAACGGTGGCAATCAGTTCTCCCTCGAGCCACCCGATCAGGGCCTCTGCGCGGGGAACGGCGTCGTAATGGAGATCATCAACGACGTGATGAAGGTTTACACCCCATCGGGCGGGACCGTAGTGGACACGACTGACCTCAACACCTTCTTCGGCTATCCGGCGCAGATCGTGCGCTCGACGGGCACCTTCGGGCCTTTCGTCACCGATCCCAGCTGCTATTTCGACCGTGCCACGAACCGCTGGTTCGCCGACGTCTTGACAATTGACGTCTATCCCCACAGTGATCCGGCGCACCATATTCGAGGCGGCGACTTCACGGGCACCAACCACCTGGATCTCGCGGTCAGTCAGACAGGCAATCCCGCAGGGGCCTGGACGATCTACCGCCTCCCGGTCCAGGACGACGGCAGCCAGGGTACTCCCAACCATGGCTGCAGGGGGATTCCACCGTATGGGCAGCCCACCCTGCCCACCAATCCCAATGCCTGCCTCGGCGACTACCCGCACCTTGGCGCCGACGCGAACGGCGTCTACCTGACGACCAACGAGTATTCGTTCTTCGGCAATGACTTCCACGGGGCGCAGGTTTACGCGTTCCCCAAGGCGGCGCTGGCCGCTAGAGCCTCCAGCGTGGGGGTGACGCAGATCGATACCCACGGGATGGATAACGGCAACTCCGGCTTCACGCTGTGGCCGGCGGTCGCGGCCGGGCAGCAGCAGAACGCGCAGGGCGGCACGGAGTACTTCTTGAGCTCGAACGCCGCCGACGAAGCCCACGGCAACGGCGTCGCCGTCGGTCCTCGCACCTCGACCCAGCTCCTCGTGTGGAAGCTCACCAACACGCGATCGCTCAACAGGGATGAACCGGAAGCGCAGCTCAGCCACAGCTACCTGCGGGTGGGGCGCTACTCGATGCCTCCCGCGTCCGAGCAGAAGGTTGGCAGCGTGCCGCTGGTCGACTGCTTGAACAATGTTGCCTGCGCGACCTTCTTGAATGGCCAGCCGGATCCGTTCCACGAGTCCGAGTCGAAGCTCGACAGTAATGACACCCGCATGCAGCAGGTGACGTACGCCAACGGGTTGCTGACCGGAGCCCTCGACACTGCCCTGGTCGACGCCAACGGCCATGTCAAGGCCGGGATCGAATGGTTCGTCGTCGGTCCGAACGGTGGGGACGGGGCGCGGCTCCTAAGCCAGGGTTACTACGGTGTGACCAACAACAACGTGACGTACCCCGCCATCGCGTTGAATGCCAACGGCCAGGGGATCATGGCGTTCACGCTGGTCGGCAACAACCACTATCCGAGCGCGGCGTTCACCTCGTTCAGCGCGTCCGGAACCGGCCCGCTGCAGGTGGCGGCTGAGGGCGTCGGTCCCTCTGACGGATTCAGCGGCACGTTCTTCTACAACTTCCCGAATCCGCCTCGGCCACGCTGGGGTGATTACGGTGCAGCCGTCGTCGACGGCAACAGCTTCTGGATCGCGTCCGAGTACATCGGCCAGACATGCACCCTCGCGCAGTATGAGGGCGGGGCCTTCGGTGGTACCGGGGCCTTCGGCAGCTGCGGCGGAACGCGGACGTCGCTGGCGAACTGGTACACGCGAATCAGCCACCTCTCAGCCGGTGGCGGTGGCGGCAACTAAGTCAGTCAGCAGGAACATGTCGAGGGCTGGTCTTCCGACCGGCCCTCGTCTTACTTTCTCAGGCGAAAATCGCGTCCGCTGAGCTCAGGGCTTACGGCAGGCGATGTCGGTACGGCCTGATGGACAGGGGCTCAGCGAGGCCTGGCTTGCCGGCGCCTGCTCGGCCGCGGCGGGCACAAGCGCAGGGCGTCGTGCGACCTGGGACGCCGGGATGGTTCGCGTTGATGTGTTGGCCCGCGCCATAGTAGCCGCCGGTGCCGGCAACGCCTCGACCACTGAAGCTATGGATTCCCCGACGGCCGGCGCCGCGAGAGAGGCGTTTCGTTCGTACGCGGCATGGCTCGTGACGGCGCCCGACGCCGCGGCGGAGCTCACGAGAAAGCCGCCAATCACCGCGAAGCCCGCAAGCCGGTTCATCTACCGAATATAACGGTGGCAGTCACCTTTTCTAACGGCGAAGCGCTCGCCGCGGAGCCGTTTCGATGGCGGAAATCACGCTATCGTGAGCTCAGATCGTGCCAAAGCAGCGATCGTTCATCGAGGCGGTGCGGGCGGTCGTCCGGGACGTCGGGCGCGGGCAGATCGTCAGCTACGGCGAAGTCGCTCGGCGCGCCGGATATCCCCGCGCGGCCCGGGCGGTCGGCAACGTCCTTGCCAATAGTCTCGGCCTCCCCTGGTGGCGGGTGGTACGGGCCAGCGGGGAGCTGGCGGCGCACGGCGGGGAAGAGCAGGCACGGCGGCTGCGCCGGGAGGGCGTCGCGGTCCGAAACGGGCGCTGTCAACCGCCCCGGTATTCGGAACGTCAAATAACGCGACGCCGAACTTAATACCGGTTAACTGACCGTTGACCGTGGGCTACAACCCGGGTTACCCTATGTGCGCTCACCAAACAAGCAGGAGGGAAGCGCTTGCGCAGTAGAACCAGCATCCTCGGTATCGTCGCGTCGATCGCGCTCCTCGGGTCGGTCATCCCCGCTCTAGCGGCACCGTCCGCCCGTGCCACTCTCGCCGGCAACGTTCCGCCCTGGGCGAAATCGGCCAACTTCAAAGCGGCCGCCAACCCATCCGACTCGATCGGCTTCCGTATCTACCTGGGGTGGACCGATCCAGCCGCCGTTGAGGCGCTGGCGAAGGCCGTCTCGGACCCCGGGAGCGCGTCCTACGGACAGTATCTGACCCCGCAGCAGTTCCGCCAGCAATTTGCGCCCTCGCAGTCGCAGGTCAACGCAGTCCAGAGCTGGCTGCGGAGCCAGGGATTCCGGGTCGATTACACCCCATTGAACAATCACTACGTCGCTGCGGAAGGCAGCGTTGCGCAAGCCGCATCAGCCTTCGGGACGACGTTCGGTACCTATAGCGTCGCCGGGCAGACGCTGCGGTCGCCGTCATCGGATGTTTCACTCCCGACCTCCATCGCGGGCTTCGTCAGCGGCGTCGTCGGTCTGGACGAGTCGGCGGCACTGGTGCATACGAACATCGCCCTTGATGCGCCGCCGTCGGCTGCTTTTGTCAATGCTCCGCCTTGCTCGACGTACTGGAACGAGAAGAACACCACCAGCCTGACCGGCCTGCCTGCCCCCCTTCAAGCTCCGGCGGGCTACACGCTGCCGCTGCCGATGGCGCCGTGCGGATACGTGCCGAGCCAGATTCGGGGCGTCTACGGTGTGGCGGACAGCCTTCAGGGCAATGGCCAGACGGTCGCGATCATCGACGCGTACGCGTCACCCACGATCCAGCAAGACCTGGACCAGTGGTCCGCCAATCGCGGGATGGGGTCGACCAACATCACCCAGGTGGTGGCGCCCGGCACGATGAACCGGCCAGAAAACAAGAAACAGGATCCGCAGGGCTGGTACGGCGAGGAGACGCTCGACGTCGAGGCCGTCCATGGCATGGCGCCCAATGCCCATATCGTCTACGTGGGGGCGCCCAACAACTACCAGGACCTCGACGCGGCGATGAACCATGTCGTTGATCGGCATCTCGCGTCGATCGTGACCAACTCGTACGGGTTCCCGACCGAGCTGCTGCCCTTCGGGTTCATCAAGCCCCAGGAGGACACACTGCTCCAGGGTGCCATCGAAGGCATCGGCATCTACTTCTCGTCGGGCGATAACAGCGACGAGTCGATGTCGGTGGGCTACCGGACGGCAGATTGGCCCGCCTCCAGCCCGTTCGTGACAGCCGTGGGTGGCACCAGCCTGGGCGTCGGCCAGAGCAACAACCGCGTCATCGAGACCGGCTGGGGCACTCACACGTCGAGCCTCAACACGACGACCGGCGCATGGGTTGATCATGGGTGGCTTTACGGTTCCGGCGGTGGCGTCAGCCGGCTGTTCGCCGAGCCGTCGTACCAGGCCAACGCCGTACCGGGCAGCGTCTTTGCCGCGCAGGGTCGCACGGGCCGGGCCATCCCCGATATCGCGGCGTTCGGTGATCCGAACACCGGCTATCTGATCGGTCAGACCCAGACATTCCCCGGTGGGGTGGTCAAATACTCTGAGTACCGCATTGGCGGCACGAGCCTCTCGTCGCCGATCATGGCGGGGATCATGGCGCTCGCCGACCAGGCGAAAGGGTCGGCACACGGGTTCGCCAACCCGGCGTTCTACGCCAACGCGACATCCGGCGCCTTCTACGACGTGCTCCACCAAGCCGGCGCGGTGGTACGAGTCAACTACGTCAACAGCGTCGACGCCTCGAACGGCCTTGCCTACCGCTTGCGGACGTTCGACCAGGGTCTCAGCCTGAAGACGACCCCTGGCTGGGACGACATCACCGGGCTGGGGACTCCGACCTCGGCATTCATCGGGGCGCTGAGCCACTAGACGTCGACCGAAACAGAGGCCGGGCATCGCGCCCGGCCTCTTATTTGTCCTCTGCGATCAGCCAATCGATGATTTCGCGGACGCCGGCGCCGGCCTCGCCGCGAGTCACGTGCGCGGCGCTGGCCTTGAGGGGGTCGAGCGCGTTCGCGACCGCCACGCCGTATCCGCTCATGGCGAGAAACGCCTGGTCGTTTTCCGCATCGCCAATGGCGACGACGCTGCGCGGGGCCAGCGCAAGTTCATCGAGCGCCGCCCTGAGCCCGGTCGCTTTATCCACCGAGCCGGGCAGGACCATGACCGATCCCTTGTTGAGGATGACCTGCAGGTCGAGGCGGAGCTCGCGAATCACCTCCATCACTGCCCTGTCGTTGGGCTGTACCGTGGCCACCACCACCTGACCCTGCCAGAGCGGATCGACCCCGCGCCGTTGCAGCGCCGCGACGAAATCCGCGGGAGGCGGCGGCGCGAGGACCCGCGTATCACGACTCTCCGGCCGGTAGAGGACCGCGCCATTTTCGGCGACGACGGCGTCGAATATCGACGCCTCTGGAAAGACGCGCAGGAGGTCGTTGAGCTGGCGACCGGTGACCAGGATGAGCTTTCGACCGGTGGCAGCGAGCCGGCGCAGGGCCACCACCGTTTTAAGATCGACGGCGCCGTCGCTCGCCAACGTGCCGTCGTAGTCGGTCGCGAGCGCGAGGAATCGCACCGGCTAGACGCGTTTCGGCGCGGCGCTGGACGCGAGAATGATCCGGATCGGGCGATCGTGACGGACGTAGTCCCAGGCCCAGGAGCCGAGCGCGCTGATGCGATTGCGGAAACCGATCAAGTAGTAGATGTGGACGAACAGCCAGGTCAGCCATCCGAGAAAGCCGGTGAATTCCAATCCGCCTGGCAGGTGGGTTACCCCGGCATTGCGGCCGACCGTTGCCATGGTGCCTTTGTCGACGTAGTGGAATGGCTCGCGCTCACCCTGCAGGCCACGAACGGCATCCACGATCGTGCGCGCGACGTAGCGCCCGGCCTGCATCGCGGGGGGCGAGAGCATGGGCAGCTCGCGGTCGCCCACGCGCGGCGAGGCGGCATCGCCGATGGCGAACGCACCGGGCGCTCCAGGAATCCGCATCCAGGGGTCGACCTCGATGCGCGCATTCCGAAAGCGAGGGAGGGGCGCTTCGCCGACCGGATCGCTGGGCCGCACGCCCGCCGACCAGATGATGGTGGCGCACGCGATCGCCGTCCCATCCGAGAGCGTCACCGAGTGGCCGTTCGCGCTCTTGACCAGCGCGCCGGTCCTGACCGCCACGCCACGTTTCATCAGGACGCGTTGCGCGTAGCGGCCGAGGCGAACCGAAAAGGCGTTAAGGACGCGGTCCGTGCCTTCCACCAGGACGACCTGGATCTCTGCTCGCGAGATCTGGTGATAGTCCTTGCCGGCGACGATCTCCATCAACTCGATGAGCGCTCCGGACGACTCGACACCGGTTGGGCCGCCGCCGACGACCACGAAGGTCAGCAGCGCGCGGCGCGCCTCCGGGTCGGGCTCGGCATCGGCGCGCTCGAGGCAGGTCAGCACGTGGTTGCGCAGGCGGGTGGCGTCTTCGAGCGATTTCAATCCCAGCGAGACGCGGGCCACCTCCTGGTTGCCGAAGTAATTGTCGGTACTGCCGGTGGCGAGCACCAGGTAGTCGTAGCTCAGCGGCGGGCTGGCGTCGAGGCGAACCAGCTTGCTGGCCAGGTCGACGCGCGTCACGGTCGCCTGGCGAAATCGGACGTTGGGCGAGTGGCGGAAGATCGTGCGTAACGGGTAGGCGATGTCGCTCGGATTGAGCAGGCCAGTGGCCACCTGGTAGAGGAGGGGTGTGAAGAGGTGGTAGTTGTGCTGGTCCAGCAGGACGACATCGAGCGGCTCGCCGTCGAGCTTGCGGGCGCAGGCGAGGCCACCGAACCCAGCGCCGACGATCGCGACGCGGGGACGCGCTTCAGCCATCGGTCCGGACGCGGAGCTGTGCGTGGGCTCGCCGCAGCGCGGCCTCGACCTCGCCGGGCGAACCCGCGCGCGCGAACATGAAGCCGAGGTAGCGATCGCCCTCCGGCAGGGGAACGAGCGGCTCTCCCGGCGGAATCGTGATCACCAGCCCCTCGACGCCCGGCACGTGTTTTGCCGCGTCCTGGCCTTCGACGGCGCGAAGCCGTCCGCGCTCCCGGATTGGCAGCATCATGACGCCGGCCGCGGCCTGCTCGCGCTGGTGGGAGGGCATCGGCAGGCCGGCCGCCTGCCGGAGGATCAGTTCTTCGAGTGAGATGCCGGACCCGAATCGGAGCGTTCGGGAGCAGAGCCCGCCGATCGAGCGCGCGGCGACCTCCAGCATCCAGGTCCCGCCCTCGTTGAGGCGGAGCTCGGCGTGGATCGGGCCGTCGGTGAGGCCGAGGGCGAGTGCTGCCCGAGCCGTTGTCTCTTTGATCTCCACCTGTTGCTCGCGCGAACGACGCGAGGGCGTGACGTAGATCGTCTCCTCGAAGAAGGGGCCGTTGAGCGGGTCGGGCTTGTCGAAGAGGGCCAGCACCTCGAGCTCGCCACGACGGAGCAGTCCCTCGACCGCCACCTCCTCGCCCGGGATGAAATCCTCGATCAGTACCGAGTGACGCGTACTGTGGGGCCGGCAGGCGGCGACGATCGCCGCGACCCGGGCGAACACGCGGGGAAAGCTCGCGGCGTCATCGACCTTCACCACGCCCTGGCTGCCTGAAAGATCGATGGGCTTGACGACGCAGGGGTAATCGACCGTGGCGGCGATCGTCTGCGCATTCGCGTCGATGCTCGCGGTCGTGAATCGAGGAGTGCGCAGCCCGGCGCGCGCAAAGCGCTCCCGCATGCGCGCCTTGTCGCGGGCGGCTTCGACACCGTCGACCGGATTGTGCGGCAGGCTGAGCGCCTGGGAGGCCGCCGCGGCAAGCAACGTGCCCGTATCGTCGACCGGGACGATCGCAGCCAGGGGACGCGTCTGCGCGAAGGCGACGATGCGCTCTGACGAGCCATTGATGTTCTCGAAGTCGAGCCGCAGGTGGCGACCGTCCATCAAGCTGGCGAGCGCCGGCCGGTGCTCCGAGCCGACCACGACCTCGACTCCCAGACGGGAGGCCGCGGCGATGAAATCGTGGGTGCGATAGGTTCGGCTCGGGATCAGCAGCAGGACGCGCGTCATCCCCATTAGTTGACCACGAATAGAATGACCCAATGCCGCCCGCGATTACGGTCACGCCGACGGCGATGGCGAAGATCGAGGCCGTTCGTTCGAAGAGCGGCCATCCCGATGCCTGCCTGCGGATCGCGATCGCGGGCCGCCGGGGCGGTCAGTTCGCCTACGAGCTCGACCTCGTCGCCCCCGAAGACGCGCCCGACAGCGACCTTGTGGTGCAGACCCCGGGGCTCCGTCTGCTGGTCGAACCGGGGAGCGCCGCCAACCTCGAGGGAGCGGTCATCGACCTCGACCCCTCAGCGCTGGGCGGGGCCCTGCGGATCGACAACCCGAACGAAGGCTGGCGCGACCCGGTCGCGGCTCGCATCCAGGAGGTGCTCGACCGCCAGATCAATCCCTCGGTCGCCGCGCATGGTGGCTTCGTCGACCTGCTCGAGGTTCGCGGCGGCGCCGCCTATGTCCAGCTGGGCGGCGGCTGCCAGGGCTGCGCGCAGGTCGACGTCACGCTGCGGCAGGGAATCGAAGTCGCGATCAAAGCGGCCGTGCCGCAGATCATCGAGGTGATCGACGTCACCGATCACGCCGCGGGGTTAAACCCCTACTTTCAACCGGCCAAGAAAGCGTCTTAGATCGCGGCAATGCGCCGCAGGCGCATCCGGGGCCCGAAGCGGGGAGCCTGGATGCCGCCGAGGGTCAGCAACCGGATGACCCGCGCCCGATGGCCGCGATAGGGCTCGAGGAGCTCGAGCATGCGGGCCTCGGTGCCGCGCACTTCGCCCGCCAACGCCCATGCCACCTGGTGGGGGAGGTGGTAGTCGCCGATTGATACGACATCGCGATCACCGAACGCGACGGCTGAGACCTCGGCCGCCGACCAGGGGCCGATGCCGGGTAGCGTTGTCAGCAGGCTGCGCGCGGTCGC
>VBFR01000217.1 GCA_005889345.1 Chloroflexota bacterium
AGGTAACATGCGTCGAACACTCAGCGTGCTTACCATCGCGACGGTTGTCATCGCGGCCGGCGCGATCGCCGGATCCGCCGCATCGCCGAAGACGCCACCCAGCAAACAAGAGATCGCAAAGCGGATTCTGGCCACGCCGGCGGGCAAGACGCTAACGCCGACGGCCCGGATCGCCCTGGAGGCGATCGCGCGCGGTGACCATCGCGCGACGCCCGACTCGAATGGGATCAGCGCGCCGAGCGCGACCCGGCAACCCAAAGGGCTGAAGCCGAGCGGCGGTCCCCTTCCGAATGTCCGGGTCAACGACCCGAGCAAAGACTCGAATCAGGTCGACCAAACGACCCAGAGTGAAACCTCGATCGCGGTCGCGAATTCCAACGTCGCCGTCGGCTACAACGACTCTCAGCGGACCTTGCTCTTCTTGACGGCCGCGAGTAACTTGAGCGGCGTCTCGTATTCGACGGACGGCGGCCAGACGTTCACCGACGGCGGGGACATCCCGAACGCACCGGCGAAGAACAACTTCGGTGATCCGTGGCTGGCAACCGACAGCAACGGGACGATGTACTACTCGAACCTGGTCCTGGACTTCAGCTCCTTCTCACTCCTGGTGGGCGTGGCGAAGTCGGCCGACGGGGGGAAGACCTGGAGCCAGGCGAACCCGATCCCGCCGCCTCCCGGCAACGCGCTCGGGTACAGTGCGGACAAAGATGCCATGGTCGCCGCCGGGGCCGGCAACCTGTATGACGTCTGGGACGACTTCACCGCGACCTTCGATCCGGTCACGGGCGCCTTCACCGAGTTCAGCGGTCTGCCGGTTGCCCACTCCAGCGATGGCAGCAGCAGCTGGTCGATCGCCTACGCGGACAAGACGGTGCTCTTCTCGTTCGACCCGACCAAGCCGCCGGACTGCTCATTCCACCAGTACATCGGCGCCATGCCGATGGTGACGGCGGACGGGACCGTGTACGACGCGGCCCTCAAGTTCGGCGTGGACGACCCGAATTGCACGGGTACCGCGCCATTCACGGAAGAGGAATGGATCTTCAAATCGACCGACGGCGGGCAGACGTTCCCGCAGAAAGTGAAGATCGCCGATGTATCCCCGTCGACCGGGATCTTCTTCGGTGCCTTCCAGCTTGGGCCGGGGCAGCTGATGCGAAATCTCGAGTTCCCGACCCTCGCCACCCGGAACGGCAACCTCTACGCCGCGTGGAACGACGGGGCATCCGGTCACAGCCACGTGGTGATGGCGACCTCGAAAGACGGCGGGGCAACCTGGAGGAGTGCCCAGGTGACCGCCGGCGATAACGACGAGGCACAGCCTGCGCTGAGCGCCGATGACGCCGGGCTGCACCTTCTCTACTACGAAATCAGTCCGGTCGGTGACGGTACCAGCCAGGTGGACGTACTGGTCTCGAACTCCAAGAGTGGCACGAGTTGGACATCGAACCGGGTGACCAGCCAGTCATTTCCTGGGGTCTACACGTTTCCGCAGTTCGATCCGATCATCGCGTTTACCTACATGGGTGACTACATCGCGAACGTGAGCGATGGATCGCACCAGTACTTCGCCTGGGGCGACAACCGCGATGTCGTGACGAATTTCCTGTGGCCGCAGGGACGGCACGACCCGGACGTGTTCTTCGCCAGGCAGTAGCGGGCGAAAGGGATTGGGGAGGGCGGCCCCGCGGGGCCGCTCTCCCGGCCTGTCGCCGCCAAGCAGTGATCGGCGCATCATTGGATGATGGCCAGGGTCTTGATCGTCGCGACCGGTGGTGCTGGCGGCGACCTACCACCACTGGTCGCGGCCAGCCTGGCGTTGCGTGATCGTGGTCACGAAACCACCATTGTCGGCGATGCTTCGGTTGAGCGCACCCTCGCCCCGTTGCATGTTGCGGTTGAAGTCCTTCCGAAGGAGGTCGACCTCGGTCCTCGCCTGGCTGGAGTCGTCCAGGATGCGATGCAGGCGACAGGTGGCGACCTGGCAAAGGCCGGTCCCATCCTTCAGCGCGGCATGACCATATGGGCCCACGATGTGGCCCAGCCGCTCTCGTTGTCGATCGAGCGTCAGCGACCGACCGCCATCGTCACGTCCCTCTTTGGCGTCGAGGCGGTCGATGCCACGTGCCCACCCTGCCCCTGGGCGGTCATCAACAGCACCTTCTACATCGGTCCCCATCCACCGCGCCCCGTTGAAGAGGACATCGGCCCGCGGGCGCTTCCCCTGGTGAAGCGATATGCGGAACTCCTCGAATCGGCGGACCTCGTCCTGCACGCGACCGATCAGGTCTTCGACTATTCGTTCGACCGCCTGCCGTCCCGTCACCATTACGTCGGACCCCTCGGCATCTGGGAGCCGGCTCGAGAACGTCCCGCCTACCTGGACGAGCCGGGCGACCCCTGGGTCCTCGTCTCGATCAGCTCACAACGGCAGGACGACATCGCGCTCGCCGACGCCACCCTGCGGGCGCTTGCGGAGGAGCCGGTGCGCGTCCTCGTGACCCTCGGGCCCGAACATGATCCATCCGAGCTCTCCGGTCATCCAGCGAACGCCCGGGTGGAGAAGACCGTTTCGCACTCGGCCGTGCTGGAGCGAGCCGTACTGCTGGTCAGCCACGCGGGTCATGGAACGGTGATGAAGGCGCTCTGGCAGGGACGTCCGATGGTGCTCATTCCCTGGGGCCGCGATCAGCCGGGCGTCGCGGCCCGAGCCCAGGCGCTGGGAGTCGCCGAGGTCGTTCCGTGCGCGCAAGCAACCGCCGAAACGATCCGCGCCGCCGTGAAGCGATCGCTGGCCAGCAAGGCGATGGGCCGCAACGCCGCGACGCATTCCGCCCGATTGCACGCGACGGACCCACCGGCAACGGCGGCGGCCCACCTCGAGTCGCTCCTCTAGCGGCTGATCGGCAGCCAGGCCGGCCGCGTCGATTCGTAGCGAGCGATCGCGCCGTCCTGGCGGAGCGTGAGCGCTACCTCGTCCCAGCCGTTGAGCAGGCACTCGCGGTAGAAGGGGTCGATCGCAAAGGCCGTCTCGAACCCGCCGGCCCTGATGCGCTGTGACCCCAGATCGACCGTGATCTCCATCCCCGGCTCCTCGGTGGCGAGGCGGTTCAGCTCGGCAACCTCGGGCGCGGGAAGCTCGACGGGCAGGAGGCCGGAGCGAAAGCTGTTGCTCTTGAAGATGTCGCCAAACGACGGCGCGATGACCGCGCGAAACCCTGCGTCGAGCAGCGACCAGGCGGCGTGCTCCCGGGACGAGCCGCAGCCGAAGTTGGCGCCGGTAACCAGCACCGCCGCGCCACGGTAGGCGGGCCGGTCGAGGATGAAGTTGCCGGCGCGGCGCCAGTCATAAAACAGGAAGGGCCCGAAGCCGGAGCGCTCGATCCGTTTGAGGAACTGTTTGGGGATGATCTGGTCGGTATCGACGTTCGCCCGATCGAGCGGGGCGAGGACGCCGGTGACGTGGGTGAAGGGTTCCATCAGTTTTTTCCGAATTCCCGCACGTCGACGAGATGCCCGGCGATTGCGGCGGCCGCCGCCATTGGCGGGCTGACGAGGTGGGTCCGGCCCCCACTCCCCTGCCGGCCCTCGAAATTCCGGTTGCTGGTCGAGGCGCAGCGCTCGCCCGGTCCGAGGATGTCGGGATTCATGCCGAGGCACATCGAGCACCCGGCGTCGCGCCACTCGAAGCCCGCCTGGCGGAAGACCGCATCGAGCCCCTCGGCCTCGGCCAGTCGCTTGACGCTCGCCGACCCGGGCACGACCATGGCGCGGACTTTTGGATGCACCGAATGGCCGCGCACCACGCTCGCCGCCAGGCGCAGGTCTTCCAGGCGGGCGTTGGTGCAGGAGCCGATGAAGACGCGGTCGACCGCGATCGCCTCCATCGCCGTGCCCGGCTCGAGCGCCATGTAGGCCAGCGCCCGCTCATCGGTCTCGGTTACCGGGTTCGGCACGCTCCCGCTCACCGGTACAGACTGGCCCGGATTGGTGCCCCAGGTCACGTATGGCTCCAGCCGGGTCGCGTCGATCACGACCTCCTGGTCGAACGGTGCATCGGCATCGGTCGCCAGCGCCTTCCAGTGCGCGATCGCCGCATCCCACTGCGCATCCGCAGGCGCATACGGCCGCCCTTTCAGGTAGGTAACCGTGGTTTCGTCCGGTGCCACCATCCCCGCCCGCGCGCCGCCCTCGATCGTCATGTTGCAGACCGTCATGCGCCCTTCCATCGACAATGCGCGAATCGTCGAGCCGCGGTACTCGATGACGTGGCCGCGGCCGCCGTCGACACCGATCCGCGCGATGATGCCGAGCGCGACATCCTTGGCGGTGACGCCAAGCGGCAGCGCCCCGTCGACGGTCACGGCCATCGTCTTCGGCCGGCGCTGACGCAAGCACTGCGTGGCGAGGACGTGCTCGACCTCTGATGTCCCGATGCCGAAGGCGAGCGCACCAAACGCGCCATGAGTCGACGTGTGCGAGTCGCCACAGACGATCAGCAGGCCCGGTTGCGTGAGCCCCAGCTCGGGCCCGATGACGTGGACAATGCCCTGTCGCGCGTGGCCGATGCCATAAAGGGCGATCCCCTCGCGCCGGCAGTTGGACTCGAGCGCCGACATCTGGCGTTCAGCGATCTCGTCCGCCGCTAGGCGCCCGCCGCGAGTCGGCACATCATGGTCCATCGTCGCTACCGTCAGGTCGGGCCGGCGGACTCGCCGGTTGGCCAGCCGCAGGCTTTCGAAGGCCTGGGGTGAGGTCACCTCGTGGACGAGGTGGAGATCGACGTACAGCAGATCGGGCTCGCCATCGCCCGCGACCACGACGTGCTGCTCCCAGATCTTCTCCGCCATGGTCTTCATCAGCGGGTCTCCGCGAGCGCCCGCACCCGCAGGGCGAGCAGCAGGTCCAACCGGGCGTCGGCGTCTTTCAGGTCGACGCCGGTCACCTCACTGATCCGGCGCAGCCGGTAGTGCAGCGTGTTGAGGTGGATGTGCAGGTCACGCGACGACTGCCGCAAGTTGCCGTGTCGCTGCAGGTAGACCTCGAGCGTCTTCAGCAGTGGCGTGCCGCGGGCGCGGTCGTAGTCCACCAGCGGTGCAAGCATCCGGCCGGCGAAGGCGTCGAGACCGGCACGATCTTCGACCTGCGCCAGCAATCGATAGACGCCCAGGCGCTCGTAGTTGATGACCTGCTCGCGTTTGCCGAAGCGAACCATCAGGTCCAGTGCCCGCTGCGCCTCGGCGAAGGCGGGCTTGAAGTCGTCAGGCTTCACGCAGAGCCGGCCGATCGATACCGACACCGTGATGCCCAGCTCCGATTCGGCCACCGCCTCGCGGATCCGCGCGGCCAGGGCCTCGGCCTCCGGGTCCTTGCCGTCGGCGGGTTGGGGCACCAGGACGATCACGCTGTCGCTGTGGGCGCTGACGAGGTGGCGCGGATGCTGCCGGCGAACGGCTCCTGTCACGACCTGGAACAGCTGATGCTTGAGCGCGATGACGCGGCCCTCCTCATAGCGCCGCTCCCTGATGAACCGCCCGAAATGGTCCACGTCCACCACCAGCAGCCGGTGTGGCACCGAGAGGTCATAGCGCAGGTGACGCGCGCGGCGCTGGACGTTGGCCTGGTCGCCGAAGGTGCCGTTGAGCAGGTCATCGACCAGCTCGCCGCGCACCCGGTCCTCGGCCTCGGCGACCTCGCGCTGCTTGATCATCTCGAGCGCGATCACCGTGGCCGCGTGCTCGATTGCCATCATCGCCAGCTCCTCGAGGTGCTGGGGGTGATCGATGATCGACAGGTATCCGAGGTTCTCGCGCCCGGCCAGCACCGGGGAAATGATGCGAGGCGCGGTCAACCCCAGATCCGGGAAGGGCGGGACCTTGTGGGGCGCGCGGCCGCGCACCACGTCCTGGAGCATGCTCTTGATGGCCGCGGCCTGGCGAACCTTGACAGGCGTGCCGTGATGGGCGAGCGTTTGCTGCCGGTGTTTGTCGGTCACGCCCGGTACCACGTGGCTGGCCAGCAGGTGGAAATTCACGTCCTCGAGGGAGATCGAGCTCTCGACCAGCTCACCCAAGGTCTTGACGATCGCATCCAGGCCCTGACCGTCCAGGGCGAGGTGGGTGAACTGCCGGTGGATCTCGATCGAGCGCCGCAGCTGGGTGTTCTGGGCGTTGATGATGCGCTCCAGGATGGGGTTCATGATCTCCAGGTAGGACACGTCCGGAGGGATCCGGATCAGGGGGATGTTGAACTCGTCCGCCTGGCCGATCATGTCGTCCGGGATCTGGGGGAGGTAGCGTTCCGGCTTGATAACGAGCCCGGCCGAGCCCACCGCGGCCAGGTTGCGCATGAGGTCCTTCTGGGCCGCCCGGTCGTCCTTGATGGCAAAGGCCACCGTCAGCAGCAGCTCGCCCTCGGCGAGCCAGCTGATCGTTTCTGGGGACTCGAGCACCTTCACCCAGGTGATGGTCCGGTCGAGGCCGCTGGCGCCGGCCAGCACCTCGCCCCTCCTCAATCCCCCCAGCGCCATCGCTTCCCGGACTGTCAGCGCCATGGGAGTGACTAGTATGCCTGAAGCGAACGCTGGTGTGAAGGACCGAAGGAACCAATGACTTTTGGTTGGTTTGCACAATGGACGCGCGCGGCCGGGACTGGTAGCGTTTCCGGCTGAGTCAACCGGCGTTGATGGGGCTTACTCACCCCCGGAGCCGGGCGGCTCGACAAGAGCGGCGGCCGTGGCCGCAAGCAGGGTGGTACCGCGGGAGGGGATCCTCTCGTCCTTGCAGCAGAGGATGTCGTTCGACCAAGCCAGCTGCAACGAGGAGGAGGTACCGATGGCCAGCTACACAATCGAAATTCCTGACGGGCTGCACCACGAGATCCAGGAGCGCCGGCACCAGATCGACGTGGAGGACATCTGCACACAGGCGCTGACGGCAGCCGTCGCCGGGCGGCATACCGAGGCCCATCCGTTCGGGCAGGGTCACGAGGTGACCGAAGCGATCAACCGCATGTTCAGTGGTTGAAGGGCGTCAGATTCATGAGCACTGAAATGATCGACCGCGTCGAGCTGACTCCGTTTGGGCCGGCGCCGCTGGAGCGCTCCAGCGGCAACTTCTGGCTGATCGAGACGCTGCGCCGCTGGGGCGTCACCGCCTACGCCGGCGTCAACGGCGGCGGCCTGATCCATGTGGCCAAGCACCTCGAACCCCTGTCTGACCTGTCGCAGGCGACGGACGGAGCGCCGCGGATGCTGACGATGGGAGAGTACGTCGCCGGCTTCGTGCCGCTCGGGTATTACCTGGCGTCGGGACGGATCGCCGGCTGCATCACCACCACCGGCGCCGCCACCAAGCTGGGCGGGAGCGGCATGACCGACGCCAAGCTCCACAACATCCCCGCCGTGTATCTGATCGCGCTCAACTCGACGATGTCGATCGGGCAGGCCCCGCTCCAGGACGTATCCCTCCACGGCATGAACATCGTGCCGCAGTTGCAGGCCGAGTTGGGCGATGGCTGCGTCGTGATCGACGACATCGAGACCATGGAAGAACAGCTCGACCGCGCCCAATCGATCCTGATGGAATCGAAGCCGGTAGCCATCGCGTTCTACCCCGACATCCTCTCCAAGGGCGTCGAGGTGGACGTGCCGTTACGGCCCCGGCCCCGTGGCTTCCGCGCGCAAGACGTCCAACGCTTCGTCGAGGAATTTCCGCGGATCGCGGACGGGCGCCGCGTCGTGATCTACGTCGGCAGCGAAGCGGCCCGCTGGCCGGGCATGCCGGCGCTCACCACCCAGCTGTCGGAGCTGCTCAAGGCGCCAACGGTGTGGTCGGTCAACGGGGCGAACGCCGTTTCCCCCGACAACCGCTACGGCTTCGGCTACATCTCCTTCGGCGGCAACGACGAGGCGATGAAGCTCTGGCGCGGCGTGGGTCCGGACGATTGCGTCATCACGCTCGGCTTCGACCCGGGGGAATACTCCCTCAATCTGGCGACGATTCCCGCCGGGCAGGTGTGGAACTTCACGGGGTGGACCGAACAGTACGGCCACATCGCCGGTGAGTTCCGCCACCGCGTGCGCGGCGATTACGACGTCGTGCGCGGCGACCTGGATGCGACGCTCCGCGAGATCATCCCGCAACTCGCCCGTCGCGGCGTCGGCCGGCGGCCACCAGTCGATCTCCCGGAGCGCCTGAACACCCGGCAGATCTCGCGCGACGTGCGCGAGGGCAGTGTCGATTTCATCGCCTTCTACGAGCAGCTGCACCAATCGTGGCGGCCGAACAGCATCGGCTTCGACGACGTCTGCATCGCCTACAAGGACCGGCAGTACGTCACCCAGCGACCCCACCCCTGGATCCCCTTCCACACCACCCATGACGGGTCGGCGATGGGCGGAGGCTTCGGGCTCGGCGTCGGGGCGAAGCTGGCGGATCCTAGCCTCCACACCTTCGTCTTTTCGGGCGACGGTTGCTGGCGCCTCTTCGGAGGTGCGCTCGCCGACGCCGCCAATCTCGACTTGCGCCTCTTCATCATCAACAACGGCGTCTACGGGATCGTCGACAAGGGGCTCGAGGTAGTCATTCCCGACGTCGAGAAGCGGCGCTACCATTCCTCGCTGCCGTCGATCGACTTCGTCGGTGCGGCGAGGGCGCACGGCTGGGACGGGTATCGCGTCAAGCCCGATCTCAGCAATCTCAAGGAGATCATGGACGCCTGCTACGAGACCACGGGCCAGTCGATCGTGATCGATGTGCCGGTCGACGCCGACCAGGTGATCGGGCTCAACCCGCGGCTGAACAACCTGACGACCAAGACCTACCTCTAATGGCCAGGGTCTACCACGACGACGACGCCGACATGGCGGCGCTCGCCGGCCAGCGGGTCGCCGTCATCGGCTACGGCAGCCAGGGGCACGCCCACGCCCTCAATCTTCAGGACAGCGGCGTCGATGTCGTGGTCGGCCTCTACAAAGGCAGCAAGTCCTGGGAGCAGGCGGAGCAAGAGGACCTCCGGGTGGAGACGGTCGAAAAGGCTGTCGAGCTGGGCAACCTCGTGATGATGCTGGTGCCCGACCAGACCCAGAAGCGGCTCTACGACGAAGCGGTCAAGCCCAACCTGAAGCCGGGGAGCGCGCTGATGTTCGCCCACGGCTTCAACATCCACTTCAGCCAGATCCTGCCGGCGGCCGACATCGACGTCACGATGGTCGCGCCCAAAGGGCCCGGCCACATCGTGCGCCGGCTCTTCAAGGAGCGGGTGGGCGTGCCCGCGCTCTTCGCCGTTCACCAGGACACCACCGGCAAGGCGCGCGCTCGCACGCTCGCCTACGCGCGCGGCATCGGCTCGACGATGGCCGGGGTGCTGGAGACGACCTTCAAAGAGGAAACCGAGACCGACCTCTTCGGTGAGCAGGCGGTCCTCTGCGGCGGGCTCACGTCGCTGGTCAAGACCGGCTTCGACACCCTGGTGGAAGCCGGCTACCAGCCCGAGCTCGCCTATTTCGAGTGCCTGCACGAGATGAAGCTGATCGTCGACCTGATGTACCAGGGAGGGATGAGCTATATGCGCTACAGCATCAGCGACACCGCGGAGTTCGGCGATTACGTCAGCGGTCCGCGGGTGATCAGCCCGGCCGTCCGCGAGGAGATGCGCCAGATCCTTCGTGAGATCCAGGACGGCACCTTCGCCCGCACCTGGATCCTGGAGAACCAGGCGGGCCGGCCCGCCTTCAACGCCTACCGGCAACGCGCCAAAGGCGAGCTGATCGAGAAGGTCGGCTCGGAGCTGCGCGCCATGATGCCCTGGCTGAAAGCCGACAAGAAGGCAAGCAATTGATGGAGCCGCCAGTACCTGAGCCCGCGGACGAGCGCGTTTTCATCTTCGACACGACCCTGCGCGACGGCGAGCAGTCGCCCGGCGCGTCACTGACGCCGGATCAGAAGCTGATGATCGCCTGGCAGCTGGCTCGCCTCGGCGTGGACGTCATCGAGGCCGGCTTCCCCCTCTCCTCTCCAGGCGATTTCGAGGCGGTGCAGCGCATCGCCCGACAGATCCGTGGCCCGATGATCACGGCGCTGGCACGCGCGGCGCGCCCCGACATCGACGCCGTGTGGCAGGCGGTCCAGGATGCCGAGCGCAAGCAGATCCACATGGTGCTCTCCGTCTCCGACATCCACATCGAGCGGAAGCTTCGCTCCAACCGGCGCGACGTGCTCCGCCGCGGCGTGGAGGCGGTCGCCTACGCGCGCTCGCTCTGCGACGACGTCGAGTACTCCCCGGAGGATGCCGGCCGCGCCGACCTCGAGTACCTCTTCGAAACGCTCGAGGCGGTCATCGATGCCGGCGCCACCGTGGTCAACATTCCCGACACGACCGGCTACACCCTCCCCAACGAGTTCGGCGCGCTGATTGCGTCGATCCGCGAGAACGTTCGCAACATCGACCGCGCCTTGATCAGCGTGCACTGTCACAACGACCTCGGCCTGTCGACCGCGAACAGCATCGCCGCCGTCTTGAACGGCGCCCGCCGGGTCGAGTGCACCATCAACGGCATCGGCGAGCGGGCCGGTAACGCCTCCCTCGAAGAGGTCGTGATGATCCTGCGCACGCGCGAGAAGTCACTGGGGCTGCTCACCGGCATCGACACCACGCGCCTGGCGGATGTCAGCGCGCTCGTTTCGCGACACACGGGCATTCCGGTCCAGCCCAACAAGGCGGTCGTTGGCGGGAATGCCTTTGCCCACGCCTCCGGCATTCACCAGGACGGCGTCCTCAAAGACAAGCTCAACTACGAGATCATGCGGCCCGAAGAGGTGGGGATGGGAGAGAGCCGGATCGTGCTCTCTCCCCGTTCGGGACGGCACGCCTTCCAGTTCCGCCTCGGCGAGCTCGGATACCACCTGTCGGAAGCGGATTTCGGCCGGGCCTGGGACCAGTTCCTGGCGCTGGCCGACCGCAAGAAAGACATCCTCGATCGGGACCTGGAGGATATCGTGCGGAGCACTCACAGCCTCGCGTCTTCCCCTCCCCCGCTGGCGGGCGAGGGTAGGGTGGGGGTCGTCGCCTGATGGCCGTCGAACCGCTGATCCCACCGGACACGGCGCCACCTCCGCCCACCAAGGCGGTCTATGGCGGCTTTGCCTACTTCAAGGGCGCGATCGTGCCCTTCGGCGAAGCGAACGTCAGCATCGGGACCCACGCGCTGAACTACGGCACAGCCTGCTTCGAGGGGATCCGCGGCTACTGGAACCCCGAGCACCAGGAGATCTACCTCCTCAAGCTGGCGGAGCATTACCAGCGGTTTCTCAAGTCGACGGCGCTGCTCAAGATCAAGCTCGAGGAGAGTGTCGAACGGCTCTGCGAGGTGACGCGCGAGATCGTTCGCCGCGACTCGTACCGCACCGACGTGTACGTCCGGCCGATCGCCTACAAGTCGTCGGCGATGATCAAGGTCGATCTGCACTCGTCGGAGGATGCCGTCGCCATCTTCGCCATGCCGATGGGGGCGTACTCGCCGATCGACGGGCTGCGGGTCACGATCTCCTCGTGGCGGCGCATCAGTGACAACAGCATCCCCGCGCGTGCCAAGATCACCGGCGCCTACATCAACACGGCGCTGGCCACCGAGGACGCCAACGCCGCCGGCTACGACGATTGCCTGATGCTCACCGAGGACGGCCACATCGCCGAAGGCAGCGCGGCCAATTTCTTCATGATCCAGGGCCGATCCCTGGTCACGCCGCCCGTCACCGACGACATCCTGGTCGGAATCACCCGCGCCGCCGTGATGCGGCTGGCTCTCGACTTCGAGCTGGACGTCGTCGAGCGGAGCATCGACCGCACCGAGGTCTACCAGGCGGACGAGGCGTTCCTCTGCGGCACCGGCGTCCAGGTGGCGCCCATCGTCGAGGTTGACGGTCGCCCGGTCGGTAGCGGGCGGCCCGGCACGCTCACGCTGGGACTCCAGGAGGCGTACTTCCGGGCCGTGCGCGGGGCGGACCCGCGCTACCGGCAATGGTGCACCCCGGTTTATGGGGGGATGCCCCGAATTACCTAGTCAAGTTGCAAGGCGGAGGCAGGGACTGTTAGGATTTTCCGACAACTGAATACCGACGATTATCAAGAGTGGCGGAGGGACCGGCCCAGAGATGCCTGCCAACCTACCGGATTACCGGCAAGGTGGAAAGTCCGTCAGACGAGAGTCTGAAAGATGATGCAGTCACGGACAGCAAGACCGGCCCCTCTCCGCAGGGGCTTTTTTTGTTTCCAGTGACCAAGCGTCGAGGAGGAATTCGGTGAAGCAGCTGCGATGTCGGGAGTGCGGACGATTGCGGGAGTTCGAACCCGCCTACGTCTGCGAGCACTGTTTCGGGCCGCTCGAGGTCGCCTATGACCTCGCCACCATCAGGGAGCGGGTCAGCCGCGAGTCGATTGCAAGGGGCCCCAACACGATCTGGCGCTATCGCGAGCTGCTGCCGGCCCCGAAAGGCGAGCCAATCGACCTGGGGACGGGCTTCACGCCCCTGGTGAAGGCGCGCAACCTCGGGAAGGTGCTGGGCCTCGACAACCTCTATCTGAAGAACGACACCCTCAACCCGACGGGGTCGTTCAAGGACCGTAATGTCGCGGTCGCGACCAACTTCGCGCGCTCCTACGGCTTCGACACGCTCTCCTGCTCGTCCACCGGAAACCTGGCCGGTTCGGTGGCCGCCTACGCCGCGCGCGCCGGAATGCGCGCCCTGGTTTTCATCCCCGCCGACCTCGAGCCGGGGAAAGTTGGAGCTGCCAGCGCGTACGGCGCCACCGTCGTCGAGGTCAATGGCACCTACGACGACGTGAACCGGCTGTGCGTTGAGCTCGCTGATCTGTACGGCTGGGCGATCGTCAACGTCAACCTCCGCCCCTTCTATTCGGAAGGCAGCAAAACACTGGCGTTCGAGGTCGTGGAGCAGCTCGGTTGGCGCGCACCCGACCACCTGGTCGTGCCCGTCGCTGCTGGGTCGCTCCTGGCCAAGACGGCCAAGGCGTTCCAGGAACTGGTCGGCGTCGGCCTCCTCGAGCGGGCCTCGACCCGCATCCACGCCGCGCAGGCGGAAGGCTGCGCGCCGGTCAGCACCGCGATCCAGCAGGGCCGAGACCAGGTGACGCCGGTGCGGCCGAACAGTATCGCGAAGTCGCTTGCGATCGGCAACCCCGCCGACGGCCGCTACGCCGCACGCGCGGTGCGCGCCTCGGGCGGGTGGGGCACCGCCTGCCGTGAGCACGCCGTGCAGGAAGGCATGGCGCTGCTGGCCGAGACGGAGGGGATCCTGAGCGAGCCGGCCGGCGGCGTCGTCGTGGCCGGTCTCAAGGAACTGGTCGCAACTGGGCGCGTTCGGCGCGAGGAAACGGTCGTGATCTGCATCACCGGCAGCGGCCTCAAGACGACCGAGCTCTTCGAGGTGCGTGATGGACACCGCTTGCACCTGGCGAAGCCGCGCGCCGCGGAATTCGAGCAGGTGCTCGCCGAAGCGGAGAAAGCGCCCGCCGTGTTCGCATGAACAGCCTGAATTTCCCTCCCCCGCTTGCGGGGGAGGGTCAGGGTGGGGGCGTATGCGTGTAGGCGTACTGGGAGCCACCGGCCTCGCCGGCCAGCAGGTACTCGCCGCGCTCGAGCGGCACCCCTGGTTCACCGTCGCCGCGGTCGGCGCCTCCGAGAGTTCCGCCGGAAAATCCTTCGGCGATGCCCTCCGCGAGCCGAGCGGTGCCAGCCGCTGGTTCGCCGAGGGCCGTGCCGACCCCTCGGTGCTCTCGCTCCCGTGCCTCAACGATGAGCAACTCCTCGCGCAGCCTCTCGACCTGGTCTTCAGCGCCGTATCGAAAGAGGTGGCGGAAGTCTGGGAGCCTCGCTTTGCCGAGCGGGTGCCGGTCATCAGTACGGCGTCGGCGTTTCGCTATGAGCCGGACGTCCCCATCCTGATCCCGGGGATCAACGACGCGCATGCCGAGGCCATCCACGACCAGCGCCGCAAGCGCGGCTGGCGCGGCTTCATCGCGCCCATCCCCAACTGCACGACAACTGGACTGGCGGTTTCGCTGAAGCCGCTCCACGATGCCTTCGGCGTGCGCACCGTGATGATGACCTCGCTCCAGGCGGTCTCGGGTGCGGGCCGCCAGGGCGGAGTGCTCGCGCTCGACGTGGTCGACAACGTCATCCCCTTCATCCCGGGCGAGGAAGAGAAGGTCGAACGCGAGACGAAGAAGATCCTGGGTCACTGGGGCGAGCCGGCGCCATTCGCGGTTTCCTGTACCTGCACGCGGGTCAACGTCACGGACGGACACCTGGAAGCCGTCTTCGTCGGCACCGAGCGCCCCGTCGATGCCGCGACGGCAACCGCGGCGATGGAGCGGTTCGGCGTCGACGGTCTCAAGGGTCTCCCCTCGGCGCCCGATCGACTGCTGCTGGTCAACTCCGATCCGTTTCGGCCGCAACCGCGCCGTGACCGCAATGCCGGCGACGGCATGACCGTCACCGTTGGCCGTGTGCGCGACGAGCCGGCGCTCAAGGGCGTGAAGTACGTCGTTCTGTCGCATAACACCAAGCTCGGTGCGGGAAAGGGCGCCGTCCTCCTGGCGGAATGGCTGACGCGGGAGGGCTATATTGGCCGCGGTTCCTGAGTCGGGGGCGTCGCCCCACGCGAGCGGCGCTTTAGTGCCAGGCGAGCGTTTGAGACGTTCGTCGCGGCCGGTGCTCGTTCAGAAGTTCGGCGGCTCCTCACTCGGGACGCCGGAACGGATCAAGCGGGCAGCCAAACGCGTGGCCGCCAGCCAGCAGGCCGGCTACGACGTCGTCGTCGTGGTGAGCGCCATGGGCGACTCGACCGACCGTCTGCTCACGCTCGCGTCGCGCGTCGCGAAAGAGCCGGCCGCGCGCGAGCTCGACCTGCTGCTGTCGACGGGCGAAGGGGTCTCCGCGCCGCTGATGTCGATGGCCCTGACCGAGCTGGGTGTCCCGGCCGTCTCGCTGCTCGGGTTTCAAGCCGGCATCCAGACCGACCGTCGCCACGCGAAGGCGCGCATCGTCGGCCTGACGCCCGGGCGGATCGAGCGCGAGCTCGCCGCCGGGCGGGTGGTGGTGGTAGCCGGCTTCCAGGGCATGGGCGACGAGATGGAAGTCACGACTCTCGGACGAGGTGGCTCGGACACGACCGCGGTCGCGCTCGCCGCCGCGCTCAAGGCCCAGGCGTGCGAGATCTTGACCGACGTGCGTGGCATCTACACGGCCGATCCGCGATTCGTGCCGAATGCGCGATTGCTCCGGCACATCGCCTACCCGGAGATGCTCGAGCTGGCCAGCTCCGGCGCCCGCGTGATGCACCCACGGGCGGTCGAGATCGCTGAGGCCTACGGCATGGAGCTGCACGTCCGGTCGAGCTTCCACGCCGGGGCGGGTACCATCATTTGTTCGGAGGAGGCGATCATGGAAGACCGAAATCGGGTGCGGGGCATCGCGCACGAGGAGCACGTCGCCCGGCTCTCGGTCGTTGGCGTGCCCGATCGCCCGGGCATCGCGGCCGCTATCTTTGCCCCGCTGGCCGAAGCGGACATCGCCGCCGATGTCATCGTGCAGACCGCGAGCCACGAAGGGGTGACCGACATGTCGTTCACGGTGTCGTCCGCGGACGGACGGCAGGCGGAGCGCATCGTCCAGGGCGTGGCCCGCGAGGTCGGCGCCCGCACCGTGCTCGCGCAGAACGGCCTCGCCAAGGTTTCGGTCATCGGCAGCGGCATCCGCGGACAACCGGGGGTGGCGGCGACCATGTTCCGGACCCTGTCCGACCATAGGATCAACATCGAGATGATCTCGACCTCGGAAGTGCGTATCACCTGCATCATCGACGCGAAGCGGGTGAAGGACGCGGTCGCGGCCCTGCACGAGGCGTTCAAGCTATAGTGTCGCGTCCCGGAGACAACGCGCCGTTTCATCCGCCCAGATCGGCTGAATGCCATCGTCGACTCCTGCGCGCCTCGCTCGCGTACCACGGTACGCTCGCTCCGGTGCTCGTCGTCTCCTCGGCCTCAGCCGCCTGGCCGGCGAACCGGCTACGTCGCCCCGAGACGCGACACTAGCCGTGGCGAAAGGCGCCGCGGTGCGGGTGCCGGCCTCGTCGGCCAACCTCGGACCGGGCTTCGATGTTCTCGCGCTGGCCCTCGACCTGCACCTCACGGTGGAGGCGCGCGAGTCGGCGAAGACCACGATCGGCTGGGAGGGCCAAGGCGCCGCGGAGGTGCCGCTGAATCGCAAGAACCTGATCGCCCGCGCGGCCCAGGAACCGTTCGCCGGATGGAGCCGCCCGTTGGACGGCCTCGAGCTTCGCGTGCAAAACGACATTCCGATCGGCCGGGGCCTGGGGAGCAGCGCCGCCGCCATCATCGCCGGGATCACGCTGGGGGCGAGGCTGCGCGGGCTACGAATGCCGGCGCAGCGCATCCTCGAGCTGGCGGTGCCGCTCGAAGGCCACGGTGACAACCTGGCGGCCGCCCTCTACGGCGGTTTCTGCATCGCCGTCATCGAAAACGGCGGGGTGCGCGTCCACCGTCTCGATTGGCCGTCACGGTGGCGGGCCGTAGTCTTCGTACCGAACGAGGTCTCCCCCACCCATGAAGCCCGCCGCCTGGTGCCACACCGCCCGGCGCGCGAGGACGCCGTCTTCAACCTCGGCCGGGTCGCCGAGTGGGTGCTCGCCTGTTCCCGAAGAGATCGCTCCCTGGTCGCGAGCGCGATGGACGACCGCCTGCACCAGCCGGGTCGCACCCGCGCCTATCCCTATCTCGACGACACCATCGCGGCGGCCGAGCAGGCTGGAGCCCTGGGGGCCGCGCTCAGCGGAGCGGGAGGCAGCGTAGTCGCGATCGCGGACCGGAACCTGGCGAAGGTCGGCAGCGCGATGAGCCGGGCGGCAGGCTCGCACGGGATCAAAGGGAAGGTTGCCACGCTCAAGGCCGCCACCCGGGGCGCCAGCCAGCCAGAGCTGTAATCAATCTGAAAGGTTCGCCGGGGCAGACTGAGCGGAGCGTGGAGACGTGCATTGTCCATGCCCTCAATTCCAGATGAGAAGGAGGTGAGAAGCATCACTCCAACGCAACGCGTTATTACGATTGTCGGCGTCGCCGGATCGCTCATCGCGGGAGGTGTGATCGGGGCCACGCTGGCCGGTCCGCTCAGCGCCGCGGCGGCGACCACGGGCAATTCGGCGCAGCAGATCGCGGCGACTGCGGCTCCGAGCGCGGCCGCCGGGACCTTCAAGTCGAACGAGGACGCGACCCACGAGGCCGGTGAAAGCGCCACCGTCGAGGCCCAGGAGAACTCCGGCCAGCGACCGGGCGGCGGATCCGGAACGTTCACCCCGAACGAGAACGCCACCCATGAGCAGGGCGAGAGCGCCGCGCGCGAAGCCCAGGAAAACGCGGGCCAGCGGCCGACGGTTCCTTAACGGCGTCTATCAGGTTTGACCAAGAAGACTGGGCCCGCGAAGTCGGGCCCAGTCTGCTATCCGGTCAGGCGTGGGCGGCCGCCGGCGCGGGCATCAAGCCCAGCTGCTGCAGGGCACTGGCCGCGTCGAAATACTGGTGGATCGACGTGATCCTGGCGTTGGCATCGTTAGTCGCGACGTCGACAGCCGCCACTTCGATCTTCTTGTTGGTCGCCGGCAGCACCTCTCCCGTCGGCAATGGGAGAGGGCCGGTGTTCGTTCCGGTGACCGTGTACTCCACGACGATGACATTTCCATCGTTGAGGATCCGCTGGGCCGTCACCTTGATGTCCGGATAGGTCTCATACAGCTGGGTGAAATGGGCGCTGATCGCGTTGCGTCCCTTGAGCCGGCCGGCCAGTGGGTTCACGAATTCCGCATCCTCGGTGAAGTCCTTCAGCCACTCGCCGACCCGATGCTGGTTGAACAGCTCGATCGCGTTGCGCGTCTTTTCTTTCAGATCCGCCATGCTCCGGCCCTCCTTCAACCACGGTTGACGACAGCCGCCACATGATGCGCCGATGCCTCGACCCTCAGCAAGGTCAAGCGGGAGCGTTAGGGAAGAGGCGCTCAGCTCGCGGCGGCTCGGAACTCCTGGAGCATCGGCGAACTGATCAGCACATCCGCGGTGGCGATGTTCGTCGCCAGCGGGATGTTGCAGACATTGCAGATTCGTAGCAGGGTCTGAATATCGGGATCGTGCGGATGCTTGTCCAGCGGATCGACCATGAAGAGGACGGCATCGATGTCGCCCTCGACCACGCGGCTGGCAATCTGGACGTCGCCGCCATGCGGCCCGGCGGTCACACGCTCGACGTCGAGCCCGACCTTGTCGCGGAGCAGGTCCCCGGTTGCGCCGGTGGCGACGATGTCGTACTCCTGCAAGCGGCTGCGATTGAATGTGGCAAACGCGACCAGGTCAGCCTTCTTGCCGTCATGGGCAATGATGGCGATGCGCGGTCGCTCGCGATTCGATGCTAACTTCACGTGCGAAAGCATACTGCCTCGCTATTTCGAAAGCATCGGATGCTGGCTACAAAAGTGTGACGGTATCTTTGAATAGGTCGCACACCCCTACTCAACACGTCGATCGCCGCGCCTATTCCGCGATCGGACCACCCACAGTGGCGTGCGTATTCCGCCAGGCACGCGCATCCTGCAGAAAACTCGCGAGCAATTCGTGGCCGTGCTCGGTCAGGATCGACTCCGGGTGGAATTGCACGCCGGCCAGCGGATGCTGCCGGTGGCGCAATCCCATTACCGTGCCGTCCTCCGTCCACGCGGTGACCTCGAGGTCGGCCGGCAGATCGTTGCGCTCCACGACGAGTGAGTGATAGCGGGTTGCCGTAAACGGGCTTGGAAGCCCACGAAAGACGGATTGCTCGCGGTGAAGGATGCGCGAGACCTTGCCATGCATCACCTGCGCCGCCCGCTGCACCCGGCCACCGTAGGCCTCGCCGAGGCACTGGTGGCCCAGGCACACGCCGAGCGTCGGCAGCGTGGGGCCGAGTTCCAGGAGTAAGTCCTTACAGATGCCGGCGTCGCCCGGTGTTCCGGGCCCGGGTGACAGCACGACCGCAACCGGCTGCAGCTCGGTGATCTCGCCAAGGGTGATCTCGTTGTTCCGATGGACGACGACCCGCTCACCGAGCTCACCGAGGTACTGCACAAGGTTGTAGGTGAACGAGTCGTAGTTGTCGATCACCAGCACGACGTCCGGGCGATCCACCTCAGTCCGCCGCCGCCAGCGCCTGCAGCAAGGCCGACGCTTTGTTGCGAGTCTCCAGGAACTCTTGTTCCGGAATGGAATCGGCGACGATGCCGGCCGCCGCCTGCACCGTGGCGCGGCCATCCTTCACGACCATGGTTCGGATCGCGATGCAGGTGTCGAGGTCGCCGGTGAAGCTCAGATACCCGATCGCCCCCGCGTAGACGCCGCGCCGCTCGCGTTCGAGCTCGGCGATGATCTCCATCGCGCGGATCTTCGGCGCACCCGTCACGGTGCCTGCGGGGAACGTCGCCCGCAACGCGTCCATTGGGCTGCAGTCGGCCCGCAACCGGCCGGTGATGTTGGAGACCAGGTGCATCACGTGCGAGTAGCGTTCGACCGTCATCAATTCGGTCACCTTGATGGTGCCGGTCTCGCTGACCCGCCCCAGGTCATTGCGTCCGAGGTCGACGAGCATGACATGCTCCGCGCGTTCTTTTTCGCTCGAGCGGAGTTCGTCCTCCATGCGCTGGTCGGCGGCGGCATCGCGACCTCGGCGCCGCGTGCCCGCGATCGGGCGGTAGCGCACATTGCGACCTTGCACCGTCACGAGGATTTCCGGCGACGTGCCGAGGATGGTGGTGGCGGGCAGCTTGAGAAAATACATGTAGGGCGACGGGTTGAGCGCCCGTAAGAGGCGGTAGACGTCGAACGCGTCGGCCTGCAGCGGTGTGGTGAACCGTTGCGCGATCTGTACCTGGTAGATGTCCCCCGCCAGGATGTGCGACTTCGCTTCCTCGACGGCCTTGAAGAACTCCGGCTGGGACATGTGACCCTCGAGGGTGACATTCGCGGGTCGGTCGGCGGGCTCGAGCGCGCGCAGGCGAACAGTACGGTTCAGCCGCCGGGCCAGATCGTCGATCCGCGCGACCGCTTCGGCGTAGCGCGATTCGATCGGTGCCCGCTGCGTGCGGACGTGCGTCACGAGCTTCAACCGGTGCCGCACGTGGTCGAAACACGCGAGCGTGTCGCTGATGAGAAACACGCCGTCGGCGACCTGGAGCGGGTCCGCTTCGGGCCGCGGGAGACGCTCGAGATAGCCGGCGGCTTCGTAGCCGAGGTAGCCAACAGCGCCGCCGCAAAACCCTTCAGGCAGGCCCTCC
>VBFR01000164.1 GCA_005889345.1 Chloroflexota bacterium
TCTTCACCTTCGGCGCGCGCCAGCGCGAGGAATCGCTCGACGGCCTCGCGCACGTCGTGTTGCCTGCGCTGGGCGGCAACCCGGACAATCCCACGCCGCGTTCCCTCGCGTTCTTGAGCCGGCGCTTCGACATCGTGCACACCTACCAGCTGCGCACGACGGTCACCAGCCTGGCGATCGCGCAACGGGCGGCGACCCGCCGCCCGCTGGTCGTGACCGACCTGGGTGGAGGCGGTCGCAGCGCCACGATGCGGTTACGCCTGTATCGTCTCGTCAATCGCTTTGTCTGCATCTCGGAGTTCTCCCGCGGGCTGCTACCGCCGGAGGTGCGCTCGCGGGCGGTCGCCATCAAGGGCGGCCTCGACCCAGAACGATTTCCGTTGGATGCGCGACCGCGGGAGCGCCAGGTCCTGCAGGTCAGCCGCTTGATGCCCCACAAGGGCCAGAACTATCTCATCGAGGCAGCGGGCGACGACATCCCGGTCGTGCTCGCCGGCAAGATCGTCAATCGCGATTACTATCGCGATCTCCAAAAAATGGCCCAGGGCAAGCGGGTTCGTTTCCTGATCGATGTCGACGACGACGCCATCCTCGCCGAGTACCGGCGCGCCCAGGTCACGGTGCAGGCCTCGGTCTATCGCGACATGTACGGCGCCAACTGGCCGACGTCGGAGCTGCTCGGCCTGCCGCTACTCGAGTCGATGTCCACCGGCACGCCGGTGATCTGCACCAACGTCGGCGGCATGCCCGAGTTCGTCCGCGACGGCGTTACGGGCTTCATCATCCCGCCCAACGACCCCGCCGCCTTGCGCGTTCGGCTCGAGATGTTGTTAGGCGATGCGAGGCGAGCCGTCAGCATGGGGGCGGCCGGCCACGACCATGTGCAGCAGTTCACCTGGGACGCCGCCGCTAGGCAGGTCAGCGCCGAGTACGCCCGGCTGCTCCGCTAGGGCTGGGGAGTCGGCCCGGGGCGCACCGGCTGGGGTGAGGTCGACAGTGTCGCCTGGCCCTGGTTGGCCTCCGGGATCTGGAAGGGCGTCTCGCTGCGAATGCGGACTTTCTTGATGCGGGTGCCCTGGACGGCTTCGACGCGAAGGGTCGCGTTGCCGAGCTTGAGGGTGGCGCCAACCTTGGGGGCCGCGCCCAATTGATTCAAAACATAGCCGCCGATGGTGTCGTAGTCATCCGCGGCGATGTCGAGCTTGAGCAGCTCGTTGACGTCGTCCACGCTCACGCGGCCGTCGAGCACGACTTCATTGGGGCTGATGAATTGAATCTCGTCTTCTTCGCCGATGTCGTACTCGTCCTGGATCGGCCCCACGATCTCTTCAAGAATATCTTCGATGGTGACGGCGCCGGCGGTACCGCCGTACTCGTCCACGACGATTGCCATGTGGACGCGATTCTTGCGCAGGTCGCGCAGCACGTCCTGGACTTTGTTCGACTCCGGCGTGAAGTAGGGCTTGCGGGCGATCTCGCGCAGGGCCTTCTGCTCACCGCGCACGACCGCCCGTAGCAGGTCTTTGGCATAGAGCACTCCGACGATGTGGTCCAGGTTGCTTTCGTAGACCGGGATACGCGTGTGCCCGTGCTTGGTGACCAGCTCGACGGCCTTCTCGACCGGCTCGTGCGCCTCGATCGCGACCAGGTCGGTCCGCGGCACCATCACTTCGCGGACGCGCATGTCGCCCATCTCGAAGATGCCGTGGATCATTTCCCGTTCCTCTTCTTCGATGACGCCCTCTTCCTCGCCGACGGAGACGAGCATCTTGAGTTCTTCTTCCGTGACGAACGGGCCTCGCACCTGAGCTCTGGCACCCATGATGCGGAGAATCAATCGCGTCACGGCCGTGAGCACGAACACGATGGGCCTCATCACGAGCGTGACCCAGGCGACCAGCCGCGCCATGCGCAGGGCGACGCGCTCGGCGCGCTGCAGGGCCAGCGTCTTGGGCGTGATCTCGCAGGCCACGAGCACGACGAGTGAAAGCACCAGGCTGACCGCCCACTCGGCGATCCGTTCCTGGTAGAGATGGAGGGCTAACAGCGTCGCGGTGGACGAGGCGACGATGATGGCCACCGTGTTGACGATCAAGATGGTGGAGAGATAGGCATTCGGATCGCGATGCAGTCGCTCGATGACGATCGCCTGCGGAACTTTCTGTTCAACCAGCTGCCGGAGTCGCACGCGCGAAATGGACGTTAACGACGTCTCGGCCGAGGCGGCCATCGCCGCCAGCACGAGGGAAATCACGATGACGACGAGCTCAGCGAGGGTTGTTGGGTCCACGGAATCTACCGGCTATTTGAAGAGCTCGCTGACGGAACGATCCTCGTGCACGCGCAGGATCGCCTCGGCGAGCAATGGCGCGATCGACAGGATTTTGATCTTCGGATGCTGTTTCGCCGGTGGCAGGGGAATCGAGTCGGTGATGACGATTTCTTCGATCGGCGAGTCGACCAGCTTCGCGACCGCGTCCCCCGCCAGCACGCCGTGGGTGGCGAGCACCCGGACGCTGGTCGCGCCCTCGGCGCGCAGCGCGTTCGAGACGCCGACCAGCGTGCCGCCGGTCGAGATCAGATCGTCGACGACGACGGCGTCCATGCCGTCGACGTCACCGACCACGCGCTGCTCGCTGACGACGTCATCCTTGGGGCGGCGCTTATAGACAAAGGCAATGGGTAAATCCAGCAGGCGCGCGACGTCGCCGACCCGCTTGGCGCCGCCGACGTCGGGCGAGACGATGACGGCATTGGGCAGGCGCAACTTTCGAATATATTCGACGAGGAGCTTCTCGGCCGTCAGGTGGTCGACCGGGATGTCAAAGAATCCCTGGATGGCATCGGCGTGCAGGTCCAGCGCGATGACGCGGTTCGCCCCGGCCAGCGTGATGATGTCGGCCATCAGCTTGGCCGAGATCGGGTCCCGCGCCTGCGTCTTTTTCTCTTTGCGGGCATAACCGTAGTAGCTCATGACGGCGGTGATCCGGCCGGCCGAGGCACGGCGCAACGCGTCGAGAATAATAAAAAGCTGCATGTAATTTTCTGACACCGGCTCGCAGGTCGGCTGGATCAGAAAGACATCGGCGCCGCGCACGCTGTGGGCGATCTTGACGTCGATCTCGCCGTCGGCGAAGCGCGTGATGCGCATCTCGTCGAGGGGCTCGTGCAGCGCCTCGGCGATCTTCCGGGCCAGTTCCGGGTTGGCGTCGCCTGAGAGGAGCTTGAGCGCGCCTGGCTGCTTGGGCGCGCCCTCAGGTGCCTGCGGCCGCATATCGACTCGCTCGCCGACCCTGGGCTGCGCTATGTCGCGTCCTCCCCTTTTCGGCGTCCCCGGCGCCGTTCGGTCCAGCCCGGAACGATCTTCTGTTCTGAGCGTTCAATCGCCAGGCTCCCCGCCGGTACGTCGCTCGTGATGACTGACCCAGCTGCCGTGTAGGCATCGTCGCCAACTCTGACCGGCGCTACCAGAATCGTATCGCTCCCGACCTGCGCCCGGTCGCCGATCTCTGTCCGATGCTTGTCGACGCCGTCAAAATTCGCGGTCACCGTCCCGGCGCCGATGTTGGCGTTGGCGCCGACATCGCTGTCGAGCACCGCACTGAAATGCGAGATCGCCGTCCCTGCGCCGATGTGCGAGTTCTTGATCTCGGCGTGGGTACCGACCCGGACGCCGTCATCCAGCACGCTCCCGGGCCGCAGCCGGCTGAATGGTCCCACGTGGACGTTCTGCGCCAGCGTCGATTGATCGACATGCGCCCGCTCGATCCGGCAGGAGTCGCCAATAATGGAATCGTTCACCTGCGTGAACGGCCCGATGACGCAATCCTGGCCGATCGTCGATTCGCCGGCGATAAAACTAAATGGCAGGACGACGGTGTCGCGGCCGATGTGCACGTCGGCGTCGATGAAGGTGGTCGCGGGGTCCGTGATGGTGACGCCACTGGACATCAAACCTTCCAGGATTCGCTGGCGCATCACGTGTTCGGCTTGGGCTAGTTGCCGACGGTCGTTGATGCCGAGGATCTCATTGCTGTCTTCGATTGGCAGCGTGTGGATTTTACTTTTGATCAGCCGGACGATGTCCGTCAGGTAATACTCGCCGGCCCGATTCTTGTTCTCGAGCTTGGCCAGGGCGGGCCAGAGCTCGCGGCCGCTGAAGACATAGACGCCCGAATTGACTTCATGAATATTTTTCTGCGCGTCGCTGGCGTCTTTTTCTTCGACGATGTCCCGCACGGCGCCATTGCGCGCGCGGACGATCCGGCCATAGCCGCGGGGATTTTCCAGATCGGCCGTCAGGAGCGTGACGGCGGCATGGGATTTTTCATGTTCGGCGAGCAACGCGCTCAGGGTCTCGCCGCGTAGCAGTGGCGCGTCCGCGTAGAGCACGACGACCGGACCCGGGGTGCGGTGGGCGGCGGTGATCTGCGCCAACGCGTGGCCGGTGCCGAGCGGCTTGCCCTGGGAGACGGTCTCGCCCGCACCATTGAGCACGGCCTGGACGCCGTCCTGCGTGGGGTTGGTCACCACCAGCGTGCGCGCCGGATCGAGCGCCCGGGCCGCCGCCATCGACCAGAGGAGCATCGGCCGGCCCGCCACCGGGTGGAGAACTTTGGGAGTCCGGGAGTTCATGCGGACGCCCTTGCCGGCGGCCAGGACAACGACTGTTACGCGCGGCTCCGACGAAACGGGCCGTTTGGACCCCGCGGAGGCGTTGGCGCGCATGGGAGGAATTGCCGCCGATTATACCTTGGGATTTGTAGGCACCTTTGCCGAGCAAGCTTCCCCGGGAGGCCCCGTCACGCTCCCAAGGCGATGAGGGGCATACCCGGCGCGGCGCTCGGGCTACTCATGCTGGCCGGCGCCGTATTCACCGGGCGTCCAGTGGACGCCGAGGCCCTCGGCGGCCTCAACACGGTCACGGTGAGTCCCGCGCACGGGAAGGCGGGCGTCGCCTTTCGCGTGACGTACGCGATCAGCCCGTGCCAGGGCGCGGCTGGCCTGACGATCAGTTTTTCCTGGGGAGCGCTTGCGCCGACCGGCAAGGTCCTCGGGACCGCGGTCACCGACAGCGCGTGCCGGGCGACGCTCTCGACGGCGCCGCCCGCCAGGTCGGCGCCGGGCGTGTACCAGGTCTTTGGTTACGTCGCCCTGCCAACAGGCGATCCCACGCCCAACACCGAGACGGCTGCGAGCTACACGGTCGACGTCACGCCGCAGCCGACCGCGAGCTCATCGGCGACGGCCAGGCCGTCCGCGAGCGGCACGACGGCGGCGTCCGCGTCGGCGTCGGCGTCGGCATTGGCGTCCACCCCCGTACCGTCCGCCACCCAGGCGACCGCAGCCGCTGGGAAATCGGCGGGCTCGTGGACCCTTTCATGGATAGTGCCGCTCGGACTGGGCGTCCTGGCGCTCGCCATTCTTGCCGCGATCTGGTTCCTCATCGCAGCAATGACGCGCCGGCGCGCCCGCGCGGCGACAGGCAACAGCAACGATCGGGCCGCCTAACCGGTCAGGTCACTCGCCGAGAAGTGTCAGGCCGATCGGGCGTTCGCCGGAACTCGGTGGAGTGGAGGCTTGGCGTTCCAGTGACGGTCCTTCGTTCGCTCCAGCATCCAGCCCTCTTCGTGGACCATCCGGTGGTGCGGCCGACAGAGCAACGCGAGATTGGGGAGCGCCGTCGCGCCGCCGCGGGTCCACCAGACCAGGTGATGCCCATCGCACCAACTCAGTGGTCTCGTGCACCCCGGGAAGACGCAATGCCGGTCCCGTGCCTCGAGCGCGCGTCGGGTCGACGCCGGCAGCGTCCGGCTGGCCTGATTGAGCTCGTGCTCCAGCTCGGCCTGGCCCGTGATCCGGCTGACCGCCGAGTCGCAGGCGTAGCGCTGGACGGTCTCAGCTGGCACCGTACCGCCGCCCTCGAGCTCGCCCGCCGGCGCGCC
>VBFR01000218.1 GCA_005889345.1 Chloroflexota bacterium
CTCAGAACGGCACCAAGTCGAGCGCCCTGGGCCGCTTCGACGCCACCGCGGGCCAGGTCGTAGGGCTGGGGCCGATCAAGAAAGAGATCTGGGGGATCCAGCCGAAAAATCTCGGCCAGCGGTTCGCCTTTGACATCCTGCTCGACGACCGCATCCCGTTCGTTACCCTCACCGGGCAGGCCGGCACTGGCAAGACATTGCTGGCACTGGCTGCGGGCCTCAACAAGGTGCTGGACCAGCACCGCTATCGCCGGTTGCTCGTCACCCGGCCCGTCATCCCGATGGGCAAGGACGTGGGCTACCTGCCGGGGGACAAGGACGAGAAGCTGCGGCCCTGGATGCAGCCGATCTACGACAACCTCGAGTACCTGATGGGCTGCATCTACAAGGAGCAGATGGCGGCGGACATGATCCGGCATATCCAGGACAAGGGCCTCTTCGAGGCGGAGGCGCTCACCTACATTCGGGGGCGGAGCATCCCGCAGCAGTTCATCATCGTCGACGAGGCACAAAACCTCACCCCGCACGAGGTCAAGACGATCGTGTCTCGGGCCGGCGAGGGCACTAAGATCGTCCTTACCGGCGATCCCAACCAGATCGACCACCCCTACCTGGACTTCCGCAGCAACGGGCTCTGCTATGCGATCGAGAAGTTCAAGAACAACCCACTGGCCGGCCACGTCACGCTGACCAAGGGCCAAAGGTCAGAACTCGCGGAGCTCGCTGCCAAATTGCTGTAAGCGGTGGCCTGATTTGAGAGCATTGCGATAGTGGATCGCACGCTCGTTGCTCTCGATCTCGAGACTACCGGCCTCAGTCCTCGGCTCGATCGCATCATCGAGGTCGGGGCGGTTCGGTTCCAGGGCGACGAGGTGCTCGCAACCTTTCAATCTCTCGTCCGCCCGGAAGTCGGCATTCCGCGCGCGGTCCAGGAGCTCACCGGGATCCGCGATGCCGATGTCGCCGCGGCGCCCCACCCAGAAGAGGTCCTGGCGCAGCTGATCGACTTCGTCGGCACCAGTGGGGTGGTCGCGCACAGCGGCAACTTCGACCTGTCGTTCCTCGTCGACGGCGACGCGCAGCCGGAGTATGTCCTGTTCGATACGCTCGACCTGTCTCGGATCATGCTGCCGGCCGTTCCCAGCCACAGCCTGCCGCACCTTTCTCGGCAGCTTGGGCTGATCCACCCGCATCCCCACCGGGCGCTGTCGGACGCGGACGCCGCGCGGCAGCTCTTTCGCTACCTGTGGCGGTTTGCGCGCGGCTTTAAGGCCGAGCTTCTCGAGCGCATGTTGGACCTAGCTGATGGCTGGCCGCACCCGATCCACCACTTCCTCGAAGACGCTCGTGCTGCCGGTCCCAGCGGGGTCGATAGCCTGCCGCCGGCGCCGATGTCGCCGGTCCCTGCGACGCGTTCGGACTCACCCTCGACCGACCCGCAGGCGATCCGCGCCCTGCTCGGCCCCGATGGTCCGATGGCGGGCCTCCTGGACGATTACGAACTTCGTGAGTCCCAGCTGCAGATGACGCTGGCCATCGCCCAGCTCTACGCCCGCGGCGGCCGGCTGCTGGTGGAGGCCGGTCCGGGAACCGGCAAGTCACTCGCCTACCTGGTGCCCGCCGTCCACCACGCCGTCGCCAGCGGGGAGCGGGTCGTGGTGGCGACCAACACGATCACCTTGCAGGAGCAATTGTTCTCGAAGGACATCCCGTTCATGCGCAGCTGGCTGCCGTTCGACTTCAAAGCGTCACTGCTGAAGGGTCGCTCGAATTACGTGAGCCTTCGACGCTGGAATCGCTACCTCAACGCGCCCAGCCGGCGCGCCGACGGCAGCTGGTTCCACGACGAGGTGAGGTTCAAGCTGCGGATGCTGGTCTGGCTCGCGCAAACCCGCCACGGCGACCGCTCGGAGATCAAGCTCAACGGATTCGACGAGTTGTTCTGGCTGCGGGCGGCGTCGACCGCGGACGATTGCCTGGCCGCACACTGCGAGAACTACAAGACGCAACAGTGCTTCTACTGGAACAGCCGGCGAGGGGCGCAGGACGCTGACCTGATCGTGACCAACCACGCGCTGCTGCTGGCCGACGCGCTGAACGGGGGATCGGTCCTGCCGTCGCACACGCACGTGGTGGTGGACGAGGCGCACCAGCTCGAAGAAACGGCGGTCGACGCGCTGACCCAGCGGGTGGGGGAGGAGGAGGTGCTGGAAAGCATCGACGGGGCCCTCACCTGGTTCCGCGCCGCGGTTGGTCCAGCTGGTGAACCGGTGCGAACGGCGGCAGCGGAAACGAAGCAGGCGCTGGCCGATTTCTTCCAGGAGGCGCGCTCGATCGTGCGCCAGCGACAGCCGGAAATCCCGCTGCGGCCGTCGCGAGAGGAACCCGTCGTCCTCGACCCATTCCTTCGGGCCTCGGCGGAGGCGGTGCCGCTCTCCGGGCTGGCAAGCAAGCTCGCCGACCAAGCGATGCGGTTGCGTCGTGCCCTCGATGATGCCGCCGCCCAGGTGCCCTTGGAACAGAACCCGTACGCGGAGCGGGAACTCGACCTCTTTGTGACCCAGCTCCAGGCGCGGGTCGATCTCATCCGCCAAGCGCTGCTGCAGCCGCGTCCCGATCGCCTCTACTGGATCCGAAGCGAGCGTCGGTCGGGTCGCCCACTGGTGCAGGCGGCCCCCACAACGGCTGGACGCGAGCTCCAGGCACGGGCCTTCGCCGACAAGGAAACGGTGGTGTTCACCTCTGCCACCCTGGCGGTTGCCGATTCCTTCGAGTACTTCAAACGCGGCGTCGGGCTCGAGGCGCTGAGCACCCATGAGATGGTGCTCGCCTCACCCTTCGACTACCTGTCGCAGGCTCTGCTCTGCCTGCCTACCGACCTCAAGGATCTCAGTGACATCACGTTCCTCGATCAGGTCTCGAGCGTCGTTGGGGAGATCGCCGAGGCGATCGATGGCCGGACCCTGGTGCTGTTCACCTCTCATCAGCAGCTGCGGGATGTCGCCGATCGGTTGCGGCTACGGACCTCGCGAAGCGATCTGACAGTGCTGGCACAGAACCTGGATGGCACCCGCCGGCAACTGCTGGCGCAGTTCCAGGAGGATCCGCGCAGCATCTTGTTAGGGAGCAGCAGCTTCTGGGAAGGGATCGACGTCCCGGGCGATGCCCTCTCCTGTGTCGTGATCGTCCGCCTGCCCTTCCGCGTTCCGAGCGACCCGCTCCAGCTGGCACGGAGCGCCACCCTCGCCGATCCTTTCGGGCAGCTGGCGCTGCCGGAGGCCGTCTTGCGCCTCAAGCAAGGCTTCGGCCGGCTGATCCGCCGGCAAAGCGATCGAGGTGCTGTCGTCCTGATGGACCACCGCATCGCGAACCGGACGTACGGGAGCGCCTTCCTTGATGCCCTGCCGCGAGCCGCGGTGCACCTCGGCCAATCCGATGAGATGGCACCAGCAATCGCGCAATGGCTGGCGCGTGGTGGCGGTGTCCCCCTGCCCAGCCCGGTACCCGCGTGAGGCAGGACGGCCAGCTCGCAGTTGGGCTGGTGCAGATGGACCCGGCCCTCGGCGACCGGGCTCGCAATCTCGAGCGGCATCGGCAATGGGTGCGACAAGCGACCGAGACCGGTGTCGAGTTGCTGGTCTTCCCCGAGCTCAGCCTGACCGGCTACTTCCTCAAGGACCTGGTGGCGGAAAGCGCGATCCCGCTGGACGGTGCCGTGATGAGCGAGCTACGCGCACTGTCGAAAAACCTGGACGTCGTGCTGGGCGGCGTCATCGAGGATCCCGACCATCGCTACTTCAACGCCAGCCTGTACTTCAGCGGCGGCGAGCTGGTCCATGTTCACCGCAAGGTATACCTTCCGACCTACGGCATGTTCGACGAGCATCGCTACTTTGCTGCCGGCGATCGCTTTCGCAGTTTCAAGACAGGATTTGGCCGGGCGGGGATGCTGGTCTGCGAGGACATCTGGCACCTCTCCAGCGCCTACGTCCTGAGCCTCGAAGGCGTGGACATGATCATTTGCCCGTCGTCCAGCCCCGGCCGCGGGATCACGACCGACGAGCGCCTCGGAACGGCCGAGTCCTACGGCCTCCTCTGCCGCACCTATGCCCAGTTCCTGACAACGTTCTTTCTCTACTGCAACCGCGTGGGTTATGAGGATGGCGCGAACTTCTGGGGCGGCTCGATGGTGATCGGTCCGAACGGCGACATCATCGCGCAGCAGGAAGATGCGGACGAGGCGCTCGTCCTGGCCAACCTCGATCTGGGTGACGTCCGCCGCGAGCGGCTCGCCAATCCATTGCTTCGCGACGAGCGCGTCGAGCTGACCATCAATGAGCTGCGCCGGGTCTGGCATGAGCGTACCCGCAAGCCTTACTGAACCGATCTTTCCGCCGCTGCGGATCAATCCCGAGCTGGTCCGCGGCATCCTGGTTGGGTTCATTCGCAACGAGGTGCGCAAGGTCGGTTTCGAACGCGTGGTCCTAGGCCTGAGCGGCGGCGTCGACTCCAGTCTCGTGGCGACGCTCGCGACGGAGGCGCTGGGGGCGGACAACGTCCTGGCGCTGATCATGCCCTACAAGACGAGCGATCCCAAGAGCAGGGGCGACGCGCTCCAGGTCGTCCAGCAGCTGGGGATCCATCACCTGGAGATCGAGATCAGTCCGCAGATCGATGCCTACTTCGCACGTTTTCCGGATGCCGACCAGAAGCGGCGGGGAAACAAGATGGCGCGCGAGCGAATGTCGATCCTCTATGACCAGTCTTGGGGTTGGCGCGCGCTCGTCATCGGGACCAGCAACAAAACGGAGCTATTGCTCGGCTACGGCACCATCTACGGCGATATGGCGAGTGCGATCAACCCGATCGGAGACCTGTACAAGACCCAGGTATGGCAGCTCGCCGACGCGGTCGGCGTCCCGACGTCCATCGTCCAGAAGGCGCCCTCGGCGGACCTGTGGGCGGGGCAGTCCGATGAGACCGAGCTCGGCTTCCAGTACCGGATGATCGATCAGCTGCTCTACTACCTCGTCGATCGGCGCTACTCGGTCGAAGAGCTCACGCGGATCGGCTTCGACAAGACGTTTATCGAGGACATCGTCCGCCGGGTCCGCGACAACCAGTACAAGCGCCGCCTGCCGGTCATCGCCAAGCTATCCTCGCGCACGATCGACCGCGACTTCCGTTATCCGCGCGATTGGGGACACTGATGTCGGCCGGCGGCTGAGTTTGGGGACGCTCTACCTCGTCGCCACCCCTATCGGCAACCTCGACGACATCACGCTTCGGGCCCTGCACATCCTGGAGTCGGTGCCGTTGATCGCCGCGGAGGACACGCGCCACACGATGAAGCTGCTGACCCACTTCGGCCTGCGCAAGCAACTGGTCAGCCTGCACGCGAAGAATGAAGCACGCCAACTGCAATCGATTCTTGCTCGCCTCGAGCAGCACGACATCGCGCTGGTGTCCGACGCGGGCACGCCCGCGCTCTCCGACCCGGGAGTGCGGCTGGTCAGCGCCGCCGTCGCCGCCGGCTACCTGGTTGTGCCGATCCCGGGCCCGTCGGCGGTGCTGGCCGCCCTCGTTAGCTCAGGCCTGCCCACCAACCAGTTCACCTTTCTGGGTTTTCTACCGCGAAAACGGGGCGAGCTGGAACGGCTGATCCGCGATGCCGCAGCGGCCAAACGGAGCTTCGTGTTCTTCGAATCCCCGCATCGGATCGTCAAGACATTGGATATAATGGCGTCCGCCCTCGGCCCCCGTTCGCTGGTGGTGGCGCGGGAGATCACCAAGCTCCACGAGGAATTCTTACGTGGGACGCCGGCGACGCTCCTGGAGCACTTCGCGAAATCTCCACCTCGAGGGGAGCTGACGGTCGTGGTAGCCGGCAGCGATTGGAAAGCCCCAAATGAGTAAGTTCTACGTCACGACGGCGATCGTTTACCCGAATGCCGCGCCCCATCTCGGGTTCATCTATGAGCTGGTGGGCACCGATGTCCTGGCCCGCTATCACCGGATGGTTGGGGATGAAACGTTTTTTCTGACCGGTACCGACGAGCACTCCCAAAACGTGCGACGCAGGGCGGAAGAGGAAGGCGTCTCGACCGCGGAATTCACCGCCCGCATGGCGCAGCTCTACCGCGACATCGAAGCGCGCTTTGGGATCTCTTACAACCGGTTCATACGGACCGAGGACCCCGACCACGTGCAGGGCGTGCAGGCCTTCATCGCGAAGATGCAGGCAAAAGGCGACATTTACAAAGGCGCCTATGAGGGTTGGTATTGCGTCTCGTGCGAGGCCTTCAAGCAAGACGCGGACCTCAAGGACGGGTACTGCCTGATCCACCCCACGCTGAAGGCGCAATGGCTGAAGGAGGAGAACTACTTCTTCAAGCTGTCGAGTTACCAGGACCGGCTGCAGCAGCACATCGACAAGCACCCCGATTTCATCCAGCCAGAAACGCGTCGCAACGAGGTCCTCGGGTGGCTCCGGACCGGCCTGCAGGACTTCAGCATCTCGCGCTCGACCATCAAATGGGGCATTCCCTTCCCCGGCGACGACAAGCACGTCGTCTACGTCTGGGGCGATGCGCTGGTCAACTACGTCACCGGTGTCGGATATGGGACCGACGAAGCGGTGTTCAAGCGCTGGTGGCCCGCCGACCTTCACGTGATCGGGAAGGACATCACGCGTTTCCACTGCCTGTACTGGCCGGCGATGTTGATCTCGGCCGGAGTAGCGGTGCCGAAGCGGGTCTATGCGCATGGGTTCCTGACCGTCCGCGGCGAGAAGATGAGCAAGAGCGTGGGCAACTACATCGATCCGCTGGAAGCCGCCGACCGCTTTGGCGCCGAAGCGGTGCGCTACCTCCTGCTGCGCGAGCTGCCGTTCGACCGTGATGGCGAGATCAGCTGGGAGACGATGACCGACCGCTTCAATGCGGATCTCGCCAACGACCTGGGGAACTTCGTCTATCGAACGCTTTCCATGCTGCAGCGGTATTTCGATGGCAAGGTGGCGGCCCCAGACGGGGACGCCACGGCTCTCGACAAGCACCTCCAGACGGCCTTCGACAAAGCCGTACGCGGACAGGACAAGCACATGA
This sequence comes from Chloroflexota bacterium, assembly GCA_005889345.1. GTDB lineage: Bacteria > Chloroflexota > Dormibacteria > CF-121 > CF-121 > CF-13. The sequence goes on from VBFR01000218.1 coordinate 7,107, forward strand.
AGGCGCTCGACTTCACCGGTGCCCTCGATCTGATCTGGGAAGCGGTCAACCGCGGCAATAAGTACATCGAAGAAAGCGCTCCCTGGGTGCTGGCCAAGCAGTCGGATCAGCGCAAGCGGCTGCAGACCGTGATGTACAACCTGGTCGAGGCGATCCGGCTCACGACGTACCTCATCTCACCGTTCCTCCCCGAGACGGCCGCGAAGATCGCTGCCCAGATCAAAGTCGACCTGAAGGCGCCCTGGGACACCGCCCGCGACTGGGGGAGGCTGGCACCCCGGACGCAAACCGCGCTCGGCGGTGTTCTCTTTCCACGCATCGAGAAGCCGGAGCCGGTCGCCTGATCGATTCGCACGCCCATCTCCTGCACCTGCGTGAGCCGGTCACGCCGGAGCAGGCGCTGGGGGAGGCGCGTGAGGCCGGCGTGGACGCCGTGGTGAATATCGGCGACGACGCCTCGGACAACCGGCCCGGCGTGGAACTGGCGGAGCGCATCCCAGGGCTTTCCACGACCATCGGCCGGCATCCGCACTCGGCCGCTGATCCCATCGACGCCGCCGAGCGCCGCGAGTTGCGCCAGCTGGCGGGTCACCCCAGCGTGGTCGCGGTGGGGGAAATCGGCCTCGACTATCACTTCACGGACTACCATCGCGTCGCGGCGCGCGAGCAGCAACAGGTCTTCCGCCAGATGCTCGGCCTGGCCCTGGAGGTGAGAAAGCCGGTGGTGCTGCACACTCGCGATGCCTTCCCAGACCTACTCGCCATCCTCGACGAGTTTCCCGGGGTCAACGGCGTCTTTCATTGCTTCAGCGGCAACTCGGCTTTTGCCGCCGAGGCGCTGGCCCGCGGTTTCTACATTTCGTTCGCGGGGACGGTGACATACCCCACCGCGCACGGGGTGATTGGCGCCGCCAGTATCATCCCGCTGGACCACATGCTGGTGGAAACCGACTCGCCGTTTCTTCCGCCGCAGAGCCGGCGCGGGCAGCCCAACGCCCCGCGCTACCTCGTCGAGACGGTGGAACGGATCGCGAAACTCCGCGGCACGACCGCGACCGAGATCGGCGACGCGACCGCTCGGAACGCCATCGACCTCTTTCGGTTGAACCACGCCGTCTAGCAAGCGCTCCCTCGACCTGGCCGATCCTTCGGTCATCCGGGGGGTGGCGCGACGCTTCGGGGTCCGCTACCAGCGGCGCTGGGGACAGAACTTCCTCGCCGACCGCGAGCAGCTGGCGCGAATCGTCGAGGCCCTCGAGGTCGCACCGGCCGACCGCGTCGTCGAAGTGGGTCCGGGTCTCGGCGCGCTGACGGTCGAGCTGGCCAGCCGGGCCCGCGCCGTGGCTGGCGTTGAGATCGACTCCGCCTGCGTCAAGGCCTTGGGCCTCACGCTCCGGGACCGCAGTAACATCCGCATTGTCGAGGCCGACATCCTGCGCACGGCGGTCAGCGAGTTGCTGCCGTCGCCCTATCGGGTCGCGGGCAACATACCGTACAACCTGACGGGCGCGCTTTTCGTCCACCTGCTCGAGCAGCCGCAGCCGCCGGCTCGCATCGATCTCCTGGTGCAGAAGGAGGTGGCTGAGCGCCTGACGGCCCCACCCGGTGACTGGAGTCTGGCCACACTCGGTGTTCGCATCTACGGCCAGCCCGAGCTCACGCTCCGTGTTCCGCGCAGCGCCTTTCTGCCGGTGCCGCGAGTCGATTCGGCCCTGGTCCGCATCACGCCGGATGCGCAGCCTGCGCTCCCACGCACCGCCTTACCGGCCTTCTTCGAATTCGTCACACCTTTCTTCCAGGCTCGTCGCAAGCAGCTCACGTTTGTCCTGGGTCGACGGCGAGGAGTCCGCGCCCCGGAGGCTCGTGCCCGGCTGAGCGTTATAGGGATCGATCCGGCGCGTCGCGCCGAGACCTTGACGCTGGAGGAATGGCGCCGCCTTTTCGAGAATGAGCGCGAGCAGTGACAACTAGCTACGATTTAGGCGCGTTGAAGGAGCCAGACGAGATAGGCGCGGGGCGCGACCCGCGCGACATCATCCTTCCTCAGCCTGGCTTTAAGACGGTGCTCGCCAACCGCGACTTCCGGTTGATCTGGTCGGCCCAGGTTGCCTCGCAACTGGCCGACAAGTTCCTGATGTTCGCGCTTCTCATCCTCACCTACAGCATCAGCCGCGCCAGCACCCACGGTGCGGCCCTGTTCCTCGCGTACACCTTTCCCTCGGTCTTCCTCAGTCCGTTGGCCGGCGTCTATGCCGACCGGCACGACAAGAAACGGTTGATGTTCTTCACCAACGCCATCCGCGGCGGCTTGATCCTGCTGATCCCGCTCAGCCAGATCACACCCTACTTCGAGCACGTCACCTGGCATCTCTTCGTCATCATCTTTCTCTTCGCGGCGGTCGGCCAGATCTTCGCGCCCGCCGAGGCGGCGGCCATCCCCTTCATCGTGGGGAACGAGGAGCTGATGACCGCCACCTCGATGTTCACGAGCACGGTCATCGTGACGCTGCTCGTCGCTGTGCCGCTCTCCACGCTGGCCGTCCGCTTCCTTGGGACCGACTCGCCCTATTGGATCGCCGCCGCCCTCTTCCTGCTGGCGGCCTGGCTGATCTACGCGGTCAAGACCGACCTGCACGCCCGCACGCACCAGACCGTCGCTGAGAAGACCGACATCCTCTACGAGCTGCGCGAGGGCATCGCCTACATCGCGGCGCGTCCGCTGGTGCGCTTCGCCGTGGTGCAGCTGAGCCTCACGATCGCGGTGATCTTCTCAATCTTCGTGCTGGCGCCCAGCTACATGAGCACGGTGCTGCACCTGCAGGTCACCGACGTCTACCTCTTCCTGGCGCCGGCCGTGATCGGCATGCTGGCCGCCGCCTTTTACCTCGGCCAGTACGGCCGCCACTTCCGGCGCAGCCGGCTCCTGATCGGCGGACTGGTCTCGGCCGGCGTCACGCTGATGGTGATGGCCTCGGTGCCGTATCTGTTGGAACAGCTCAACGCCGGCTGGCTGCTTGTCTCCTTCCCCGTGGTGTTTGGCTTCATCGGCGGGCTCGAGTTCGGCATGCTCTTCATCCCGGCATTCACCGTCCTGCAGGAAAAGACGGAAGCGGAGCTACGCGGGCGCATCTTCGGCGCCATGTTCACGGTCGTCAACGCGGCGGTCGCCATCCCCATCCTGCTGGCGGGCGGTCTCGCCGACCTCTTCGGCGTGACCTGGGTCATCTTCGGCATGGGATGCCTGCTAGCCGCGAGTGGCGCGATTTCGGCGCTGGTTGGACGGCGCAGTCCCCTCGTACCGCCGTCGCTCTCAACGAACGGCAAAGCGCCGGTCTGACGCCGTGACGGAATCCGGTACCCCTGCTCCGCTTTGCGTGACCTTTCGGCTGACGTCCGCCGATTATCGAGTTGGAGTTCGCCGGTTGGCCCTGGCCCTATGGCCGTTCCGGTTGATCGTCCTTGTGGCCATCATTGCCGCCATCGCCGGTCTTGCCGGCGCCGTGGTCCGCTACCCGATCCTCGCGATCGTCGGCGTGCTCGTATTCCTGATCTATGCCCTCATGCTGGCCTTCATCCTCGTCGTCAGGCCCGCCCAGTCTTTCCGCCGGCGCGCCGATCTGAGAGGCGACCAGACGTATTGCTTTTCCGAAAGTGGTGTATCCATGACCTTCGCGAGCGGTGAGTCCCGGGTCAACTGGTCGTACTTCATCGGCCTGTTGGAGACGAAAGATCTGTACGTTCTGCGGCACCCGCTGAAGCAGTTGGGTTCGATCATTCCCAAGCGAGCGTTTCCGGATGAAGCTGCGGAATCGGCGTTCCGTCGATTGGCTCAGCAGATTCGGAAGGGGATGCGGCCGGCGGCGTAGCAGGCCTCCCGAATACAAACGGAATCGGCTAAACTGCCGCGCAGGGCGCATAGCTCAGTTGGTACGAGCGCTTCCATGACAAGGAAGAGGTCACAGGTTCGACTCCTGTTGCGCCCACCAACACTGGCACTGCTCGTGTGCCGGAAGTCCCTCAGGAGGAACCTGAATGGCCAAGACATCCTCGAACATGATCCGAATCGAGCGCACCTACCCGACATCAGCTGAGGAGGTGTGGCGCCTGTGGACCACGAGCGACGGGATCGAGTCCTGGTGGGCGCCCGACGGCTTTACGTGCGAGGTCCGCAAGCTTGATCTGCGGGTCGGCGGCGACCTTGTCTACGCCTTCACCGCGACCGCCCCCGACCAGGTCGCGTTCATGAAAAAAGCCGGATTGCCCCTCTCGAACGAGGCGCGGAAGACCTTCAGCGATTTGAAGCCACCGACCCGCATTGCCTATCAGTCGCTGGTCGACTTCGTTCCCGGTGTCGAGCCGTACCAGCAGCTGACGGTCGTCGACCTTACTTCGAGCGGCGGCGGTGTTCGAGTCGTCATGACGATGGAACCGCTGCACGACGAGGTATGGACCCAGCGGCTGGTCATGGGCCGTGAAAACGAGCTCAACAACCTCGCCATGGTCATCGATCACAAACACGCTGGAACCAGGAGGCCGTAGTCGTTATACCGGCGTGGCGTCCCGGGTTACACGCTTCCGCCGCTGGCTGGCACAACTGCTCGACTACATCCTCTTGCACGGTACCCGGCTGCCCTAAACCGGCTACCGTCTAGGGATGGCGGTCGAAGCCGAGCTCCTGTCGCTGGCGGACGTGCGAGCAGCCGCCGACCGGATTCGGCCCCACGTTCTAAAGACGCCCACGCTGTCGGGTGAGCCGATCGGCGGCCCAGCCATCTGGTTGAAAGCCGAGAACCTGCAGCGGACCGGCTCCTTCAAGGTTCGGGGCGCCGTCAATGCGATTCTCCAACTGACTCCCGAGCAGCGACGGCGCGGCGTCATCACCCTATCGGCCGGCAACGCCGGTCTGGGACTGGCGTACGCGGCGCAGCTGTTTCAGATCCCATGCGTGGTCGTCGTCCGGGAAGATGCGGCCGTGAGCAAGCTCGAAGCCATCCGCCGCTACGGCGCGGAGATCGTGCTGACACCGCTGGCGCGCTGGCAGGAACGACTGGAGTCCGAGCAGCGCGAGCGAAAGCTTCACCTGGTTCACCCGTTCGATGATCCTGCCGTGGCGGCGGGGCAGGGGACGGTGGGCCTCGAAATCCTCGAGGCCGTACCGGACGTGGCGAGCCTGCTCGTGCCGGTTGGTGGGGGAGGCCTGATCGCCGGTGTTGCGGTTGCCGTGAAGCAGCAGCGCCCGGAGGTCCGGATCATCGGCGTCGAGCCCGAGGGGGCACCAACCGTCAATGAGAGCCTGGCGGCCGGGCACCCGGTCGCGCCATCTCGCCTGGACACGATCGCGGATGGCCTGGCGCCGCCCTACACGCGACCCTTCAACCTGGAGCTGATCCAGCGCTACGTCGATGAGATGCGAACCGTCAGCGATGCTGCGATCATCGACGCGCTCAAGACCATGGTGCTACAGGGCAAACTGGTGGTGGAGCCGTCCGGGTCAGCCGCGCTGGCGGCATTGGTGGCCGATCGCGACATCCGGCGGCCGGCTGTCGTCGTTCTGAGTGGAGGTAACGTCGACGGGCAGCGACTTGCGGACTGGTTGGGGCAATAAAATCCCCGGGTGCGAAACCCAGGGATTTTGAGCGAAGGGCGGTTCGACTGTGCTAACGCAGGAAGGGCCAATCACTTACGGGCATTGTGCATGCAATAATTTCGCTCGTCGATGAGCACCGACCCGGAGGCCTCCGCCGACGCCATCCTCATCTTCGAGAACGATCCACGGCAGGCGACCGCCTATCGGGAGTTGTTCGCTGGCAGCGGCTACCAGGCGCAGACGGCGCTTCCCGACCAGGACGTGCAGGAACTGTGCGAGCGCTTTAAGCCCGCTGCGGTCCTCGTCGATATGGCCATCTGGGAATCCGACACGGCGTACGTTTTCGGCGTGCTCAATGGAGCCCTGGGCTTCGAGAGACCCGTGGTGCTCGCACTCTGCATCCTTCCTCACCAGGTGCGGCGGGCCAAAAAGTTCGGTGCGGACGGCGTCTGGGTCCGTGGCGTTGACGACGCGGCCGGGCTCCCGCGGCTCGTCGCCGATCTGCTCCAGCAGCGTCGCGAGGGAAAGCTCAAGCCGCGAGTTCCCTCTACCCCGTTGTAGTCTTCGCACAAGCCCGCGCCAGCGGCCCTAGCGTTTTCTTTACACTCCCTCGTCTTCTGTTGATGCGCCTCCGGTCTTATCCCCAGCTATTCCTCTGGCCGCTGTCGTTGTGTGGATAAGCACGGCGGATGCTTGACACGCAACAAAGGGCGCGCATAATCAATAACGCGTCAGGGGAGTCCGGTCTCGGCAGGGACCGCAGAAGAAGATGGAGGAAAACGTTTGGTGATCGCTCACGGTTTGAAGCAAACCGCTTCGCTCAAGATCTGCGCCAGCCCGGGATGTGAAGCCTCCGTCAAGAAGGCAACGGCCAAGTACTGCAGCATCCGGTGCTGCGCCCTGGACCCGAGTCGCAAAGAGCGCCTTCGCCGTCAGGCCCGTCGCGCGCCGATCATTCCCCTGGCGCATCAGCTCCCTCTCATGTTCCAGGTCCATCGCGACATCGAGGCGTCGCTCGACGACCGAACCTTCGGCCGGGAAGACATTCCAGCCGGTCTCCAGCGGCTGCGCGCCGTTTAAGCGACAACAACACCTTTCCTATAATCGGCTGACCCTTTTCGGGTGCAGCCATGAATGACGACCTCGAGACCCTGCGCCATTCGACCGCGCACGTGATGGCGGCCGCCGTCCTCGACCTCTTCCCGGGTACCGTGATCGGCATCGGTCCGGCCACGGACGAGGGTTTCTACTACGACTTCGCCTTCAAGGATCGTCTGCTGCCCGAGGCCCTGCCGCGGATCGAGGCGAAGATGCGCGAGATCATCAAGCAGGCCCCCCCGTTCGTCAAGGAGGAGATTCCGCGCGCCGACGCGGTCGCGCTCTTCGAGCGGCTCCATCAACCGCTCAAGGTCGAATTGATCGCCGACAAGGTCACCGATGCCACGGCGCGCCTGTATCGGACGGGCGACTTCGTCGACCTCTGTCTGGGTCCGCACGTCGCCAACGCCGGCCAGCTGGGTGCCTTCCGCCTGCTCTCCATTGCCGGCGCCTACTGGAAGGGCAGCGAGAAGAACCAGCAGCTCACCCGAATCTACGGCACGGCGTTTAAGACGGAGGCGGAGTTGGAGAGCCACCTGAAGATGCTGGAGGACGCCGCCAAGCGCGACCACCGCAAACTGGGAAAGGATCTCGACCTGTTCCTGGTCGACGAGATGGTCGGTCGGGGGCTACCCCTGTTGACCCCCAAGGGCGCGGCCGTCCGGCGTCAGATGGAGGAATTCATTCTGCGGCTGGAGCAACGCCAGGGCTACCAACACGTCAAGACGCCGGATATCGCGCGTCTCGAGATCTACAAGACCAGCGGACATTTCGAGCGCTACCGGGAGTCGATGTATCCCCCCTCCGAGATGGAGGACGAAGAGTGGCAGCTCCGCCCGATGAACTGTCCCCATCACATTCGAGTGTTTGCGCGGAAGGCCTACAGTTTCCGTGACCTGCCGGTGCGCCTCGCCGAGCTGGGGACGGTGTACCGCTACGAGAAGTCGGGGGAGGTGTCCGGCCTGATCCGGGTGCGGGCCTTCACGATCAACGATGCCCACATCTTCTGCCGCCCGGACCAGTTGAACGCGGAGTTCGAGCGAGTGATCCAGCTGATCTTGCAGGTCTACCGGGCGTTCGGCATCAAGGACTTTTATTTCCGGCTCTCCTTGCGCGACGAGACCAGCAACAAGTGGATGGGTGACCCTGCGGTATGGCAGCGCGCCCAGGACGCCGCTCGCGAGGCGCTGCGGGCCTCCGGCCATCCGTTTGTCGAAGCGCCGGGCGAAGCTGCCTTCTACGGGCCGAAGCTCGACGTCCAGATCAAGGACGCGATCGGCCGCGAATTCACGCTCTCCACCAACCAGATCGACTTCCTCATGCCGGAGCGGTTCGGCCTCGAGTATGTGACCTCCGAGCAGTCCATCATGCGTCCGGTGATGATCCACCGGGCGCCGATCGGCTCGATGGAACGCTTCATGGCCTACCTGATCGAGACCTACGTGGGTGCGTTCCCGGTCTGGTTGGCTCCCGTTCAGCTCACCTTCATCCCGATCGCCGACCGGCACCTCGAGGCCGTCGGTCAGCTGGCCAATCGCTTCCGGCTGCGCGACCTGCGGGTCGAGGTCGACGGGCGGAGTGAGCGGATGCAGGCCAAGATCCGCGACGCCCAGCTGCAGAAGGTTCCCTACATGGCCGTCGTCGGCGACAAGGAGCTGGAGGGCGGCACGCTCAATATCCGGCGGCGGGAGGGCGGCGATCAGGAGTCGGTCCGCAGCGATGAGTTCCTGGCACGACTCGAGCGCGAAGCGCAACTTCCGCTGGAGTGATATACTCGCGCGTGCCAAGAGAGGCTGTCCGAACTCTCACCTCCAGGCCGGCGCCAAAGAGGTCAAGCGGACGAAGATAGCCTCAGGGCTATCTTTTTTATTTTCGAAGGAGGCTTGATCCACGGCATTTAGGGAACTTCGGATCAACGACCAGATCCGCGCCGGCGAAGTTCGCGTCATCGACGATCGGAACGAACAGTTGGGTGTGCTGCCCATCGACCGCGCCAAGGCACTGGCGATCGAGCGGGAAATGGACCTCGTGGAGGTTGCCCCGCAGGCGCAGCCACCGGTGGCTCGGATCATGGATTACGGCAAATTCAAATTCGAGAGCATCAAGAAAGAGAAAGATGGGCGCCGCAAGCACAACGTCATCAAGGTCAAAGAAATGAAACTCCGTCCCAAGATTGGCGAGCATGACTTCCAGACGAAGTTCCACGCTGTCAAGTCGTTCCTGGAAGAAGGCGACAAAGTCAAGCTCACCATCATGTTCCGCGGTCGCGAGATGGTGCACCAGGACATCGGCAAGCGGTTGCTGGAGCGGATGGCGCAAGAACTGAAGCCGATCAGCACCGTGGAGCGGATGCCGCTGCTGGAAGGGCGGAACATGATCATGATCCTGGCGCCGGCCGGCGCCGCGGCTGCGCCGCCGGCGAAGAACTAAGGAGCGACTCATGCCAAAATTGCGCACCCATCGCGCGTCGGCCAAGCGGTTCCGCATGACCAAGACAGGCAAGATCGTGCGTCCGCACGCGCAAAAGAGCCACCTGCTGGGCCACAAGACCCCACGCCGCAAGCGGCAGTACAGCAAGCTGCTCGTGCTGACCGGCAAGGACGCCCGGCGGCTGCGGCGGGCAGCGCCCTATATGAAGGACCGGGCCTGAGATGCCACGCGTCAAGCGCAGCGTTCCAGCGCGCAAACGCCACAAGAAGATCCTGAACCTCGCCAAAGGTTTCCGGATGACACACCGGACACTCTTCCGGCCGGCCAACGAGGCGGTCCTCCACGCCCTCGAGTACGCCTATCGCGACCGGCGGGCGCGCAAGCGCGACATGCGCAAGCTCTGGATCGCCAGGATCAACGCCGCCTCTCGCAGCCAGGGCATGCCCTACAACCAGTTCATGCACGGCCTTAAAGTGGCCGGGGTCAACATCAACAGGAAGATGCTCGCGGACCTGGCGGTCAGGGATTCTCAGTCGTTCAGCGAGCTGGTCGCCGTCGCCAAGGGCGGCCCCAAAGCGTAACATGGCGTTCACCGTGGGCGCCAATCAGCCGTTCGCCTTTATTCGGCCGGCCCGGGTCGGCACGAGCTGAATTAGCGCCACTCAGCCCACGCTTCCCGATCGCCGGCCTTCCCCCCGATTCATGAATTTGGCGCGCCCGGAGGTTTGATGAGTACGCAGCCGGTAGTGGGCGAACTGGACAAGATTGCGACCGACGCGCGTCGGCGGATCGAATCCGCGCCAGACAAGGAAACCCTGGAAGAACTACGCGTCGAGCTCCTCGGCAAGAAAGGGGTCGTCACCGGGGCGCTTCGGGGCGTCGGCGTTCTGCCGGCCGATCAACGGGCGGCCGCCGGCGCTCGGGCCAACGCTGTGAAAACCGAGATCGATCAGCAGCTCGTCGCGCGGCAGCGTGCGCTGGAGCAGAATCGCCTCGAGGGTCTGGCTGACTCCGAGTGGGTCGACGTCACCTTCATCCCGGACGGCGCTGCCACCCGCGGCCATCTCCATCCCCTCACCCAGGCGCAGCGGGAGATCACAGCCATTTTCTCTCGCCTGGGCTATCAAGTGGCGCTCGGTCCTGAGGTTGAGGATGACTACCACAATTTTCAAGCGCTGAACATCCCTGAGGGCCACCCGGCACGAGATGAGTGGGACAGCTTCTACCTGACGCAGGGAGGTTGGCTGCTGCGCACACATACGTCGCCGGTTCAGATCCGCTTCATGGAAGCCCATCCGCCGCCGATCAGGATCATCGCGCCGGGTCCCGTCTACCGCCATGAGGCCACCGATGCCGGCCACGAATCGCAATTCCACCAGGTCGAAGGCTTGCTCGTCGACGAAGACGTTCGCATGTCGGACCTGGTGGGGACGATCGAGTACTTCTCACGATCGATGTTCGGTGCGGATCGACGCATCCGCATCACTGGGGACCATTTCCCGTTCACGGAGCCATCGATCGGCGCGGCCGTCTCCTGCGGCATCTGTAAGGGTGCCGGCTGTAGCAGCTGCAAGGGGGGCTGGCTGGAGATCATGGGTGCTGGCATGGTCCATCCCCAGGTGCTCCGCAACGGTGGCATTGATCCCGAGCGTTATTCAGGCTTTGCGTTCGGCATGGGGCTCGATCGAATCGCAATGCTCAAGTACAACATCGCCGACATTCGTCGCCTCCGAGAGAACGATGTCCGCTTCCTGGAACAGTTCTGATGATCGTTTCTCTCAGTTGGCTCAAGGAGTACGTCGACGTCCCCGAGGACATGGGCGCTGTCAGTGAGCGCCTCACCCTTTCGGGCACGGAAGTCGAGCAAATCGTGACTCAGCGCGCCAACTTCGATGGTGTCGTGGTTGCTCAGGTGGTCGCCCTCCGCCCCCACCCGAAGGCGCACAAGCTCCTCCTCGCAACCGTCGACGCCGGCGGCAAACAAATCGAAGTCGTGACCGGCGCGACGAACTTGGCCGTCGGCGATCGGGTCCCGTACGCGCAAACTGGCGCCCGCCTCGGCGGTCAGCGTATCGAGGCAAAAACCTTCATGGAGTTCCGATCGGAAGGGATGCTGTGCTCCGCAATCGAGCTGGGTTTAGGGGACGACGCTGCCGGCATCCTGGTGCTTGACAAGGCTTCGCCATTGGGCACAGATCTCCGCGAGCTCTATCCGCCCGACACCATCCTCCACCTCGAGGTCAAATCCAACCGCCCTGACCTGCTCGCGCACCTTGGCATCGCTCGCGAGATTGCCACGCTCTTCCAGCTCTCGTTGCGACGCCCGTCAACCCGTGAAGGCGTGCAGGGAAAGCCGGCGTCGATCGTGACGATTCAGTTCCCTGAGGGCTGCCGGCGCTTCGTCGGCCGGCTGGTTACAGGCGTGCGCGTCGGGCCATCGCCCCGCTGGATGCAGGCACGTCTGCGAGCCGTCGGGATCCGCCCCATCAGCAACGTCGTCGACATCACCAACTACGTGATGCTCGAGAGCGGCCAGCCGATGCACGCGTTCGACCATAACCTCCTAGCCGAAGGGCGCCTGGTCGTCCGACGGGCCCGCCCGGGCGAGCAGCTGGAGTGCCTCGACGGCAAGGTACGCACTCTCAGCTCCGACGCGATGGTGGTTGCCGACGCTGAACGCGCCCAGGCCATTGCCGGGATCATTGGCGGCAGCGCGAGCGCCGTCACTGAGCGCACTCGCGATGTGTTGCTCGAGGCGGCGACCTGGGAGCCTCGCCGAGTTCGGGCGACCGCGCGCGCCCTCGGCCTGCGCACGGAAGCATCGCTTCGATTCGAAAAGGGTCTAAGTCCCGCTCTAAGCCTTCCGGCGGTCGATCGCGCGACCACCCTCCTCATGGAGCTGGCCGGTGGTCAGCCATCCACTGCAGCCGATGTTTATCCTGCTCCGCTGCAGCGCGAACCGATCCGAATTAGCAGCGAGCGGTTGAATCGCGTGCTCGGTGTTGACGTACCGACAGCTCAGGCCAAAGACATCCTGGAACGGCTGGCGTTCAAAGTGGATCACGATGGGGCGTGGCTCAATGTCACGCCTCCCGACTTCCGACTGGACTGCGTCCTGCCCGAGGATGTCGTCGAGGAGGTGGGGCGGATTTACGGCTACGGGCGGATCCCGAGCACACTGCCCGGCGCCCGCCAGCCCGTCACCGACATCTTCAAAGCGCAGGACGTAGACGAACGAGTCAGGGAGGTGCTGGCCGGCCTCGGTTTCGATGAGGCGGTGACGTATCCGCTTACCGATCGGCGCCACGCCACCGATGTGCGGCTGCCGATCGCTTCCGCGAGGCCTGCCCTTATCCAGAATCCGATCGCGGAAGACCGGGATGCGCTTCGCGTCAGCCTGCTGCCCGGCTTGCTACACGCCTTGGCGCTCAACGCGCGCCTGGATCAGCCTGGCGCGGCGCTCTTCGAGCTCGGGACGGGATTCTGGCCCAGAAACGGAGCCGGTTCACCGGTTCAGGAGGTGCGGTTGCTCGGTATCGCGCTCCATATCCCTCCGTCGGCAGCGGCAAATGCGCCGGCAGATCTGCGGAGAGTGGAGGCCGCCGTCCGAGTCATTGGCCAACGGGTCGGCGGCCGAGTAATCGAGGTGCGCCAGTCACAGGGTGAGGGATTCCACCCTGGACGAACAGCCGCAATCGTTGCGAATGGTGAGGAGATCGGGACGGCGGGGGAAGTCCACCCGTCGGTGCTGGCCGGGTTCGATCTGGCCGGCCGGGCGATCGGAGCCGAGATCGTGCTCGCGGGTCTCATTGGTGATGGCTCCCACACACCGGAGGAGGCCCCCCGGCCACGGTTTCCGGGGGTCCGGCGGGACCTTACGGTGCTGATTCGAGGCAAGATCGCGGCCGGCGACGTCCTGCAAGTTATCCGCCAGCAGGGCGGTTACACGCTGCGGGACATCTCTATGGTGAGTGAATACCAGGGGCCCCAGCTGGAGGCTGGTGCCCGCAGCCTGTCATTCCGTCTGCACTATCAGGCCGATGACCGGACCCTGACGAACGAAGAGGTTGCCACGGTCCAGCAGCGCATCATCGACGGTCTCAAGGCGCGGTTTGGGG
>VBFR01000165.1 GCA_005889345.1 Chloroflexota bacterium
TTCGCGTGGAGCGAGTTTCTCTTCGCGCTCATCCTCACGGCGACGCCGCAGTCCCAGACCTTTCCGGTCGGCGTCCAGGGGCTCGTGACCCAGTTCGAGATCATCTGGAACGACATGGCGGCATCCGGCGTGATCGCCATGTCCGTACCGCTCGTCCTGATGGTGATTGCGCGCAAGTACATGGTCGCCGGGCTGACGTTCGGCGTCATCCGCGAGAAATGACGCGGACCATCTATCTGAACGGTGCGACCCTGATGACGACGCCGACGCCGCGCGTCATCGAGATCGCCCGTGAGACCGGCTACTCGGGAATCGAAGCGCGCGCGGAGCGCCTGCTGAAGGACGCGGCCGAAGTCCGAAGAACCGGGGACATGGTGCGGCCCGGGGAGGTCCTCACGCTCAACGGCGTCGCGCTGACGGTTCGTGCCGACGGCCGGATGGATCGCCGCCTCATCGATGATGACTTGAAGCCGCGGCTACAGATCTGCCAGGACGTGGGCTCACCGTTCCTGCTGGCGATCCCGCCGCGCGCGCCCGGGCTCGAAACGCGCCGGGCCATACCGGGGACGCGCGACGCATTGGAGCTGGCTCGCGACCGGGCCGACCGATTCGGCATCCGCGTCGCCTTCGAGTTCCTCGGCTTTGGCGACTGCCCGATCAACACGCCCGAGATCGCGACCGAGACGGTCGACGGCATCGACGGGATCGACCTCGTTCTCGACTCCTGTCACTGGCACGCCAGCGGCAGCCATCCCCTGACGTCGTACCCGGTTGATCGGCTCGCGCTGGTGCATCTCAATGACGCACCCGACAAGCCACCACGGCAGATCGAGGACGCCGACCGTCTCCTCCCAGGGGAAGGCGTGATCAAGCTCAAGACCCTGATCGCCGCCCTTAACGCCGGGAAGTACGCCGGACCATGGAGCCTCGAGACCTTCAATCCGCGCTACTGGAGTAAAGACCCCGAAGACCTCGCCCGCCGTGGGCACGCGGCGATCGACGCGCTCTTTTCCTGAGTCGACTTCACCCGCGCGGGCGGCCTGTAGACGCTAACGCGCGCTCAACGAGACGAAGGGCGAGGCGCCGCCGGTCACCTGTGGCAGCTTGCCGTCCCATTTCAGGATCTCTTGCCACTGCACCAGTGTGGGCGTCAGCGAAGCATTCAAGATCGCGTTCGCCTTCGCCTGGCCGTCCGCATCGACGACAGCCTGCTGGGCCTGGATCTTCTTCTGCTCCAGGATCTGGCTCTGGGTCTGCACCTGTTGCTGTGCCACCTGCTTGGCTTCGATCGCCTTCTCGAACTCGGCCGAGAAGCGGATGTCGGTGATCTGCACGGCGACGATCGTGATGCCGTACGGATTGACTGCCTGGTTGAGCCGGTCCTTGGTCTTATCGCGGATCGCATCGCGACTCTTCAAGATGTCGTTGACCGGATAGGTCGGCACGATCGTCTTGATGAAGTCATTGAAGCTCGGATCCAGCAGCTTGCCGGCGAAGTCGAGACCGACGTTCTGATAGAGGTCGGCTGCATGCCGCGCATCGATAGCGAAGTTCACCTTGCCCGTCAGCTTCACCGTCTGAAGCTCCTCGCTGGCCGCATCGATCTCCTGGAAGCTGTGCGCCTGCACCTGGGTATTGACCTGATAGACGTTCTGCATGAAGGGCGTCACGAAATGCAGCCCCGGATCGAGCGTTTCCTTCTGAACGGCGCCGAAGTTCGTGACCACACCGACGTTGCCGGCCGGCACGATCTTGACCGTGGCGAAATACAGGATCAGGAGCAGGATCGCCGCCGCGCCGATGCCGAACAGAACCGGCGTCTGGGGCCAACCACTGTTGACCGTGGGTAGGCGCTTGACCATCTCACAGTAGATCCAGCGTCTTGCCGAAAGCTTGCGAATACCGGACTAGACCGTCCTGCTCAGGTGAGCACCTTGCCCTCGATGGCCGCCAGCGCAACGAACCCGAAGGCGCGTGAGTCGCTGGAGTGATTCCGGTTGTCGCCCATCACGAAGTACTGGTTGGCCGGGACGGTCTGCGCCCGGCCGTCGGCGGGCCAGGAGTTGTTCACGACCCACCGTTCGAGCAAATAGGGTTCGCTGATCACCTGGCCGTTGATGGACACCGTCCCATTGGTGATCAAGAGCCGGTCGCCCGGGATGGCGATGATCCGTTTGACAAACAGCCGCGAGGTATCGCCCGGCGCCACGAAGAGAACAATCTCCCCCCGTTGCGGCGAGTGGTGCGCGTACGCCTGGGTATCGACCGACACGATCTGCCCGTCACGCAATGTCGGCGCCATGGCGTCCCCTTGGATGTGGACCGCTCGGCGGCCGACCAGCGGCTGGATGAACGCCGGCAGCGCCCGCGAATTCTGGAGGAGCACGAAAACACCCGCGCCCAGGGCGGCGGCCACCACGACGACCGCGGCGATCAGTACCAGGGATCGACGGCCGGACAGAGTCCCCAAGCGGCTTTCAGGCTACAGCGTCGCTCAGCCGAGTCGCCGTGATGCGAGCCAGCGGTAAGGATTGCTCGTTGGGAGAGCCGGTACCCGCGGTGGTGCGCCGCCCCCTCGGCTGCTGCGGGTGAGGACGCAGACCGGCGGCGGCACATTGCTCGCGCGTCCGCCGCTGGTCGGACAGGCTGGCTTAACTGCGGCGGAGTTCGCGCTCTGCATCAGCCCCGATTCGTCGACCGCGTCGAATTGAGAGGCCGGGACCGTCTTCAACTCGCTCAGCACGCTATCGGGCCAGGCGGCGTCTTCGGTGCCGCTGAAGAACCAGTTGCTGCCGTTGTCCGCAAGGATCAGCCCGTAGTGCTGCATCGCGAGCAGGATCACCCGCGCCTGGGCGCTGAAATGCGAGATGTCGTAGCTGCCCTTCAGCCGGAAACGGGCGCCCATCGGCGGCAGCGCGGGGTTGGCCGCCGTGCCGGCCTGGTGCCGGGCGGGCCAGAGAAAGCTCTGGTCGCTCTGCACCGCCGTGAACCGGATGGCATGCCTGATGGCGCCGGCTTGCACCTCGTCCCAGCGCACCAGCCCCGGGAAGATGGGCAGACCGGCCGCGTCCGCGGACGTCCACCCCAACGGACGAAGGGCGTTTGAACCCAGGGGAAAGATGGAGCCCGAACCGGCGCTCCACGACGAGCCGCTGCCCGACACGCTGAAGAGCTCGTAGAGCGTGCAGGTGTCCTTGTTGATGATCAGTGCGTGGTGGTCGCTGCCATTTTCGAAACTCATATTCGCGTCCAGGGGGTAGGGGCCCGGGTCACTCTCACTGGCGTACAGAAAGCTGACGGAGTAGGTGGGGTGCGTGTTGTCGACGATGTTGTACGGGAAACCGTAGGGCGGCCCGCCAAAGTCCGGGTGCAGGTTGGTGCTCGCCGCCGCCGTCGACGCCAGCCACTGCGCGCTTCGCGCGTGCACCGGCAACGTGGAGATATCGGCGTTCCAGACGTTATCCGTGGGAAAGACCTGGCAGGTGGTGCTTGGAGGCGCTGCGGCGGCAGCCGGGACCGTGCCCAGGACGACCGACGCGAGCAAGGGCAGGGTCAACCACGCGTGGCGCGCCGATCTGCAACGCATTCCTCCATTGAGTAAGACGCGAATCGTAACGGCGGGCAACCACCGCGCTGTCACCGGTCGATGACGAGATGGCGCTGGCCCAGTCGAGGTACGCACGCCACCGTACGGTTAATCTGAGCGGACTGAAGACGCCCCTGGTTCGCCGCCTTCAATCGGTTCGCGTCGAACACATCCTGCTCATCGGCATCCTCGTCTTCGGCATCGCGCTTCGCCTCTTCCGCCTCAACCACCAGAGCCTCTGGCTCGACGAGATCGGCGAAGGCAGCGTCGCCAGCACGCCCTTTCCCCAGTTCTTTTCCGAGGTTCGTTACGGCGCCGGCGCGGCGCCTCTCGATTACCTGGCCGTCAAACTCATGCTGGCGCTGTTTGGCCACGGCACGACGGCCACACGGCTGTGGGCCTTTCTGTGCGGAAGCCTGCTCATCTTCCTCACGTATAAGGTCGGGCTCGAATTCTTCAAGAACGCGGCGGTCGGCCTGATCGCGGCGTTCATGGTGAGTGTTTCGGCCTTCCTGATCTTCTACTCGCAGGAAGCCCGCTTCTACTCACTGGCCGCACTGCTGGGTCTGCTCAACCTGTGGGCCTTCAACCGTGCCTTCGAGCGCGACCGGCGAATCGACTGGCTCGTCTTCGCGCTGGTGGTGGCGCTCGGACTCTACGGCCACTACTTTCTTGCCGCGCTGGTCGCGACCGAGGGGTTCTTCCTGGTGGCGTACTGGCTCTGGCTCGCCGCGCGGGCACAGTGGTCGCGGACAGTGCTGCGTCGGGCCGCGGGCCAGGTCGCCCGCTTCCTGGCCGCGTCGATCGCCGGCATCATCGTGTTCGTGCCCTGGCTGCTGTTTGCCGCCGGGGGCACGTTGAACTGGGGCTGGCCGGCGCCTCCGCCGCTCGACCTGGCGAGGATGCACCAGATCGCCGTCGTCCTGCTCGCCCTGGCACCGCTCAACTCGGCACCCTCCTGGAACCTGGTCGCCTGGGCCCGGACCGACGTGGTCCTGCTCCTCGCCGTTGTCGGACTGATCGTCGCCCTGGTTCGCGGCCGGGCGCAGGTCCTGCTGCTCGCCGTCACGCCACCGCTGATGGTCGTGCTCGCCTGGCGGGCCGACCAGGTGGCGCACTACTTCTGGGCGGAGCGGCAGGTGATCGCGGCGCTGCCTCTTCTCTACCTCCTCGCCGCGTCGGGCATCGCCTACGCCGGCGCACGGCTCTGGGGCTTTGCCGGTGCGAACCTTCAGCCGAACCGATCACGGCTGATCGCCGCGGGCCTGATCGGCGTGCTGGCGGTAGGGTGGGTCGCGTTCAACGCCGGACCGCTCCGGAGAGTCTATGCGGGCACGTGGAACGTCAAGGAAGACTGGCGCGGGGCGGCCACCTTCATCAGTACGCAGGCCTGCCCCGATAGTCGCTTTTACAGCTTCCTCGACGAACACAGCTCGTACGGGTTCGCCTGGTACGTGCCGACGCTTGCCCCTCGATCGGATTCCATCTTCAGGGCCGGTAACAGCGGCGATCTCCTGGAGGTCGTTCGGCGCGCACCGTTCGGCCCGCACGACTGGATGGTCGTCACCATCCCCTCGGCGGTCCAGGACGAGGGTGGCACGACCGCGAACGCCGTGCTCGAGGGCGGGGGCTGGAGCTTCCGCGATTTCAGGGGGATCCGGGCCTACTACCGGCAGCCGACCTGCGGGCACTGACGCGGTCAGCCGTTCAGGCCCACACCTCGGTCCGTCGCCACGCGAGCCCATCCCGGGTAACGCGCGCCGTGACCAGTGTGCCGCCCCCGAGCACGCGCTCGTAGAAGAGCTTCACTTCGCGAGGACGGAATCGGTAGATCGGGTAGGAATCGGACGGGTCGTACGAAGGAAATCGCGCGGCATAAGCGCGTTCGGCCTCTCGAGCCGCGGCGCCGCTCACCGTGCCGGCCGTGCCGAAGAGCTGGATGCCGCGATCGGGCCGGCCCCACGTCTGGTGCGAGTCAAAGATCGTGACGGCGGCGGACGCATTCGTCAGCAGGTTGCGAGAATGACGCGAGTCCGGATCGGAGATCCAGACGACGTCGAACAAGCCGCTTCGCGCGAAGTACATGTGGTTGATGTGTGCCCGGCCGGTGGGCCACACGGTCGCCAGGGCACACAGGGGCGACGCATTCATCAATCGCCGCGCGAGACGCTCGAGCCGGTCCGACGAGAAGCGACGTGATCGGCGTTCGATCGTCACTGCATTAGTCTGACACCGATGTCGGCCGCCACGCTTCCGACGCCGGACGGGATCCAGCGCACCTACCTCGTCCTCCTGTTGGGCAACACGCTGGCCGCCTCACTCATCTGGGGGATCAACACCATCTTCCTGCTGGACGCGGGACTGTCCAACCTCGAGGCGTTCGCGGCCAATGCCTTCTTCACCGCCGGCATGGTGATCTTCGAGGTGCCGACCGGGGTGGTTGCCGACACCGCGGGGCGCCGTCTCTCGTACCTCCTCGGGACCGTGACACTCGCGGCGTCGACGCTACTCTATGTGTTCCTCTGGCGGATTCACGCCCCGTTCTGGCAGTGGGCCGTCGTTTCGGTGCTCATCGGTCTGGGCTTCACCTTCTTTTCCGGTGCCGTCGAGGCGTGGCTGGTGGACGCGCTCAAGGCGACGGGCTTCGCCGGCGAGCTGGAGGCGGTCTTCGGGCGCGGCCAGGTCGTGACCGGCGTGGCGATGCTCGGTGGCTCGGTGCTCGGAGGGTTGATCGCCCAGCAGACCAGCCTCGGTGTGCCTTTCGTGCTCCGCGGTCTCATCCTGGGTGTCATGTTCGTGGTGGCGTTGCGACTGATGCACGATGTGGGCTTCTTCCCCGAGAAGGCGGGCAACGTGGTGACCGAAGTGCGGAAGATCGCCTCCGCGTCGATCGAGTACGGATTGAAGGTGCCGTCGGTCAAGTGGTTGATGGTCGAGTCCCTCTTCACCGGCGGTGTTGGCATCTATGGTTTCTATGCGCTGCAGCCCTATCTGCTACAGCTCTACGGCGACCGACGCGCCTACGTGATCGCCGGCCTGGCGGCAGCGATCGTCGCCGGCGCGCAGATCCTCGGCGGCTTGGCGGCACCCCGGATCCGCCGGCTCTTCCACCGGCGCACGTCGGCGCTGATCGCGACGGCGACCCTTGGCGTCATCGTCCTCGCCCTGATGGGCATCATCCAGAGCTTCTGGGTGGTGATCGGATTGGTCGTCGTCTGGTCGCTCATCTTCGCCGCATCGATGCCCATCCGCCAGACCTACATGAACGGCATGATCCCGTCGCGGCAGCGGGCGACGATCCTCTCCTTCGATTCGTTGATGGGATCGGCGGGAGGCGTCTGGGCCCAGCCGGTCCTCGGTCGGGTTGCCGACGTGTGGGGATACGGCTCGTCGTACGTCGTGGCCGCCGCGATCGGAGCGGTAGCCATGCCCGCGCTCGCCCTATCCCGGCGTCAAAACGCGCCGGCGGACACCGTCACGGCCGTGCCGTCAGATGCCACGTCTGCGCCAGCGAGCCCAGGCGTAGATCGCGGCAGCGAGAACTAGGAGCGCCAGGGCGCCGGCGATCCCGATTGCCGTCAGGCGATTGACCGTCAGTGAGCCCACCCGGATAGCCGTGAGTTGCACCGGCTGCACCGTAGGGACGGCCGATGCCGTCGGGGCAACCGAGGGGGTCGCGACCGCCGGCGAGACCTCGGGGGATGGGGTGGCTGCCCCGGCCTGGATGGGCTGATTGGTCGGACAGGACTCAACGGGCTGGCCACTCGACGCGGCGCTCGGATCGAATAGCTCAACGCTGGAGAGCGAGACCGATGGGAGGTCGCCACCGGCGATCAGCACTCTCTTCGAAGGGAGCAGGGTCGCCGTGTGTTCCCAGCGCGCCTGACCCATGCAACCCGCCGGCGACCAGTGATTCAAAGCCGGGTCGTAGATCTCCGCGCTCGTCAGCCACACCTGCTGGCCGCCGGCGCTTGTGCTGCCACCGGTGACCAGGACTCTGCCGTCGGCAAGAGAGGTGGCCGTTGGCAGGTCGCGATCCTGGAGCATGCTCGCGGCAACGGACCAGTGATTGGTGGCCGGGTCATAGAGGTGCGCTTCCTTGCCTTGCCCTGTTGTCAAGACTCGTCCGTCCGCCAACCGGGTCGCCGTTTGTGTATTTCTCGCCGCGGTTCCGGCGTTCGACCACCGGTTCGTTGCGGGATCATAGAGCTCGCCTCTGCCGTCACCAAGGGTGGACCCACCCGCAACGAGGACCATCCCATTCGCCAGCAGCGTGGCGTAGGGGCCCGCGTAGCCGGCGTCCATCCGGGCCGCCATCGTCCATCGACCGCTGGCGGGGTCGTACAGCTCTGCACTCGCGATGTAGCCGCTGGCGTTTTGGCCGCCAGCGACCAGCACCATGCCGCTCGGAAGGAGAGTTGCCGAGTGGCTGCTTCGCTGCACGGCCATACCGGCTGTGGCCGACCACGAGTTGGTTGCCGGGTCATAAAGCTCCGTCCGTGTGGTGCTGTGTCCAGTGTCGGCTGCAATCCCTCCGGCGAGCAGCACTTTGCCGGAGGGCAAGAGGGTGGCTGTCCCCAGCGACCGCGTAACGACGATGGGCCCGGTGGGAGACCAGGTATCCGAGGCGGGGTCATAGAGCTCCGGGGCGGAATCGAGTTGCCCGAAGCCGCCGACGACGAGCACTTTGCCATTGGGCAGCAGCGTCGCCGTCGCTGCCTGATGCGGCTGCCTCATGCTCGCGGCTGGTGACCACGCACCACCCGAAGCCGCAAGCGCCGACGAGACGCCAGACGTACCCGCCGAGATGACGAGCACCGCGAGGCAGGCAAGGATAGATCGACCGGCAGTCGTCACGTGGTAGGGAACGCCCGCCGCGATCAAAAGGATACGAGCCGATAATCGCGCCAGCACCTACGGATCGCTGGGGGCCGCAGTGCGATACTGGGCGGCTAGTGAGCCCAATCAGTTTCACGCAGCAAGGCATCGTCACCCAGTACGAGCTGGCGAAGATCTTGATCATTACCAGCGACGGCGTACTCGAAGTCTATTTACCGCTGACAGACGACGATCGACGCGACATGGAGATCCATTTGCGAGGGAAATTCGCACGCAGCATCGCCCTGCAGGTGAAGAGCACCACCCACCTGTCGCATCCATTCAAAGCCGACCATCGCGTGCAGACCCATGAGGTCGGCCGGCGCGTCCTCGACATTTTCGCGAATGAGAGCGGCAGCCGCGGCGCTTCACCCTTGCCAGCAGAACTGGCGGCGCTTGATGGGATCGTCCTGGTTGGTCCGACGTCACCTGACACCACGGCGTAACCCGCCATCTGTGAGGGGCATGCCGCCGCGGCGGATCCTTAAGCTTTTGCCGGCGATCATCGTTGTGGTGGTCGTCAGCCACCTCGTGGGACTGCAGGTTAGCCCGCCGGGTCTGTTCGGCGACGAGGCGGCGTTCGGCTACAACGGGTGGGCGGTTGCCCACCACGGGGTCGATCAGTACGGGGCTGCCTGGCCGCTCTTTTTTCGTTCCTTCGGCGATTACAAGGGACCCGTCGGCGTCTACTCGGAGGCTCTGCTGACGGCGTTCCTGCCGCTGACCCCCTTCATCGTCCGGCTGCCCAATGCGCTCGCCGGGATCGCGCTGGCGATGGTGGCGGGAGGACTCGGATGGCGGCTGACGCGCTCCCAGACCGTGGCATCGATTCTCATTCTCGAGGCCTCATTCGAGCCATGGTTCTTCCACCTCGGCCGCACCATGCTCGAAGCCGACCTCTTCACACCCTTGTGCTATGTGCTCGCGCTGCTGGCCCTCGCCAGAGACGGTGAGCGCCGACTGCGCAATTGCCTCGCGGCCGGCATCGCCCTGGCTATCGCGCCATTCACTGCCCAACCCGCCCGCTTCTTCACCATGGTGATGGTGGGCTTGCTCGCCCTGTCATTCGGCGGGCGGATCCGGGGTCACCGCCTGGCGGCACTGGTGATCCCGCCAATACTTGCCACCGCGATCGTTGTCGCAGCCGGCGGAGCGGCGG
>VBFR01000166.1 GCA_005889345.1 Chloroflexota bacterium
CTCCGACAGCTGCGGCGTGGAGGCGACCGCCCGGCTCCTGACCTACCTGGCCTCTCAGAGCGCGCGTCAATGTGGGCCGTGCGTCTTCGGTCTCTCAGCGACCGCGGGTGCGACGCAGCGGCTGGCCGCGCAGTCTTCGCGGCCCGGCGATCTCGATCGTATCGTCCGCTGGAGCGGCCAGCTGACGGGCCGCGGCGCGTGCCACCACCCGGATGGGGCGGCCGTCCTGTTGCAGAGTGCGCTGCAGGAGTTTGGCGAGGAGTTTGCCGCACATCAACGCCGCCGGTGTCTCACGATTTCCGAGCCGG
>VBFR01000167.1 GCA_005889345.1 Chloroflexota bacterium
GGAGCCGAGATGCCGGGGTTTGAGTGCCGATCGTCGGAAAGCTGGCGAGGAATGCCGTTGGTCCATGTCGCCTTTGGCCGTCGGGATTGTGGCTGTGGGGCTCGTGACTACGGGTGTCGTCGCCGTCGGAGTACGAGCGGTAGGGCGGTCCGGCTGGGATTGGGTCGTTAGCGTCCGGCGGTCTCGGCTCGCTGCTTGAGACCGTTGGCGAATTGCGCGAAGGATGGGCCCAGGTCCGGGATGGAGCGCCAGATCATCGGCAGCATCGGCCCGGTGTACTCCTCGCGCATGCTGAATTTGGTGGTTCCGTTCCCCTGCGGCGAGAGCGTATAGGTGCGCACCCCCTTGAAGAGACCGAGCGGCATGCCGCCCGACCACACCATCCGCTGCCCGGGCACGAACTCCGTCACCTTGATCGGGAAGGCGCGCCCGGGATTGACTTTGACGTAAACCCTGATCGTCTCGCCGGGGGCGATGCGCCCTTCGACCCGCTCAACCCCCGAATCCCACGACGGATATCGGGCGCCGTCCGTCAGGATCGCCCAGATCGCCTCGGGTTTCGCCGAAATCGTCGAGCTCGCTTCGTAGAACTTCACGTCGTCCTCCCTCGATCACGTCATGTTGCCGGCGCCGTCCCGACAACGGTAGCATTTTTGTTACGATCGCATCGTGTCTGCCCGCGAGCTCGCCGGTGACCCGTTCGACGCGCTGGGCGATGGCAACCGCCGCGCCATCGTCGAATTACTCGGCTCGGGTGGGCGGACGGTGGGCGAGATCGCGGACTCGCTCCCCATCAGCCGGCCCGCCGTGTCGCGCCATCTGCGCTTGCTCAAGGAGGCCGGCCTGGTGATCGCGGAGCCGCGGGGTACCCGGCGCATCTACCAGCTGCACGCCCGTGGCGTGGAAGCGGTGCAGTCATACCTGCTGGAGGTGTGGGGCGACGCGGCGGCGCGGTTCAAGCTCCTCGCAGAGAACACCAGGCCCACGGGCCGAAAACGGTGATCGAGCCGCTGCGGATGGCCTTCGATGTCCAGTGCCCGGTGGAGCACGCCTTCGACCTGTGGACCCAGCGGCCCTCGAGCTGGTGGCCGGTGAACCACACCGTGACGGCCGAGCGCGGTCTCCAGGTCATCTTCGAGGGAAGGCCCGGTGGCCGGATTTTCGAGCGAACCCCCTCTGGCCGGGAGGTCGACTGGGGGGAGATCACCGTATGGGACCCGCCCCGTCGGCTTTCCTACCTGTGGTACATCCGCACCGACCGGTCCGACGCCACCGAAGTAGAGATCCGGTTCAACGATCAGGGCGCCGATCACACGCGGGTCGAGATCGAGCATCGGGGCTGGGAGCGGCTTGGCGGTCGCGGACCGGGGTGGCGCGACGCCAACCGGTCCGGATGGAATGGTGTTCTGCCCGACTACATCGCCGTATGCTCCAGCATGGCGAGCCTCGATCGGCCGTCAGCGTAAATCTGAGGAGTAGGGCTGCTGACGGCCCATAGATGACGGCATAATATGTGTTAGCCCGAATGGGCGATTATGGCCCGAGCGGACCAGCACGCCGACCGCTGCATCTATCCGCGGCCCTTCCCCGAGGGGTTCGACGCCTGCCCGGCGTTCCAGGCCGCGACCTTCATCGCCGCCGACTCCCGGAACAAGCCACTTGGCACCTGGCGTACCTGCCGGCACCTCGGTACCGGCAACGACCTCGAGAGCCGCGGGCGCTTTTATCCTCGCTGCGCGTTGGGTGACCAGCGCCAGCGACTGCAGTGGTTGGCCCAGGTCAGTCCAGCGAAGCTCGACATCGTCCGGGCCCTGCAGGAGGAGTTCGTGCAGCTCAGCCGGCCCCACCGCGAGCGGCTGTTCGATGCCCGCGCTCGCCTGCATTCCGGGCCAGCATCAGGGATGCGAGAACCCGAGCTCGAGCGGCTCGTCAACGCGTTTCTAACCATCATCGATCGCTTCCTGGAGCAGAACGATGAGCGCTTTCGCGACGTGGGACTTCCGGCCGAGCCCTTGCGCCAGCTCATCAAGGAGTGGGTGTGGGCCTGGGTCCGAACCCCCGAACTGGCGACGCCACGATTCGACGGCAAGCCACTCGAAGTCTTTGACAAGCCGGTCCGCGCCGTCCTCGGGACTTCCGTCGAACCGGCCGTTTCGGCTGCACGCCGGCTCTGGGACCGGCCGCTGTACGCCGATACCATTCTCCAGATCCTGCCCACCGTGGACCCTCCCGGTCTGGCGCTGGTCGGCGACGTCGACCGGTCAAACATCGCGGCCGTCGCCCAGGCGCTTGCCCGGATGCGCGGGCATGCCGGCGACGTGCACCTGGACCTCAGCGGCTTGCTCTTCTGCGACCTGGGTGGGCTCCAGGTGATTGTTCGAGCCTCCCAGGCGCTCGAACCCGGCCGCCGCCTCGTGCTCCACGGCATCCCGCATCAGCTCGAGCACGCGCTGGAAATCGTCGACTGGGCCCCTCTCCCGAATCTGGCCATCGTGGGAAGCTCGAGCGCGTGAGCGCGAGGCTGCGCGACCGCACGCGCTGAGAATCGCTCGGCCGACGCGGCTAAACTGGGCGTATCCCCATGCCGGAAGCCGTTATCGTCGCGTATGGTCGATCGCCAATCGGACGAGCCGGCAAAGGCTCCCTGGTCGAGGTGCGTCCCGATGACCTGGCGGCCCACGTCACGAGCAAGGTCCTGCAGAAGGTGCCGCAGCTGGACCGGGCGACGATCGACGACCTGATGTGCGGCTGCGGCCTGCCGGCCGGTGAGCAGGGCTTCAATCTTGGGCGGGTGGTCAGCATTCTCACTCGTCTCGACGTGCCCGGCACAACCGTCAACCGCTACTGTGCCTCGTCGCTGCAAACCAGCCGCATGGCCTTCCACGCGATCAAGGCTGGCGAGGGTGAGGCCTTCCTCTCCATCGGCGTGGAGTGTGTCTCGCGATACGTCAATGGTTTCGCGGACCAGCCCGATGCCCAGAACCCGCGCCTCAAGCGAGGGAACACCGAAGAGTATCCGGACATCTACATCGCGATGGGGGAGACGGCCGAGAATGTCGCCGACCTCAAGAAGGTCACGCGCGAGGAGATGGACCGCTACGCCGTCAAGAGTCAGACGCGCGCCGTGCAGTCGCGCGACGGCGGGTTCTTCGACCGCGAGATCATCCCGGTGCCGCTGCCGAACGGCACCACGATGAGCCGGGACGACGGGCCGAGGCCAAACACCACGGTGGAGGTGCTCGCCACCCTGAAGCCGGCGTTCCGTGAGAACGGGCGAGTGACGGCCGGCAACTCCTGTCCCCTGAACGACGGGGCTGCCGCCGTCGTGATCACCTCGGACCGTCGGGCGAAGGATCTCGGCCTCCGGCCGCTGGCCCGCATCGTCGCCACCGGCGTCTCGGCGCTGGAGCCGGAAATCATGGGCCTTGGCCCGATCGAGGCGTCGCGGCAGGCGCTCAAGCGGGCGGGCATGTCGATCGCCGATGTCGATATCGTCGAAATCAACGAAGCCTTCGCGGCCCAGGTCATCCCCTCCGCGCGGGAGCTCGGCATCGATCCATTCAGCGACAAGCTCAATCCGCACGGCGGCTCGATCGCGCTCGGCCATCCCTTCGGGATGACGGGGGCCCGCATCCTCTGCACCTTGCTGAACGGCCTCGTCACGGAAAACAAGACGATCGGCCTGGAAACCATGTGCGTGGGCGGCGGCCAGGGGATGGCGATGATCGTCGAGCGTCTTAGTTAGCCTCGGCACGCCTGTGTCGAGTCGCCAAACATACCTTGTCTCCCGTAAACTCCCGTACCTCCGAGCTGACCGAATCACTCGCGCTGGCCGCGCGAAGGGCGTCACTTGACAAAGGTCCGCGGAGGCCAGCCCCGAGCCGGGACTGGCCAGCGCCGCTTCTACGACGTCTTGATGAACAGGGTGTCCCCGCTAACCGACTTATTGAAATTGAGCAGGTCCTTGACGTTCAGCCGAAAACCCTCCCTTGCGCCGGCTGGTGGATTACCGAGGGTGCACTCCAACTCAAGGACGCCCTCGGCCTCAACCGTTGCCGATGGGTTGCTGGCCGGGTGCGCGACCACATGGACCGCGAACGCCGCGCGCCCTCCGCAGAAGTTGGGAGGAACTGGGCCCCCGCAGCCATAGGGGATGAACGTGAGCAGGCCGGTGGCCATGAGCGTCCCGCTGGCCACAAGGGTGCCCGCAGCCGTTCGATGTTGGAAGGTGCCGCCTCCCGAGGCGGCGCCGTTCGCCCTATCAAGGTCTCCCTCCGCCCTCAGGGTCAAAGTGTCGCCGTTGTCAGCCATGGCGACGTTGGGGCAAGCCGTCGGCTCAAAGCCGCAGACGGGACTACCCGCGCCGGCTTCCCAGTGGAAGGTGCCAGAGCCGGCCGTTGCTTGCGCCGCCTGAGTGCCGGAGACGAGCAAGAGCGAGAGCGTCGATGCCAGCAGTAAGAGTCGTCTCACTTGATTGCCTCCTGTCCCAACCCCAAAAACCGTGGCAGAAAAGCTCGACCCGACCAGCAGCATCACCCCCTTTTCCCCCCAGAGGCGTCCGCCAAGTGGGCCTACATTACTCTCGCCGCATGAATCCGGCTACCGCGCCGACGCCGACGTT
>VBFR01000168.1 GCA_005889345.1 Chloroflexota bacterium
CGTCGCGGAGAGCGCATTCCCAGGTGACGGTGTCGCGCTGATCGATGGCCCCTGATCGAGGGACGCCGGCGTCAACGTGTTCTCATACACGATCCACAGCGCGTAACTGACTAGCAAGACGAGCAGGAACATCAGAATCGCCGCGAGGACTTTGATCGGCCTGGACCTGCGTCTTTGCCGCCGACCCGTTGTGACTGCGCCCGTCATGCAAAAGCCTTCTCGTTGCCTGCCTGAATACCCACTATCGGCCATGATCGCGAGCATGTCCATACCCGAGCGAACGCTGGGCCGAACGGGCTACACTGGGGCAGCATTCGT
>VBFR01000169.1 GCA_005889345.1 Chloroflexota bacterium
AAATGATCCGCAACCTAAAAGAGACCACCCAGAAGAACACGGAGCAGGACTGGCTCAAGACCAATATCGCCAAGCACACGACGATGCTGCAGGGCCAACGGGATCTGCGCACCGTCGCCGACCTCATCCTGAGCGAGGCTGCGCCGCTGGTCTCGGCCCAGTACGGTGCCTTCTACATCGTCGAAAACCGTGAGGGTGAGGAGCCGGTGCTTCGCATGACGGCCGGCTACGCCATCAGCGCGAGTGACACCGCGGGCAAAGCCTTCCGCTGGGGTGAGGGGCTCGTCGGCCAGTGCGCCCGCGACGCGCGCCGCATCCTGATGACCACCGTGCCGTCCGGCTACATCGGCATCCGCTCCGGATTGGGCGAAGCGTCGCCGAACAGCATCGTGGTGCTGCCGGTGCTCTTCGAGGGTCGCATCAAGGCGGTAATCGAGCTGGCGTCGGTTGCGCCATTCAGTGAGACGCACCTCGACTTCCTCGATCAACTGACCGACGGCATCGGGGTCGTCCTCAACACGATCGAGGCCAACATGCGCACCGAAGAGCTCCTCAAGCAGTCGCAGATCCTCTTCGCCGAGGCACAGGAAGCGAGCAAAAGCAAGAGCGCGTTCCTCAGCATGGCGGCGCACGAGCTTCGGACGCCTCTTTCCGTCATTACGGGTTACCTGTCGATGCTCCAGGACGGGAGCATCCCGCCGCACAAGGCCGAGCAACCGCTGCGCGTGCTCATGGGTAAGGCGACCGAGCTGAACAGCATCGTGGACGACCTGCTGACCGCCGCCCGCATCGAGGGTGGCACCGTCCCGACGGATGCCAAGACGCTCGATCTCCGCGAGATGGCCCGGCAGGCGATGGGCCGCGCCGAGGCGCGCGCCGGCTTGCTGCGGGCAGAGATCTCGTACAGCGAGCCCGATGAGCCGGTCGCGGTCACGGCCGACCGGGAGCAGCTGGCCCGCATCATCGATAACTTGATCAACAACGCGCTGACGTACAGCGCCGGACGGCCCTGGGTCAAGCTGACCGTCGTTGCGGACGGCGGTCCCACACTGATCATCGAAGACCGAGGCATCGGCATCGCGCGCGACAAGCAGGACAAGATCTTCGAGCGCTTCTTCCGCATCGACGATCCGGGTCTCGGACCGCAGCCGGGCACCGGGTTGGGGCTCTTCATCAGCCGCGAGCTGGCGGAGCGTCACGGCGGTTCGCTCAAGCTCGAGTTCAGCGAGCTGGGCAAGGGCAGCACCTTCGTGCTTCGCCTCCCGCCAACGAGCGGCGCCCACGCCGCCACCCTTCTCGCTCCCACGCCCGCCCTCGAAAGCATCTCTACCTCCTAGCGCTAGACGCCGAGGTAGCGCTTCTGCAAATCGCGAGCCTGCCGAAACTCATCGGCTGGGCCTTCGTGCACCACCTCGCCCCGCTCTAAGACGTAGACGCGGTCCGCGAGCCCGAGTGCGAGGGCCAGGTTCTGCTCGGCGATCAGAATTGCGAGTTGCTGCTGCTGGCGTAGTTCGCGAATCAGCTCACCGATCCGGCGCACCATCATTGGAGCCAGCCCTTCCGAGGGCTCGTCCATCAACAGCACGCTGGGCGCGGTCATCAGCGCTCGGCCGATGGCGAGCATCTGCTGCTCGCCGCCCGAGAGCGCGACGCCCGGCTGGCTCGCCCGCTCAGCCAGGACGGGGAAAAGTCTGTAGACCACATTGAGGTCGCCACCCCGCATGGCCAGCGTCAGGTTCTCCCGCACGCTCAAGGTCGGAAAGATGCGTCGACCCTGAGGGACCAGGGTGATGCCTGCCCGTGCGACTCGATGGGCCGGAAGCCCCTGGACCTCGGTGCCGTCAACGCGTACCGAGCCTCGTCGAGGCGTAAGTGCGCCCGCGATGGCCATCAGCGTCGACGTCTTCCCGGCGCCGTTGCGGCCGAGCAGCGCGACAGCCTCACCGCCGGCGACTCGAAGCGATGCATTTCGGACGACCGTGCTCCCGCCGTACGCGACCGATAGGTTCTCGACAATGAGCCGGTCCGGTGTTTTAGTCGGCGCGACCAAGGTAGACCTCCTGCACGCGATGGTCGGCACGAATCTCGGCCGGTGTCCCGTCGGCGATCAGCACGCCGTGGTCAAGGACCGAGATCCGCTGGGCAACCGCGAAGACCACATCAAGGTCATGCTCGACGAGCACCAGGGTCACGTGCGGCGGCAGCGAGCGCAGCCGTGCGACGGCGGCCTGCCGTTCCTCGCCGGAGAGGCCCGCCATCGGCTCGTCCAGCAAAAGCAGTCGCGGCTGGCTGGCGAGGGCGAGCTCGATCTCGAGGGCACGCTGTTCGCCGTGTGCCAGTGTCCACGCCCGCCGCTGCGCCAAAGCCGCCAACCCGGCAGCGCGAAGACGCGACGATACCTCCATGGCGACCGTGCGTTCCATCCGGCTCGGCCAGATGCGCCAACCCGTTTGCATCCGGGCGCGCACGGCGAGGGCAAGATTTTCGGCCGTGGTCAAGGTGGGAAAGAGTGCCGACCGTTGAAAGGTTCGCGCGAGTCCCAGGCGCGCTCGCCGCCACGTGCTCAATGGCGTCACGTCTGCGCCGGCCAGCAGGATGCGTCCCGAGGTCGGCCGTCGCGCGCCGGTGATGACATCGAACAGGGTTGTCTTGCCCGCCCCGTTCGGTCCGATCAGGGCCCGGCGCTCTCCGCTTGGAATCTCGAGGCTGACGTCCTGGAGGGCCGCCACCGCGCCGAAGCGCACGGTGACGGACGCCGTGGAAATGTTCACGCCGCGCGTCCGCGGACGAGCCCGTGCAGCCCGCCTGGCAAGAAGAGGACGAACGCGACGAAGACCGCGCCCAGCAGGAGCTGCCAGTGCTCCGCCAGGCCTGGGGTCGGGAGGCTGGACAATCCAAGCTGCAGTACGACAACGAGCATGGCGCCGACGGCGGGTCCAAGCAGCGACCGGGAGCCGCCCACGATCACCGCGATCATTGCCAGGCCGGATGTCGTCCAGAAGGCACTGGCGGGGGTCGCGGAGAAGTTGAAGCTGGCGCTCAGCATTCCTGCTAGGCCGGCCAGGGCCCCGGCGATGACGAAGGCGGCGAGCCGATACCGGAACGTGAAGGTTCCCAGCGATTGCATGCGCCCCTCGTTTTCCCGGATCCCCTCGAGGGTACGGCCAAAAGGAGACGCGACGATCGCCGCCAGGGCCAGGTAGACCGCGACCGCCACGACCAGGGTGAGGAAGTAAAAGTTCGCGGCCTGAAAGAGGTTGACGGCAGGGACGTAGGGCAGCACCGGTCGGGGCACACCGATGAGGCCGATGTCGCCACCCAGGGTTCCCGCCAGCTGGTTGTTCGAGAGGACGCTCCAGACCATCTGCGCGAAGGCGAGCGTGAGCATCAAGAAAAAGATTCCGCGGGCCCGCAACGCGAGCGCCCCGATCAACGCCAGGCCGGCACCCGCAGCCAGTCCAACCAGGAGAAGCGGGAGAAGATCAGGACTCCGGTGCAGCGCCCAGAGAGCACAAGCGTAGGCACCGGCCGCAAAAAACGCGGCGTGACCGAACGACGGCATGCCGCCGTAGCCGAGGAGCAGGTCGAGCGACATCGCGAAGATCGCGAAGATCAATGCCTGGGAAGCGACGTTGATCCAGAATCGGTTGGGTGCCCAGGCTGGCACGCTGATCAAGAACAGCAGAAGTGCCAGCAAGCCAAGCGGTCGTCGCTGGAGTCTCGCTCGCCGCAGCCCCGTCATTGCCGGAGTCCGAGCAGCCCTCGGGGACGCACGAGCAAGACCACCGCCATCACGGCGAAGATCGATGCAGCCTCGAACCCGCCCAGCACCAGCGGACCGATGGCGTTGGCGAGGCCGACCAGGAGCGAGCCCAGGATCGCGCCTTCGATCGATCCCAGCCCACCGACGACGACGACCACGAGCACCAGCACCAGGATGCTTTCGTCCATGCCTGGATAGACGCTCAGGTATGGACCCACCACGACGCCGGCCAGCCCGGCGAGCGCCGCGCCGAACGCGAAGGTCGCCGTAAACACGCGACTCAGGTCGATCCCGAGCAGGCCGAGCATCTCCCGGTCGGCCACGCCGGCGCGAAGGATCGCTCCCACCCTCGACCTGCGCCAGACGATGACCAGCGCGGCGGCCACGACCGTCGCGAACACGATGACGAACAGCTTGTAGCTGGCGAACGGGACACCCAGGATGTGAACCGCGCCGTCCAGACCGGGCGGAGTCGGCAGGCTATGCGTCTGTGGGCCGAACCGCCAGCGGATCAGGTCGACGATCACGAGCGTCAAACCAAAGGTCAGCAGGACCTGCATCAGGTGGCCACGTTGATAGATCCGCCGAAAGAGAACGACTTCAACCGAAGCACCGATGATCGCGAGCGCGATGGGTGCGGCGATCAGGGCCAGCCAGAAATTGTTGGTCAGGCTGAGGACCGTCAGGCCCACGTAGGCGCCCAGCATGTAAAAGGAACCATGGGCCAGGTTCAGCACGTCCATCAGGCCGAAGATCACGGACAGGCCCGCCGCAAGGAGGAAAATCAGCCCGCCGAAGGCGAGCCCATTCAGCACCGCCGAGAGCGCGACCTCGATGGGAGGTCAGTGACCGGGATCGGCCACGCTAGCCACGGTCGTCTTCACCTTGTTCACGTAACCCAGGCTCGGATCCTTGATCAACTCTCTGATGTAGACCGGGTTGATCACGTTGTTGGTCGCGGCGTCGAAAAGGAAGTCGCCACGGGGACTCTTGAACTTGACGTCCCCGATCGCCTTGAGGAAGGCTTGCTTGTCGTCCGTCTTGCCCTTGACGGTGTTGAGCGCGTCGACGATCACGCGGGCGGTGTCGTACCCCTGCACCGCGAAGACGTCGGCCAGCTTGCCGTACCTGCTCTTGTAAGCCGACGTGAAGTCCTTGTTCTCCTTGGTGTCGAGCGTGTAGGCCCAATGCAGGCCGGTGACGGCGCCGACCGGGGATTTGTCCCCGATGGCCTGGGTGACATCCTGCTCAACGCCAAAGCCAGATCCCGTCACCTTGATGTTCGCGAAGAGATCGACCTGCTTGGCCTGCGTAAAGAAGTTGACTGCGTCCGTGCCGGATAGGAAGAAGTAAATCGCCTCCGGCTTGGAAGCTCTGATCTGGCTGATGTAGGTCGAGTAGTCCTGCGTGTTGAGGGGCGGCTTGACCTCGGCAAGAATCTGGCCCGTGTAGGTTTCCTTGAACGAGGCGGCGGTCTCGCTGCCGGCTGCATAGTTGGCGTAGACGAGCGTCACCTTCTTGGAGATGTTGTCCGCGACATAGGCTCCCAT
Organism: Chloroflexota bacterium; assembly: GCA_005889345.1. Lineage (GTDB taxonomy): Bacteria > Chloroflexota > Dormibacteria > CF-121 > CF-121 > CF-13. The sequence goes on from VBFR01000169.1 coordinate 5,314, forward strand.
TGGGTGGTTGGGCTGCCAGTTGCTGAACGATGTCCGATATATATAGGTCGATTTCTTCGCCCGGCTGAGCACGTTCGCGCCGGCGTTGGCGATCAGGGTGGGAATCGCGTTCTGGTCGAGGAAGTCACGGGAGCCGACCGCATCCGGGCTCGCGACATAGCCGGCGATCATCGAGACGTTGTCCTGCTCGACCAGCTTTCGGGTCTTAGCGAGGGCGACGTCCGGTGTAGCCTCCTCGTCCTCGAAGAGTAAGGCGATCTTCCGGCCCGCGGCCTTGCCGCCCACCTTTTCCAGATAGAGCTTCATCCCGTTCGTGATGCTCGCCCCCAGCTCGGCATAGACCTTGGAGGCGGGCAGCACCACGCCGACCT
>VBFR01000170.1 GCA_005889345.1 Chloroflexota bacterium
TCCTCGAGGCTTAGTCCAAGGAAACCATCAGCCGATTCGGCCATCTCTTCCCTCCTGTCGTCGACATCATAAGTCGCCCGACACGAGCGTTCAATTCCCTCGCCCGCTCGCGGGGGAGGGCAGGGTTGGGGGCGTCGATTTCGATTTACCCGTGTGCGGCAAGCCGGCAGCTGGCGCCCGGGCGACGCCCAGCTCGGATGGATCATCGAAAACCGGGTCGATGAGGCGTATATCC